>NZ_CAUQHQ010000045.1:0-16549 GCF_963517995.1 uncultured Campylobacter sp.
CTCTAGTACCTTATCTAGCGCGGCTATCTTGCTTGAAATTTCGGCTTTATCCAGCTCGATGCGTTTCTTGGTTAAATTTTTTATATCGTTTCTAAATTTTAAGCTTTCAAGCAGCCTAGGCTCGTCTTTTAAATTTTTAGTTATCCTATCTATGTCGCCGATTATTTTATCGGTGATGGACGGCTCTAGCGTAGCCGTCAAAAGCGAGACGAACTCCTCGCACGCTCCAGCACTTCCAGCGCTCCTAATCGCGCCGTCAAGCTCTGCGACCATCTCCGCTAAATCATCCGTTTTTTTTATCCCGTAGTCGTTAAGCCTTTTTAAAAAGCTGTCGTCGTAATCGGTCAAAAAATCAAACCACTTATCTTTTATCCTGTCGGCGGTTTGGGCGTCGGTGCGTCTATTTAGCGCCTCGATACTGGCTTCTGCCAGCTTTCTTGCGCTTTTGTTATGTAGCGCGGCCGCTGCTTGAAGTACTTTTTTACTCATAGCGCACAGTGCGGCTACTAGCTTTGGATACTCGACGAGGCTGGGTGAATTTAACCTAGAGGCCATAAAAGCAAAAAGCTCGTCCACGCTTTTTACGTTTTTTTGTTTTAACTGCGCCTTAAATTCATCATTTAGTCTGCCGACGTATTTTTCTAGTTTTTGACAATCAGGCACTATAACGCCGTTTTTTTTTGCCGTCTCGCAAAAAACTTCGGCGTAGTTATCCGGAGTTAGCACGAGTCCGCGCTCTTTTATAGTCTGGATAGTCTCTTTTATGACTTGATTGACGCTAGTCGCCACGCTTTAGACCTTTTACGGCAAGCGTAGCGATATACTCGTCAAAAGCCTCTTGAGAAGCCTGCTTTACGGCATTATATCTATCGCTTTCGCTGATGACGCCGTCGGCGAATCTAGTATCTCTTATCTTTTGCGACACGGTAAAGTCATGCTCGCCCGAAGTAGTCACCGATAGTATCTTGCCGTTCTTTAGCCTGGTGTCGAAATTTAACGCCAAAATCGCCTTATAAGACGTTACATAGCCGTACTCGTCAAAAAGCAAGGGCTGATAACTAAGCGTTTTTATCGACACGGTTATAGACGTAGGCGCATTTTTATCGTCGCTTATACGTTTTCCCAGCCTAGTTACGATGCCCTCAAGCACGCTGTCTTTTATCCAAACGCTGTTTTTAGGTTCTTCTTTACTTATAAGCACGTTTACGTAAACGTGCTCGCCCATTATGTCGTTAGTTATCTTTGAGACCGGCTTATAGCTGCATCCCACCAAGATAAAAGCCGTTAAAAATAGTAAAAATTTAGTCTTCAAAATTTAGCCTTTTATTACGAAATTTACGAGCTTGCCGGCTACGTAAATTTGTTTGATTATTTCCTTACCCTCGAGC
Organism: uncultured Campylobacter sp.; assembly: GCF_963517995.1. GTDB lineage: Bacteria > Campylobacterota > Campylobacteria > Campylobacterales > Campylobacteraceae > Campylobacter_A. The sequence goes on from NZ_CAUQHQ010000045.1 coordinate 1,389, forward strand.
CATTTCTCTGCGCTTTGTTTAGCTAAAGCTATGATCTCATCATCGCTAGCGCTACTTGACGCCTCAAATTCGCCTCGCCTTTTGCCGTTAACCGTGATAGCTAAATTTAAGCTATCTTGCTCAAAAACCTCGTTTAAGATTTCTATTTTCGTAAAATTTGCTCTACCAAATAGCTGCTCGCTAAGCTCGTTTGCTATATGCGGCACGATAGGCTCGAGTAGATTTAAAACGATAAAAAAGGCTTCCGTCGTTACATCCTCATTATCCTGCGCGTTTACGGCGTTTAGGGCTTCCATGCAGGCCGCGATTAGGGTATTAAAGGCAAAATTTTCTTCGTAAACGTCGTTTGATTTTTTAAGCGCCTCATAAACCTTCATTCGCGCGTATTTTTCTTCTTTGCTCAAATTTGCGTGCGCTATCTGCGGGATTTGAGTACATTTTTTGACATTCGCACTTCGTTCGTATAAGCGGTTTAAAAACCTAAATGCGCCCTCGACCGCGCTATCGTTCCACTCAAGCTCTTTTTGCGGAGGCGCGGCAAAGAGGATAAAAAGCCTCGCCGTATCGGCGCCGTATTTGTTAATGATGTCGTCTGGATCGACTACGTTGCCTTTACTTTTACTCATTTTTTTGCCGTCTTTTAGCACCATGCCTTGAGTAAGCAGTCGCTCAAACGGCTCGTCGTCTCTTAGGTAGCCCAGGTCTCGTAAGGCCTTTTGGAAAAACCTAGCGTAAAGTAGGTGCAAGATCGCATGCTCGATACCGCCGATATACTGATCCACGTTCATCCAATAATTCACGCTTTTAGCATCAAACGCGCGATCCTGCCACGTCTTTTCGTCGCTGGCGTATCTAGCGAAATACCAGCTACTCTCAAAAAACGTATCCATCGTATCGGTCTCGCGGATAGCCTCGCCGCCGCATTCTGGACATTTTACGTGCTTCCAGCTCTCGTGTTTATCAAGCGGATTTCCCTCGCCCGTTATCTGTACGTCGTCAGGCAGCGTCACGGGCAGATTTTCGATCTTTTCAGGCACGACGCCGCAGTGCTTGCAGTGCACCATCGGTATCGGCGCGCCCCAGTAGCGCTGTCTAGAGATGCCCCAGTCGCGGATTTTAAAATTTACGACGCGTTTGCCGATTTTATCCGCTTCAAATTTTTCTATTATTTTTAGTTTTGCTTCTTCGCTGCCAAGACCGTTTATGAGCGGCGAATTTATAGATATTCCGTACTCCGTTAGAGCCTTGCCGCCCTCAAATTCGCCCTGGGTAGGCTTAACCACCGGCTTTATCGGCAGGCCAAATTTACTCGCAAACTCATAGTCGCGCTCATCATGAGCCGGTACAGCCATAACCGCGCCGCTACCGTAGTCTGCCAGGACGAAATTGGCTACCCAAACCGGTACTTTTTCTCCGGTTAGCGGATGCAAGACGTTTATGCCCAAATAAAGCCCGTCTTTTTCGCTAGCTTGGCGTTCGCGCGGGCTTTGGTTTAAAATTTTTCTGATTTTTTCCGCTTTTTGCGGCTCTAATTTACCTGCGTTAAGCAGTCTTTTTACGATCCTGTGCTCAGGCGCTAAAGCTGCATAACTAACGCCGTAAATCGTATCCGGGCGCGTGGTAAATACCTCAAAACCGTCTATTGGCTCGCCACCCTCTAAAATCCGCTTCGACTCCTCGTCTAGCTTAAATTTAAACTCGAGTCCAAAGCTCTTACCGATCCAGTTTTCCTGCATCGTAAGCACTTGAGACGGCCATTTTCCCTCTAATTTTTTCAAATCATCTAGCAATTCCTGCGCATAGCTAGTTATCTTTAGGTAGTAGCCCGGTAGTTCGCGCTGGACTACGGCATTTCCGCATCTCCAGCAGCATCCGTCTTCGACCTGTTCGTTTGCAAGCACCGTTTGGTCGTATTCGCACCAATTTACTACCGCGCTTTTTCGGTAAACTAGCCCCTTTTCGTACATTTTGATAAAAAATTCTTGCTCAAATTTAGTATAAAGCGGATCAGACGTCGCGAATTCGCGCTTTTTAGAAAAGCTAAGTCCCAAAGCGTCAAGCTCGCCGCGCATGTAGTCTATATTTTCGTAAGTCCAAATTTTAGGATGGATTTTGTGCTTTATCGCCGCATTTTCCGCAGGCATGCCAAAGCTATCAAAGCCGATAGGATGCAAAACGTTGTAGCCTTTTTTGCGGTAGTATCTAGCTATGGCATCTCCGATAGAGTAGTTTCGCACGTGCCCCATGTGGATGCGTCCGCTAGGGTATGGAAACATGCTTAGGATATATTTTTTAGGCAGGCTATAGTCTTCTTTGGGCTCAAATTCGCCGCTTTTGCTCCAAATCTCTCTCCATTTTTTTTCTATTTTCGCAGGCTCGTATTTTAAATTTTCACTCATTTTTACTCCTAAAATTCTTCTTGCGTTTTGCTTGACTCGACCAAAACCAAGGCGAGCGAAAAAACATTTGCGATCGTCGCTCCGATAGCTAGCGAATAAGCGATATTAGCATTGCCGTTTACCTGAAGTATCCCAAACGCCGGAATAAGGTGCAAATCAGCCACTAAAGAACTAGCGAAAAGCTCGGCGGCAAAGATATTTTTAACCCCGATTTTTAGCAACGTCGAAATTAAATTTACGCTCGCGGCTATAAAAAGCGCAATCTCGTTTTTGTCGTACAAAAATCCTGCCGTCGTCGTTAGGCTCATGAGAGCGAAAAAAATATAAACAACCTTACCCCAATTCATCGCCTCTCCTTATATAGCGCCTTTTTCAAACATCTCTCGTTGCTTTTGCTTCTCTCTTTGAGCGCGCGACTTTTCAGCCTCCGTCGCGCGGTATTTTTCTACGCTAAATTTAAACCATAAAAGCATAGGCGCGGCAACGAATATCGAGCTAAGCGTACCGATGACGATGCCCACTATCAGCGCCAAAGAAAATCCGTGTATCATATCTCCGCCGAACAAAAACAGCACGACTACTGTGATGAGCGTGGTGCCTGATGTGAGTATCGTTCTAGTTAGCGTCGCGGAGACCGATTCGTTTATTATCGTATCAAGATGCGTGCTCTTGCTGCTTTTGATATTTTCTCTGATGCGGTCAAAGACGATGATCGTGTCGTTTAGCGAGTAACCCACGACCGTAAGGATCGCCGCAAGAGTGTCTAAATTTACGTCGATAGCAAAAAGGCTGATAGCTCCCATCGTGATCACGACGTCGTGAATCTCCGAAGCAACCGCCGCCATCGCAAATCTCCACTCGAATCTAAACGCGATGTAGATCAAAATCCCCACGAGCGAGATCGCAAGCGCCATCACGCCCTTTTCACGCAGCTCGTCGCCGACTTTTGGACCCACTACGTCGGTGCGACGGATCTCAAATTTGCCAGTATCTTTTAAAAGCTCCGCTACGCTAGCTCCGACGTCGCTGCCTAAATTTGAGTTCGTCCCAGAAAATCTAATAGTAACTTCTTCTGCCGAGCCAAATTCCGTAACGCTCGCGTTTTTATAGGCTTCGTCTTTTGCCAGAGCCTCGCGAATTTTATCTAGCGAGACTGCGCTATCGTACTTCACCTGGATGAGCGTACCGCCTGAAAAATCGATGCCGTAGTTAAAGCCTTTCGTCGCCATTAAAAAAAGCGATCCGAAAAATAGTATCGCCGAAACGGCAAGCGCCGCATAACGCTTGCCCATAAAATCATAAATGTGCGCCTTTGAGAAAAATTGCATTTATACCCTTTTATAACCGAACCAAAATCGCGTGTTGCCGCTTTTTTCTATTTTATTCATCACCGTATCAAACATCCCGTGAGTACCCAAAATGGCCGTTATCATCGATGCTACGATACCGATAGCCATCGTAACGGCAAAGCCCTTAACCGGCCCGGTGCCGTAGGCATAAAGCACGACTGAGGTGATAAGCGTGGTCAAATTTGCATCTATGATCGCGCTCATCGCATTTTCGTAGCCTTTTTTCACGCTTGTTGCGATACTGGCTCCGTCGCGCAGCAGCTCCCTGATACGCTCGTTTATGATGACGTTTGCATCCACTGCCATACCGATGGTTAGCACTATGCCAGCCATTCCAGGTAGCGTTAGAGCAGCGCCGAACATCGCCATCACGGCGACTAATATTAAGATATTTGCGACAAGAGCGATATTTGCCAAAATGCCGCTAAATCCGTAATAAACTATCATAAATAGTACCACCAAAACCGAGGCCGAGGCTAGCGCGATCATAGATTGTCTTATGCTGTCGGCGCCTAGACTTGGTCCTACGCTTCGTTTTTCTAGCATTTTTACCGGAGCCAAAAGAGCGCCGCTTCTAAGCGCAATAGCTACGTCGTGAGCCTCCTCTACGCTAAATCCGCCGCTTATCTGACCGCTTCCGCCGCCGATTCTCTCGTTTATCGACGGAGCCGAGTAAACCCTGCCGTCAAGCACGATAGCTAGGCGCTTACCGACGTTTGCACCGGTAAAATCGCCAAAAATTCTAGCTCCCTCGGCGTTTAGAGTAAAGCTGATGATAGGCGAGTTGGTGCGCTGATCAAAGGCAACCCTAGCGTCCGTTAGCATCGCGCCGTCAAGTACGGGGATGTTTTTTACGACGTATTTTATTTGCTCGTTTTTGACGTCCGGATAGATGACGTCGCCATAGCTCTCAGCCTCGGCCTCGCTCATAGAGTTTGCCTGCGACTGGCGCTTTTCATCGACGGCCATCAGCTGGAGGTGCGCGGCTTTTGCGATGAGATCGCGTGCGCGCTGTTCGTCCTCAGCCGTTTTGATACCTGGAAGCTCGACTAGGATATTATCCTTGCCCTGTCTTGCTACCGTAGGCTCGGCTAGACCGAACTGATCGAGGCGGTTTCTGATCGTTTCTACCGCTTGATTTATCGCGTATTCGATAGTTTCGGCCTTCTCGGCGTCGGTTAAGCCGATAGAGTATTTTAGTCCGTCTTTTTGCACGTTAAGACCTTTGATATCTTTTAGCATTCCGTCGATTTTAGCGGCTTCGTCCGCATCAAGCAGTTCAAAGTCCACCTTGTCTTCGCGGATTTTAAAGCTATCTATCAAAACGTCTTCTTTTTTCGCAAAATAGTTCACGCTAGCAGCGATCGACTTGATCTTTGAGTGCACGGCCTCCTCGGTCTCGACGCCAAGAAGCATATGAAGTCCGCCCTGCAAATCAAGTCCGAGGCTGATTTTAGAGCCGCCTAGCTTGTCCGTAAAAGACGGCGCGGAAAATATAATGCCCAAAATCAAAGCCAAAACAAAGATAATCAGCCTATATGTTATTTTGCCGTTACGCATTTACTTTCGTCTCTGTTTTTTCTATTTTTCTCGCGATAAATTCGCGTGAAACGCGCACGATTACGTCGTCGTTAAGCTTAACTCTGATAAAATCATCTTCCGGTTTTATCACCTCGCAGATTAGCCCGCCGCTAGTTATGATCTTGTCGCCTTTTTCGAGTGCGGCTATCATCGCGGCATGAGCTTTTTGCTGTTTTTGCTGCGGTCTGATAACCAAAAAATAAAATATCGCGAAAAGCACGACTAGAGGTAGTAATGAAGCTACGAAATTTCCTTCTTGCATGGGGTTCCTTGATAAAAAAAATTTTAAGCCCCTATTTTAGCACTAAAATTATAATAAAAGCCTTTGTCGGCGCGATTTTGATCTCAAATTTTATACTAGCCGATGTTTTGGGCGGCGAAATTTTAAATTTTATCTCGCCGTTTTTTGCGATAGCGGGCTTTTATTTGCTACTCAAATTTGACCGCCGCGGCTTTTTTTGGACGGGATTTTTTATCGGGATTATTTGGTTTTACTGGATCAGCTTTAGCCTCGTTTATTACGAGCTTGGCTACCTCATCCCGCTTGAAATTTTAGCTATCGGACTGATTTACGGCGCGCTATTTTTGATAGCGGGCATCCCGGCTCAAATTTGGCTAAAGGCTTTATTGCTTATCCTAGTTTCAAACATCCATCCATTCGGCTTTAACTGGCTAAATTTAGAAGCCGTTTTCGTGCCGGGCATATTTGCGCCCAGTTTGCTCGCGCTTGCGTTTATTTTCTCCGCGATTTTGTGCCTGTTTTACGTCAAAAACCGCTTCAAATTTATCGCTTTTGCCGTGCTTTTAGCCTGCTCGGTGCAGTATGATACGCCAAATTTTAAAACTATTCCTTTTGAGGTAAAGCTATCAAACACCGGCGTCCCGCAAGAGCTAAAGTGGCAAAAGCAGCTAAAAAACGAGTTTATAAATCAAAATTTAGAAATCATAGACGAGGCGATAAAAGCGGGCTTTAGGGCGGTTATTTTGCCAGAGAGCGCCTTTCCCGTTTATATGACGCACGAGCGAAATTTGACCTCCGAACTACTCGAAAAGTCGCAAAAGATCGCTATCGTAGCCGGCGCGCTAGCTCGCGAAAACGGCACCAACTACAACTCGGCGTTTTTCTTTGACCGCGGCAAGATGCGGCGGATGGATAAATTTATCCTCGTGCCTTTTGGAGAGGAGATCCCGTTACCGGCGTTTGCGCGTGACTTGATAAATAAAATATTTTTCGGCGGAGCGAAGGATTTTGAGACGGCAAGCACCCCTAGCGACTACGAGATAGAGGGCCTTAAAATCAGAAACGCGATCTGCTACGAAGCGACGCGAGACGAGCTATTTGAGGGGGAATTCGACGTCATGATCGCAGTGACGAACAACGGCTGGTTCGTGCCTAGCACCGAGCCAAATTTACAGCGAAATTTACTCAAATGCTACGCGACGAAATACGGCAAAGCCATCTATCACAGCGTAAACGGCTCGCCGTCTGAGATAATAACGCCAAAACAAGGCTTGCTCGATAAATTTTTTAGATAAATTTGCTAAATTTAGGCGTTTTTGCGTTTGCGAAATAGCAACCGAATTTGCAATGATACGTAAAATATACAAGCTGCAACAAAAACTACAAGCATAAAATCAATACACATCTGCCAAAACAGCTCGCCTGGAGACTTCAGCACCCATTCGTATTCAGGCGAGTATCTTGGATGACGATAGCCGATGTGGTAACCGCTAAAATCCCAATACACAAAAAAACTGCTCACAAAAATGATAAAAATAGAAAGAAAAAATCTTTTTACAGGATTTTCTTTTATTATCATCTTTAAGGTGTAAGCTTTATTTTCTTTACTGCCGCACAGCAAGCAAGCAGCTACGAAACCGACAAGCGTGACGACCTTGATAATCCCCATATAAGCGATATAAAGCGCGGCCTTTTGCGTAAAATCGGTATGAGTAAAAGCTCTCTCTACGGCCGGGTAAATTTTAAGCATAGCTTCTACGAAAACTCGCGCCAAAGACGAGCGAGCCAGCACATCAAAAGGCAATACAAAAATGCCTAACGCGCAAATAAAATAAAAAGCACAAATACCGAGCAAAACGAGTCCGAGCGCCTTGTTTTCACCGTTTTGTTTTGCTTCTGTTTGCATCTTAATTCTCTTTAAATTTTGTCGCGCGGTTTTTGAAGTAAAATTTAAGACGTAAAGCGGGGCGAAATTTCATACGAAGCCTTAAATTTGAGGGTAAATTTAAGCCCGCGTTAAATTTAGCGGGCTTAGGAGATTATTTAATCAAAGCCTTAAAAGTATCAACCGCATCAAGCTTTTCCCACGGATATTTGGCGTTTCCGACTTGACCTTTGGCCGCTACTTTAGCGTATAAAAACGTATCTTTGCCGGGTTTATCTAGGCCGAATTTATTTGTTATCCAGCGCGGAGTGAGGGCGAAGTTCTCGCTAACGAAATTTGACAGCATATCGTCGTTTATACCCGCGATCTGCGTGCCCATCGTATCGACGCTAACAGAGGTAGGCTTTGCCATACCGATAGCGTAGCTTAGCTGGACGATGCACTTTTTAGCAAGGCCGGCCGCGACGATGTTTTTAGCTATCCAGCGCGCCGCATAAAGGCCGCTGCGATCGACTTTCGTGTAGTCTTTGCTGCTTTGCGCGCCGCCGCCTATCGGGCTATATCCGCCAAAGCTATCTACGATGAGCTTGCGACCCGTTAGCCCGCTATCGTGAAGCGAGCTGTGATTTACGTAGCGGCCTGTCGGGTTGATATAGATGAGCGTTTTGCTCTTATCATATAGACCCTTTGGCAAGCCCGCATCGTCGATGAGAGTTTGCACTAGGGCGCGTAGCTCCTCTATCTTCATCGTCTCGACGCAAGGGGCCGAAACAACGATAGTGTGGATGCTTTGAGGTTTGCAGTTTTCAAAGTTATCTTTCGTGCCGTAGTCTACGGTGACCTGAGTTTTGATATCGACGCCGAGTTTATCAGGGTTAGCTTTGGCAAATTTATAAACCTTATCGCAAAGCATCCTGGCGTAGGTTATGGCTGCGGGCATATATTCGTTTGCTTCGCAGCTAGCAAAGCCAAACATTATGCCTTGATCCCCTGCGCCTATCTCGCCGCCTTCTTGATCGACGCCTTGATTTATATCCGCGCTTTGCTGATTTACGCAGACTTTTATCTCAATGTCGTCTGGGTGCAGGCACTGCTCTTTAGTAAATTTAGACTTGCCGTCGTAGCCGATTTTTGCTAGTGCATTTTTAACGATCGCCTCATAGTCTTTGAAGCTTAGCTTAACCTTAGAGTTTATCTCTCCGCCTATTATAATGTTTTTACCCGCGACGAAAACTTCGCTAGCGACGCGACCGTTTGGATCTTGCATCAAGATCGTATCGACGATGCTATCTGCGATGATATCGGCGCATTTGTCCGGATGCCCCGGGCTTACCACCTCTGAAGTAAATAGATACATAGCGTTTCCTTTTATGAAATTTAATCTCGCAATTGTAACATTTCATAATAAAATTGAAATTAATCTCGCTCAAAGCTTGTAAATTCGGCGTAAATTCGGCTATAATCCTAAACTAAAATTAAACTTTAAAGCAAGGACACTAGAATGTTTGGCAAACTGGCAAAACGATACGCCGACGGAAATTTGATCGTTCAAATTCTAATCGGCATCCTACTGGGGGCGGCGATAGGCTTTTGGACGCATAGTCAATCGGCGGATTTTAACAAGCTCATAGCAGACGGCGTAACCGATACGGCGCAGCTAGCAGCGGCTAAAAAAGGGCTAACGGATGCGGCAAATTCGGTAGCAAATTCTATCGCCGTTTTGGGCGATCTCTTCGTCGGAGCGCTTAAAGCCATCGCGCCGATCCTGGTTTTCGTGCTAGTGGCGGCCTCTATCATCGTAAAAGAATTCGGCCACTCCAAAGGCATGCAAAAAGTAGTCGGGCTATATCTAGTAGGTACGTTTTTAGCCGCCGTGGTCGCCGTAGTCGCTAGTTTTCTTTTTCCTACGGAGCTTATGCTAAAAGGCGTACAAAGCGCCGATATGAGCGCGCCGCAAGGTATCGTAGAGGTGCTAAAAGACCTCATCTTTAAAATGGTTCAAAACCCTATCACAGCGCTTTCTAGCGGCAACTACATCGGCATCATTACCTGGGCCGTGGGCGGCGGTATCGCGATGAGATTTTGCACCGCCGAGACTAAAAAAGTCTTCCAAGACGTTAGCGACGGCGTGACTAAAATCGTTAGATTTATCATCCGCCTAGCACCGTTTGGTATCTTTGGTCTAGTTACCATTAGCATCCATAATACCGGCTTTGACGCGCTTGCTGGCTACCTAAAACTAATCCTCGTTCTAGTAGGCTCCATGGCCTTCGTTTCTTTCGTCGTTTATCCTGCGATAGTGTTTGTCCTAACCAAGAAAAATCCTTATCCGCTCGTGATGACTTGCGTGAGAGAGAGCGCGGTTACGGCGTTTTTTACCCGCAGTTCGGCGGCAAACATCCCCGTAAATATGGCGCTTTGCAAAAAGCTAGGACTAAAAGAAGAGCTCTACTCGATCTCTATCCCGCTAGGAGCTACCATAAACATGGGCGGAGCTGCCGTAACTATCGGCGTTTTGGCGCTTGCGGCGGTAAACTCGATCCCTTCTATCACCGTTGATTTTGGCGATGCGTTACTGCTTTGCTTTATCTCGGCTCTTGGCGCGTGCGGGGCTTCGGGCGTCGCGGGCGGTTCGCTACTGCTGGTGCCGCTTGCTTGCGCGCTATTTGGCATCGGTAACGACATCGCGATGCAGGTTGTCGGCGTAGGATTTATCATCGGCGTGATCCAAGACTCGGTAGAAACAGCCGTAAATAGCGCCTCAGACGTGCTTTTCACAGCCGTAGCGTCTGAAACGTCAGAGTAAATTTAAGGTCGCAAAAATGAACGTTTGGGACTTGACCCCGCTTTTTAAAAACGAAAAAGAGCTGGAGACCTCGGCTCTTTCGTTGCAAAACGAGTGCGAAAAATTTGAAGCCAAATACTCGGATAAATTTTTAAATTTAAGTGATGAGGAGTTTTTAGGCGCGCTTAGCGAGTATGAAAATTTGCTAGAAAACATCGCTCGCGTGCAAATTTACGTGAGCCTGGTCTTTTCAAAAGACACCTCAAAGGGCGCGTTTTACGCCAAATTTGACGAACTAAGCTCAAAAGCGCAAAATCATCTGCTCTTTTTCGAGCTTAAATTTAACGAATTTGACGAAGCCAGACAAAACAAAATCATCGCTAAAAGCTCGAGACTTGGCTACTATCTAGATAGTATCGCAAAAGAAAAAGCCCACCAGCTGAGCCTAAAAGAGGAGCAAATTTTACTCCGCACGGCAAACACGGGCGCGGAAGGCTTCTCGCGGCTTTTTGACGAGACGCTAAGCGCGCTTAAGTTTAAATTTAAAGGCAAAATGCTAGGCGAAGAGGAGGTTTTGTCAAAACTTCACAGCCCGGACCGCGCCGAGCGAAAAGCGGCCGCAAAGAGCCTCTCTGGCGGTCTCGCGCCCCAGCAGCATCTGCTTAGCTACATCTATAACATGATAAAAACCAGCCTAAAAACCAGCTGCGAGCTGAGAAAATTCGACCTGCCCGAAAGCCCGCGGCATTTCTCAAACCAAACGACCAAGGCTAGCGTAGACGCGCTTATAAAGGCTGCCGAGACGAGCTTTGATCTGCCGATTAAATTTTACGAAAAAAAGCGCAAAATTTTAGGCCTTAAAAAGCTTTACGACTACGATAGATACGCGCCGCTTGAGCAGAGTAAGAGCGTTTATAAATTTGAAGAGTGCAAAAAAATCGTACTTGAGACTTTTGCCAAATTTAGCCCAAAATTCGGCGATATAGCCGCTCGCGCGTTTAAAGAGGGCTGGATCGACGTCTATCCTGCGCAAAACAAACGAGGCGGCGCCTTTTCTCAATCGGGCGTCGCGAAAGCCCATCCTTACGTGCTTTTAAACCACACCGACGAGAGGCGGGATCTTTTTACCCTAGCGCACGAGCTAGGTCACGCCGCGCATCAAAATCTAGCCTATGAAAGCGTTGGATTTCTAAACGCCGATACGCCGCTAACTACGGCGGAGACGGCATCGGTGTTTTGCGAGATGCTAGTTTTCGATCACGTCAAAAACACGCTAAAAGGCAGAGAAAAAACCGCCCTACTCGCGGGCAAGATCGAGGATATCTTCGCTACGCTTTATCGCCAGATAAACTTCACGACCTTTGAGCGCCGAGTTCACGCGCATGAGGGCGAGGTAAGTGCTGATGAGCTAAATAAAATTTGGCTAGAAGAGAGCGCAAAGATGTTTGGGCCAAGCGTTACGCTAAACGACTATTATAAAATTTGGTGGAGCTACATCCCGCACTTTATCCACACGCCGTTTTACTGCTACGCCTACTCCTACGCGCAGCTTTTGGTACTGGCGATTTTTGGGCTTTATAAAAGCGGCAAATGCGAAAATTTCGTACAAATTTACACCGAGTTTTTAAGCGCGGGCGGTTCGCACTCGCCAAAAGAGCTGGTCGGGATGTTTGGCTTTGATATCGAGGACGCGGCGTTTTGGCAGATCGGTATAAACGAGGTTAGAAAGCTAGTGGAGGAGTTTTGCCAAGAAGCGTAGCGAGCACAAATTTGACTAAATTTGAGAGCCCGGACGGCTGCGAATTTGACGCTAAATTTTACGTTAATTTAAGGTCAAATTCGGCGCCGCGACAGACGGCAAAATTTAAAAAGGCACAAAAGGAGGTAAAATGCTTGATGAAATTTTAGACGACGAGAAATTTTCGGCGATAATGAAACGCCATGTTTTTGAGTGCGTGGAGTACCTGCTAAAAAACGACCGCGCGTTCTCGGCGATGGCTAACCTTGATCTAGTCAAATTTGACCCCGAGCTGCCTAAGTATATTAGCAGCACTTTTACGGCTCCCGTTATCGTCTTTACGCTTGCTGGCTATACCTTTAGCAGCGCCAAACTAACGCCGGAGGAGCTAAGCTTCGAGGCTGGCTTCGGTAAGGAAAATTTTGCCAGCGTCGTTAGCTTTCCGCTTGGAGCTATCGTTCAAATTTTAGTAGAAAATAGCCCGATTTTGGTAAATTTTTCCGTATACAAAACTCAAAAAAGCCAGCTTGAAAAGTCGATGTCGGCGCTAATGTCAAACCCGAACAATAAAGATCTATTTAAAAAGTGAGCAAATTTTATCCGCCGTTTTGCTCGCGCTATTTTTTATATGTTTACTTTTTTATACGCTTTTCCTTCATTCAAGTCGGGCGATATTAGTTTTGCCCAAATAGGCGGCTTTATAGCACTCACTACGTTTTGCGTATGTATTTTGGCGGACGCGGATTTTGTCTTAAATTTACTAAATTTACTTAAGCAAAACGCTATCTTAATTGCAGCGATTTTGCTAGTAATGATTTTCTTATTTCTTAATATCAAAAATTAACTTGTAATTTTTAAACTAAATTCTATTTTTTAATCAAACTATAAACGAATATTTATTATCATTTCGTATTTTATAGCAAATGAATATCAAAATTATCGTTAATAAGGATAGAAAATGAACCGTCTTAAATTCTCTCTTGCCGCCTTGCTTCTTTTATCGAATTTAAACGCAAAAGAAGCCGAGGTCGAGCTAAAAGAAGTAACGGTTAGCGGCGAAGCGGAGGCGCAAAGCGATCCACTGCAAAAAAAGGTAGGCCAAAACGTAAAAAGCTCCAAAGAACTAACCAAAACGCAGGTTTCTGACAATAAAGACCTCGTTAGGTACGAAACGGGCGTAACGACGGTGGAAGCTGGGCGTTTCGGCCAAAGCGGCTACGCGATAAGAGGCGTGGAGGAAAACCGAGTAGCTATCACGGTAGACGGCCTACATCAGGCTCAGACGCTAAGCTCGCAAGGCTTTAAGGAGCTATTTGAAGGATACGGAAACTTTAACAATACCCGCAACGGCGTAGAGTTTGAAACGCTAAAACAAGCCACCATCTCAAAAGGCGCAGACTCCGTTCGTACGGGTTCTGGGTCTCTGGGCGGCTCCGTGATGTTTGAGACAAAAGACGCAAGGGATCTTTTGCTGGACAAGGATTATTTCTACGGCTACAAAGGCGGCTACAATACCGCCGATAATCAAACCATGCACTCGCATACCTTAGCCGGTAGGTTTAAGTGGTTTGATATCCTGGCCGTACAAACCAAGCGTAGACACCACGAGACGGAAAACTACGGTTATAAGGACTATGACGATAGCGTGCTAGGCAGAACCAGAGAAAAGGCCGACCCGTACTACATCAAAAAAACGAGCAGTCTCATTAAACTAGGCTTCCAGCCTCACGAGGAGCATAGATTTACATTTATGTCAGATACCTACAAAAACCGATCTCAAGGCAAAGACCTATCATACACGCTTACGCTTTCTAGCAACAGGGACGAGATCGTAGATACCGGACTAAGATACAACGACGATATGATGGATAGGAAAAATCGCGCTTTTGCCTATGAAAATTTTAGCGAAACTCCGCTATGGGATACGATGAAATTTACATACTCCAACCAAAAAATCAAATCCCGCGCCAGAACCGAGGAGCACTGCCAAGCAGGAGAAAACTGCTCTGAAATTTCAAATCCTATCGGACTTCAGGTTAAAAACAATAAGGTTGTCGATAAATACGGCGGCGAAGTAACCCTGCAACGAACCCAGGAGATAGATCCCCAGTACGGCGGACTAACGTGGGTAAACAGGCTCGTAGATAGCCAAGGAAACGTCCATGAGCAGAATAAATTTAGCATCAATCAAAACGTAAGCAATACGTGGCTTGACTGCTCGGTATTTGACTGCTCCAAGCCCAACATCGACGTGCTAAAATACGACTACGCCACCGATCAATACGTCAAATCAACCGTTCCGCTGGATAAAAGCTATACCGACGCAAGCACGGGCAAGACCTTTAAACAAAGCTCGCAGAGCGGATACCTAATCACCCCGTACGGCAAGGGCTACTTAAGCCGCGACTGGAAAGAGCGCGATCTGGATACTAACACCAAGCAGTTTAACCTAGACTTTAACAAATACGCCAAAACGGGCGACCTCGAGCACGATATCGCATACGGACTAAGCTTTGCTAGAACCGAAAAATCCATGACGAACAAGCAAGGCTACGACGCTACGAGCAGCAGGTGGTGGGCGCCTAAGACGCTAGGCACGGATTTTTCGGGTACGCCCTATACGTGCGAAAACGCGCCGCTAACGCTACTTTACGCGCTTTGTCCTAGAACCGAGCCGCTCACGTCTTTTCTAATCCCGGTTAAAACAAAAGAAGGCGCGCTATATCTAAACGACGATATGCGCGTAAACGACTGGCTGGGGATAAATTTAGGCTACCGCTACGACAAGATAAAATATAAACCAAACTACGTCCCGGGCTCCACGCCTAAAATCCCCGACGATATGGTGTTAGGTCTTTTCGTACCGTATAATCCTAGTCCGGAGCCAAAATGGTGGGACTATGCAGATAGAAGCGAGTGGCAAAGAGCGCATGACGCATGGAAGCAAGAAGCGCCTAATAACGCGCTAGCAAACATAAAATACATCGCTAGGGATAAAAAATTTACGAATAGCTCTTATGCCATAGGAGCCGATATCGATCCGCTAGATTATTTTAGAGTGCAGCTAAAATACTCCAAAGGCTTTAGAGCGCCCACTTCGGACGAGCTATATTTGGCGTTTAAGCATCCTGATTTTACCAGCCAACCAAATCCGGATCTACAACCCGACATAGCTCAGACCAA
>NZ_CAUQHQ010000046.1:0-16465 GCF_963517995.1 uncultured Campylobacter sp.
TACCCATAGATAAAGATAACAAAAAAGATACCAAGCTCATAATATATTCAAACGATCTAAGTAAAACCCATACTACCAAAGATATACATAAACGCTCAGATACCGCAGTAATATCTCTAAGCTATAAAGATAAAAACGATCAGCGCCCGGGTAAGGCCTTGCAAATATTGTATGATATCTATGAGAGATGCGCCTTACTCCGCCCTTACTTCTCCGCCTATGACGGTTATGCCTCGTTGATCAAATATCGCTTCTACCCCGCCGGCTCTAATAATTACGTTATTTGACGTTATCTCGATTTGAGCGTTGCCGACTTGATGCAAGATTTGATTACCCGCATCCACCTCGTAGTTTGACTTAATATCCGAAAATTTAGAGTCCGCGACTTCCGTGTGCTGAGAGTCTGTGTTGGTGGTTAAATTTGACTTAGATTTTATATCTATGTAGTTGTCGGCTTGGAGAACTATGTGCTCTTGGGTGTATTTGTTTATTCCCTTTGAAGAGCTCATCTCATAACTGCCTTCGATCACGTCTTTTTTATCTTCTTTGACGGTTCTGTTTTCGTTTTGATAGATGATAGTATCTAAATTTCCTTTTATTTCGACATTTTTATCGTTTCCTACATACTCTGAGCTATCTTGGCCGACTCTTATTTTATTATCTACCCCTACGTTTACCGTGTTTGATAGTCCCACCACTGTATCTTTGCTAAGGCCTACCGTTGTGAGATATTCTGCCCCTACGTTTACGTTTTTGGCTAGGTCTATGGTTTGAACGTGAGCTTCTTGTATTCTTTCAGTGTAGGTTCCTAGGACTTTTGAGGACTTATCGTTTAGTATGGTTTGGGTAAAATCATGCTGTATGAGTTCGCCGTAATCTTTCTGGGCTTTTAAATAAATATGCTCTTTGTCTTTCAAATTTGAAAAAGTAAATTCATTTCTACCGCTTTCGTTTACGCCTATGGTTTTTGAGCTTAACGTAGTTTGATGGTAATCGCTGGGTAAATTTGGCAGCTGCGGGTTGTAGGCATTATATAAACTAGCGCTAACCATAGGCTTATCTATATCCCCTTCCAGAAACGACACTACGACTTCGTCGCCTATCCTGGGTATAGCAAAAAACCCAGAATCGCTACTAGCTATAGGCGTCATTACTCTTAAATAAGCGCTATGGGAGTAGTCTTTGGTATTTGTTGTGTTTATACCGTTTGGGTTAAAACAATTATCCACAGTCTCCTGGGAAGAAAAGGCATTGATTCTTACTTTTACGCGGCCGTGTTCATCGGTGTGGATGGTATTTTTTTCTTCGTCTATACCGTTGTTTCCTATAACTACCCCCAAGGTTACTTCCGGGGATCTAGGCTTTGTTTTAAATTTTGGCACGTATACGGTACTAGAAGGAAGCATTATTATTTGATTGCTATAAGATGTCGAGAAGCTTTTGCCGGAGATCGGGACTATATCGTTGGTATCTAGTCTATTTTCCAAATTTGTCTCGTCTACGAAATTTTGAACGAGGGCTATGATTTTAAAATCAAATTTAGTATCGTTTTTTAAGGCAGAGGGATCATAGCTTAAAGACACCCCGCTATTTAACTTCAAACCAAATACGTTGGAATCGGCCACATAAGTATTTAAATTTAAAATAGATCTACGCCTTTTTAGCTCCGTAGGGATATTTAAAGACTCTTGCTGCGTAAAAGAATACTGACCCAAATGAAAATGCGCATTGTATTTAGTCTTCTCGTTTTGTTTGGAATTTACCGTATCTAAAACGGTGGGATACATAGTATTTTGTGAAGAATAAGAAAAGTTGTTAGCGTTTAAAATTTCGGTCTTATTTATAGCTCTTATGCACTCTTGTTTTAATGTATTGTTGATATTTGGATTAAAATTTACCTCCCTAAAGCCAGAAGGAGCGTTTAAAGTCGTGCCGTCTTGATTTGCTAACTCAAAACCGGAAATAGTTACCGTATCGTAAAAATATATCTTGCTATCGTCCTCATAAAAATATATACCGTTATTAAAGCAAATCCTTTGCAAGAAATTTAAATCGCTTTCATTGTATTGCGAGATATACTCTCTTGGCTCATACGAGTTTTTTATATTAGAAAAATCAACCTCTTTTATCAGCGAGGTTCGGTAAAATTTTAAAATTTCTTTTACAACGTCTATTATGGTCTGATCGGTAAAAATTCTATTTGCCGAATTTATCGATAGCCTAAACAGCGGAGAGCTTAAAACGAATTTAAAAAAATACTTTTGAGAAATAGAGCTTTTATAGCCCCCGGTATTTGACGTCCCTATATATCCCACTTCGGATATTATTCCGTTATATACCGATTCGTCCGTATCTTGGCTACCGGGTAAGCTAACGGAGCTTTTATCGCTTGCGTTTTGCAATGCTATCTTTTTTATTTTTAAAACGGCTTGCTTGTCTAGGAATTTATATCCGTCTAGATCGTTGGAAAGAGTAGAATTTAAGCTTTGAACAAGCGGACTTTCTATACTTTCGCAGTATCCTTCGCACTCTGCAAAAAATATCTCTTCCAAGCTCTCTTTTATCGTAGCCTTCGTTACGGTAAAAATCTGTCCGTTTATAGTCAAATTTGCATACGAAATCGTTTTTTGTGAATCCATGCGTACGTCCCTATACTCTTAATAGCTCAAATTTGTATTCTTCCACGCTTTTAGTCGATGCGGCCAACTTAAATTTAAAACATTTTAATGTGGCGGCAATGCAAAGCGTTTTATGATAGATCAAATTTATCTAATTTTATAAATACACCATAGCCTTTAATAGTCTTTAAATTTATCATACTATATTTATAATTACCGTTTTAAAGGGCGATTATAAATATAGTAAGAGACTTGCAAGGCAAGCCTCCTAAATTTAGCTTAGCTTCTTGAGTTTTCTCTCCAGTCATCGCTTCCGCTGGTTCCTGCCGCAACGTGCTCCCAAGTTATCTTTCTATAGTTCATAGAGACCTTAAACAACTCCGTCTTATCGTTGTTGTTTTTATCCTGAGCATTTGGCATGACGAGGGTTATGTCGGTTATTATCGCATCTTCTAGCTTAGTGGTAAAATAGTGCTCCGCACCGCCGCTAGTAGATGTTCTAAACCAATGAACTTCTACGTTGTTTAGTCTCTCTCCGCTAGTTAGCGCATTATAAAGTAGCGGAACCGCCTTGTTTAACGATGACGTGAAAACAAAAGGTTTATGTACTCTTTGTCCTGAAGGCTGACCGCTTTGCGGATCTACAGGGACGTTTACTATATGAGATACTTCCTGCGCCATGATTTCATCTTCGTGTCCCGACTGATAACGGTTGCCTATACTGGTTTCCGTAGATGCTCCGCTTGAAATTAGGCCTTGCGAAGAGCCTTCTATTCTGATATACGCCGGCTGTGCCATTTTTACTCCTTTGAAAAAAATATTTACTATTGTATCCAACGTAAACTTTTATTTTACTTGATTTTCTCACGAACTATCCTCTCTTAAAATTTAAATAGCTATAATACAAACAAACACCAGGCAACCAAAGGATACGCAGTGAAATTTACCTTAAGCATATTAGCCCTATTAGCAATAGTATTTTTAGTAGGATGTAGTGCAAAGGATACTAGTAGTAACAATAAACTAAGCAATAGCGAAATAACAAAGCTAGGTAAGAAATACGGAGGAGTATATGTCTTTAATAAGAAATTCGAAAAGGAAATAGATGATAGGGAGAGGGAGAGAGAGGCGGTTAATAGGCAAATTTTAGATGAAGTATCTCGCATATCAGATAAAGACGAGCGAAATAAAATGATGAGAAAGCTGCTTAAAGAAAGATATTACAACAACCCAAAAATAGCCCAAACCCTCTCCAACGGTAAAAAATACTACACGACCACCAGAGCCTACGGCGAGGACTATAACAAGCAAGCTAAACTACCTAAAATTTATAAAGAAAAGATCATAAATTTCATAGGACAAGAAGATTATAATAAATTTAAACCCTCTATGCTTCTTTCATACTTTTATGTAGACGACAATAAAAATATAATTCCAATAGTTGTCTCGGTATATTATACGATAGGATATACCAAATACGGTCTCTTCGGAGACGAAGGAAGAGGGTTTTCTTTATCCAGAAGAGACATAAAAGACGTAGGCGGAGATAGCGTGTTTTATATGGAAGACTTAGAAAAATAGTAGATTTTAAAGGTTTAAAATGTCTGATCAAATTTCAACCAAAGACCTAATATCTAAATTCAAAGACTATGCAGACATAGCGGATGCTAGCTATGCTATGCTTCACTGGATTAACGAGAACGAAGAAGACAGATGGTTTGATAAATTTAAAGATGAACCTCCTGCTAGGTGGAAATTTGCGGACGATATAACTAAAGGCGATAAAATAACCGAAGATAACGAAACTGACATATCTAGAAAATACAATAGGCAAATCGGAGAACCCACCGCCTACGCCCTAGCTATAGAAGCTAGGTTTAATCAGGATATGTTTATCTTTAAAAAATAAGTAGCTATAATACAAACCGACACTTAAACCAAAGGATACGTAGTGAAATTTACCTTAAGCATATTAGCCCTATTAGCTATAGCATTTTTAGTAGGATGTAGTGCAAAGGATACTAGCAACGATATCGGGAAAGCAGAGCTAACCGAGCTATCCAAAAAATATAGCGGAACATACGTATTTAGCAGAAAATTTGAGAGTGAGATAAAGCAGAGAGAGAGAGAAAGGAAGGATGCAATAAAAAAATTAAAAGGCAGGGATTTGGGCGGCGGACTATATGCCGTAGATACTAAGCCAGTCGATGAAAAATTCCCCCAAACCCTCTCCAATGGTAAACAGTATTATCTAAGAAGTAACTATAGAGGAAAAGTGGTTATACCTGAAGAAGTATCTTTAAAAATAAAAAATTATATCGGAGAAAAAGCATACAAACACTGCTCTATCGTAATAGAAGAATTTTACATAGACGATAACGAACAACTACAAGTCATATCGTTAAGCTTGATGTTTTATGTCGGCTACACCAAATTCGGTCTCTTCGGAGACGAAGGAAGAGGATTTTCTTTATCTAGGAAAGATGTTAAAACTTTGCCCGGTAACAATAAAATTTACATAGAAGATTTAGAAAAACGATAAAGGCTTTAAAATGTCGGATCAAATTTCAACCAAAGACCTAATATCTAAATTTAAAGACTATGCAGACATAGCAGACGCTAGCTACGCTATGCTTCACTGGATTAACGAGAATGAAGAAGACGGATGGTTTGATAAATTTAAAGATGAATCTCCTGCTAGGTGGAAATTTGCGGATTATGCAACTAAGGGCGATACTTTAGAGGAACTTACGGAAAAGGCAAAAAATAACAATAGACAAATCGGAGAACCCACCGCCTACGCCTTAGCTATAGAAGCTAGGTTTAATCAGGATATGTTTATCTTTAAAAAATAAGTAGCTATAATACAAACCGACACTTAAACCAAAGGATACGTAGTGAAATTTACCTTAAGCATATTAGCCCTATTAGCTATAGCATTTTTAGTAGGATGTAGCGCAAAGGATACTAACAATAAAAGCGAATTAAATAATAAATACGGAGGGATTTATATATTTAATAAGAAATACTATGAAGAAATTCAGGGCAGAGAGAGGGAGAGGGGCGAGCTGAAGGATTGCTATGAGAATAAATTAAAATCAGAATGCGAGCAAGTTGTTAAAAAACAAATAACCACCAATGGATATTTTTTAAATAGGGTTTGGAATAACAACAAAGATAAATTTATGAAAAAATATAATAGTAGCGATGAAAATATAGCACTTGATAGATATATCTCTCACATAGTAAATAAAAAAATATATCCTATTCAAACCCTCTCCAACGGTAAAAAATACTATACAGATACGGCGGATTACAGCAGAGAGTATAGCAAACAACCCAAAGTTCCGGAAATTTACAAAGAAAGAATTAGAAATTTAATAGGCAAAGAAAATTTAGATAAAATTCCCGGAATAGGATTAGGTAGTTTTTACTCGGATGAAGAAGGAAACATAACTCCGATAACGATGTATATACAATACTCAGACAAAGTAAAGAGCTACGGTCTCTTCGGAGACGAAGGAAGAGGATTTTCTTTATCTAGGGATAGATTTGAATATTATGAAGTAAAGAATAAATTTTATATGGAAGACTTAGAAAAATAGTAGATTTTAAAGGCTAAAAATGTCGGATCAAATTTCAACCAAAGACCTAATATCTAAATTTAAAGACTACGCAGACATAGCAGACGCCAGCTACGCTATGCTTCACTGGATTAACGAGAATGAAGAAGACGGATGGTTTGATAAATTTAAAGAAAGAAAGCCTGCTAGGTGGAAATTTAAAGATAGCATAACTAAAGGATACGAAAAAGAAATCAATGAAACCACTACCGATGAATACGGTAATGAAATTTCTAAAAAAGTAAAACAACCTACCGCCTATGCCCTAGCTATAGAAGCTAGGTTTAATCAGGATATGGTCATAGAAAAACCAAAAATAAGCGAAGACGAAAAGCCTGAAAAAAAACAAATAAACAACGAAATTCAAAGCTTTGTGTACGCCAATGAAGATAATGAATTGCGAGTTTTTGCAGATAAACCCGGCTTCCACCCCCTCTCCCTCCGCACCAAATCCTTCGTAAACCGTTACGAACTCCTTCATCACGTTAAAGATACTTCTATAACGGGGTATTCTTCCAGCACCTTTTACGATAGTAAATTTGGCAACTACGTAATAGGCTTTAGAGGCACGGAGCTTGGCATAAAGGATCTAGTTATAACAGACGGCATGATAGCGTTTTTGGGCGCGGCGCTGGATCAGATAGTATCTCTTAAGGTATTAAAAGACGAAATTTATAAAAGCATAACGGATCATTACTATAAAAATTTTCTCGCAGCAAATTCAAACACGGTTAACAATATAAATTCTCCGAATAATGACTCAAATTCAAGCTCACAACCTAACTATGATAGCTCAGATTTGTCCATCGACTCAAATCAATCAAAATATAGCTCAAGCGTTTTAAGTTCTTTAAATTCTTCGTCCCGATCTTCTCAAGCGAGCACTTCTTTGCATTCTAGAGGCTCTTTAAGCGTTTCTTATGCCCTCACCACCCCTCCTCTTGTAGTAACGGGTCACTCGCTAGGAGGACATCTGGCTCAGGTTTATTGCTCGGTCTATCCAAACGAAGTAAAGGAGCTATATACCTTTAACGCCCCTGGCTTTGGAGGCGTATGGATATCCTTGCCGGTTATCGTTTTTAGGTTTTTAGGCTTTATAGCCAAGGTCATATATAAAGGTATAAGGTGGGTAGCTAGGATACTAGACCCGTATGGCTTTATAGGAGGCATGGTTAGCAAGGCGTTTGATAAGATAAAAAGCTTCTTTGGCTTTAGCAAAGACGATAAAGACGAGGCTACGCTAGAAGATTGCGTCGATCTCGTAAAAGAAAACAAAACGGCCTGCGAGGAGCTAAATAAGCAAAACGTAAGCTCTAATATAAGCAAGGCTAGTAAAGGAGATACTTTTGGTATAGAGGTTCATCATATAGACTCCGTTATGCATAAAATTTACGACGAATACGACGAAGGATACTTTGATAAACAAGAAGAGTATAAAAATACGTTTAGCTCAGATACCGTAAAAATAGACGCAAATCAGGTATTTGAGCCAAGCGTATCGGTTATCTCGGATCTTGGCCTTAGATACGGCATGGTAAGCTATACGGAAAAATTCGACTATCAAAACACATCCAAACTTCATCTTATAAACGTTCTAAAGGCTTCTCACTTTATGAAGCAGTTAGTAGAGAGCTTATATCTGATGGAGTATCTTTTAAACCATCCCGAAAACGAAGCCAAGATAAAAGATAAAGATATAGCAAAGGCTCTAAACTATCTAAACGACTACTTACAAACCCTAGCTTCTCAGATACTGTTTTATAAAATTTATCTAAAAAACCTTCCGAGGCTAGGCAATATGGAAGAAGAAAAGATCTCAATCCTAGAAAGCGTAATATATCCCGTAAGCTTATACGTAAACGACTTTGGATACGATGATCTAGGCTCGGCGCCTAATGCAGAAGATCTCATTAGCTGCTTGCTAGCCTATACGCAAGATAATCTACTAATAAAAATCATAGATAAAGAAGATATAAAGAATATTAGCGCAAAAACGCTCGCCTCAGAGGTCATGCAAGATGATCTAAATTTGACGTTTGCGATATATGGATGCAGATTTTTTACTCTGGATAAAAAGTTAAATTTAGAACAAGCAAAAGATAGACTCACGTATATATCGGACTTTTATAAAGGTATAAGCCCATACGTTAGCCATAAGCAAGATAGCGCGGAGCTTGAAAAATGGATAGAGGCTAGGATAGAAATTTGCAAAAGCGCGTACGAGCTTAAATTTGAGGGGTGGAGATATCTATCTAACGATAATAAGCGTTATTTGGTACTCTCGAAAAAATCGCGCAGCGCAAATAAAAAAGAGATAGACGAGGATCAAAGAAGCATAATCCTGCCCTCCATCCAAGCGCTAGAAGATATGTCCAAAGAAGATAAAGAGTACCAAGCAAAACAGCTCTTAAAGATGATAAGGTTTGAGCCTAGCGAGCTTATACATATCTATCATAAAAACTGCGATATATTTTTAAAAAACGAAAGTACGTTTGATATTAGGCGCGTAGAAGAGGATATAAATTTAAGCTTTAAATATCTAAACGCCAAAGTCTTTATGATGGGTAAGCTTTTAACGGGAGGCGAGGAAAAAGAAGATTGCGAGCTTTACTTTAAAGAAAGCGGAGACAAAAACGATCCGGAAAATAAAGAAGACGCAAATCAGACCTCCTCATCGCTTGCCCCTAAAAACCAAGCTAGCAAGGATGTCCAAGCTGGCGAAAGCTATGCCTCGTATATCTTTCAGCCCAGAGATACGCATAGCGGCATAGGAGGGCTAAATTTACTATACAAAAACTCTCAGGCTAGGCTGCTAAACTACGATATAAAAGAAGATAGCCTAAATATCAAGCTAAAACCGGCCAGTAAAAAGGCTAAGGAGCTAAAGGAGCTAAATCAAATCGCTCCCGAAGATAAAACGTTTGACGAAACGGCGGTTAAAACCGGCCTCTCGTATCTACATCCGGTCATAGAAGACGATATCATAACCTGCGAACACGGCGGCAGGGTGGTGCTAAAAAGCGTAAGAGGAAGAACGATAAAATCAAACGGCATACCCCTGATACTAGGATGCGATTTTATAAACTTACCCATAGTAGGTTGTAGCGCAAACTCTCCTTGCACTAGAGTAGCTTTCGTGCCAAGCCGCGCTCTTAGCCAAAAAACCGTAAACGGCGATCACGCCTTGATGCAAGACTTCGTAAATTTATGTAGGAGCGATAGAGGCTCTATACTAACCTGCGCTAAAAAATCAAACAAGCTTAGGATATTAGACTCCGGGGATATTAGCGGCTCTAATATCTCAAATGCGGACAAAGATAGCGCCAATAGCAACTCTGCTTGCATAAGGCTGCATTTTAAAAACTACGCCTCGCAAAAAGACAATCTGCCCGTAAACATCTACTATCTAAACGGTGCTAAATTTGAAAACAAAGAGGGCTTTGAACAAATACGGCTAAATTTAAATGAAGGCAAAAATCCCAGCGACGGCAAACTGGATAAAAAGCTAAAGCAAAACTATAACGAAGACCATAAATTTAAAGAATTCGAGCTACGCTACGGTATAAATACTATAAATTTGGTATTTGTAATCCCAAACTCTCCTCAAAAGGCTTGCAATAAAGCATATAAAGATGCTGGCGAGCCTGAAAGCGGAGTTGGATACTTCACTAGGCTAGATAAATACGAAAGCCTAGATAGGTCGCAAAAAAGACCGGTGCATACTTTGGTATTTTTCTCGCCTTCATACGCTAAAAGCGTAAAACTGCAAATCGCTAAAGGGTTTGATAAAGATAATGAGCCGAGTCTGGATATGTGCGAAGTCGTAATGTTAAGCGGGCAGGTTTAATTTAAACGCAAGGAAGTAAGGTGCAAATAAGCGATATAAGAGTCGTGCAGGATATAGAAACGCTACTGAAGGAATTTGACGGGTATACTCAAAAATACCCTAACGTTACTTTTTATTGCAGAAATCTCAACAGCTTTTATCACAATGACGTATTACAGCCAAATACCCTAGGCGGCATTATCATGCAAAGGCTTTTTGATATGAGTCCAAATATACGAGAGACTCCTAGCGACGGCAATAATATAAAAATAGTAACGCCCAATTTTATAGATAAAAGCGCGCTCATAGACGGCAAAGAGACGATAAGAAACGGTAAATTTAACATTAGAAGACTAGATAAAGTCATAGAGGCACATACTGTAATAAACGAAGAAAATCCCGTAGAAAAATTCATCAAAGACCTAATAAATCTCGCAAACACAGGTAAAAAGGAGTATGAAAAGGTAAAAAATTTTACCGATGCTGCAAGCGAGCTGGCAAAAAACTACGACGTAAACAAAACCAGCGTCAAGAATAGTTTGGATGAGCTGCAAAAAAGTATAATCCAAAAAGCCGAGGTCATACTGGAAAATGAAAATTTCGCCCCGAAAGAGGAAGTAAAAGAAAGCATAAGCAATGCGTTTAACAAACTAAAAAGCAACATAGAAAAAACATCCAAGCAAACATACGGCTATACCGTAAAAGAGATAGCAAAGGCCTTGATTAGCATCATAGACTTCACGGAGCTTAAAAAAATATATAAGCCCGTAACCATTATATCCTCTGCGGGAGATATTTATGAAACCGGCTCTAAAATATACGAATATAGTAAAAAAAAGGGCTTTTACGCATTTGCCGGACCGGTTGCAAATTTGCTTGCTAGCGAGTTTGGTTTTATCTTTGGACTTCTAAATTCAGACTCCCTTAGCAATATTTTAGTATTTAAGTCCAAGGACGGTAGCGGCGGAGGATTTATAGATTTTTCGGGATTTGAGGTTTCGGGGTTAAACGTTCAAACTAACGTAGACGAATGTTTAGGCATTTGCGCAGATCTTTTATTTGACGAAAGTAAAAAAAATGAGGACGACGCTATAGATTACTCAAAGATCGATGCGGCGTCAAGCGGCGTAGATTTTTTTGACGTTAGAGGAAAAATTTATAAAGCACAAAACGAAAACATAAGCATATGCAAAAATACCGGAAAGAAAGATAAAGATAGCCATAGCTTGTACGAAGCTATAGAAAATAGCGTGGTATCAAACGGCGCGCACTTTGTATATATACAACATCCGTTTTTTAACTCTTTAAAATTCGCAAATCTCATCCGAGATAAATCCTCTACCGATAAAGACCGGGATACAAACAGCCTTCGATACGGAAAACTGGCTAAAAACTATCTCGTGCTGTCAAGAGCCTCGCAAAAAACCAACGCCAAGCTAAGCGAGTATATAGTAGAAACGGCGCTTAGCTATAAAATAAACGATGAAAACAACAGAAGCGATAAAGACTCAAAGCTAATAAAGCCCGGCGAGATAAGCCAAGTAAAAGACTACAGCAAATACTCAATAAGCGTAAACGCAAAAGAAGAAGAGGACTTGTATCTGCTAAATTTAAGCCCGTTCGTGCGTATATCAAGGGATGAGATAAATCAAATAGAAAACGACATACACAAATACAATCTCGAGGCCGCTTATAAAAACAGCTTTATAGATAGAAGATTAAAACAATCTAGAAGAGAAGATATTTTAAAAGAGTCTAGCAAGCTAAGTATGAAGGCCGGTTTTTTATATATGAAGCTAATGCATATAAATTCATTCTTCAGATCTCCGGCCGATATGAAAGAAATAAAAGAAAAAGAAGAGGAATTTTTAAAAACAAGTATAAAAGAATTTGCAGATTATTTTCAAACCATCAATAAAAAATACGAAGTCGAAGTGTTTTACACGGAAAGCAATTCACAAAACCTTGGCAAGTGCGGAAGCAAAAAAGAAGTACAAAAACTCATATCAGGAGCAAAGCGTGGTGGCATAAGAGGAGAATACAGGATAACCGAGTATCCGTATTCCGCCATAGAAATATTTCTTTTAGCTACGACTTTTTACGTCATTAGACAAAAATTCGACCAATCTTTGATCGAATTTAACTCCCTGGGAGGCTTTTTTAGTAGTAACGACGACGAATACATAACCGTATACAACGAGCGGTTCAAGCTTTTAAACGAGGATGCGTTTTTACAAACTAGCGAAGGCAAAAAGAAAATTTACTTCTTTAAACAGACTATGCAAAGCGCCCAAGCAAAAGACGCCGTATGCATAGAAGAGATAGCAGACGGCTTTGAAAACGGTTTCGTAGAAAACGGTATGCCGATATTTGAAGATAGCTTTTATGAGTTTTTTAAAGATTTCGAGAAAGAGTACGGCTCAAATTTCGACGACAAAGTAGCTCAAGACGAGAGGTGGGCGTATGAAGATCTAAAAAAAGCCCACGATAATGCTATGAGGCCGTTTAAGTCCGTACCTATGGATGAAAATTATAAATTTTACATAGATATGTCGCTATCTACTATAGTAGACGAGGTTTTAGAAGAGCTTTTTCCTTTTTATGGATTTTTTGGAAGCAAAGGTTATGCAAAAATAGCTAAGAGCATGGCTAATTATATTTTTTCAAAAAGCAGTATCAAAGAAATCTTTATGGAAAATATCGGCGAGTTTAGGATATTTACGTCTTTAGGGGATGAAAATATAAGAGTTATGATAGCAGACGAAA
This sequence comes from uncultured Campylobacter sp., assembly GCF_963517995.1. Taxonomy (GTDB): domain Bacteria; phylum Campylobacterota; class Campylobacteria; order Campylobacterales; family Campylobacteraceae; genus Campylobacter_A. The sequence goes on from NZ_CAUQHQ010000046.1 coordinate 12,834, forward strand.
AAAGAGCCAAGGGGCTATCTAAAAAGCTAAAAGTTAAAGCCTTCGCAGATATAGTCGAGGTAAAAAAGAATATTTTTGCTTACTTTGAGGTTACGGATAATCTTAACCCAAAAGACGCTTCTATGCACCTAAAAAAACTAAAAAATATACCAAAAGACTTTAAAGCGCCTATCTATAAAAGCGTAGTGTTAAAAGCTACGGGTAAATTCTTTACCAACTCGGCTAAAACCACGCTAAAAACCATAATAACCGGTAGCGGGTTTAATTTCATCCTAGATAGCCTCTACATCTCCGAATACGAAAAGCATAAACGTCAATACGAAGATATCTTATACAAATACTACACCCACAAACACGACGAACCGTATGCCGTAAAAAATATATCCCTAGCTCCTATGAGCAAAGATACTAAAGAGTATATCTACTATCCTATGCAAATACACTCTTCTTTTATGAACGTAGATTTAAAAAGAACGATCATAGGAGGAAGACTATCTAGCGGAGGACTGGACTATCATAAATTCTTTTACTACGATATAAACGACATCTATACTAAAACAAACTCTAGCCTGTCTAAAAATATGCCTTTAAATAAACTAATAGCCTATCTTTGCCTAGACGAACTAAGAACTACGTATAAAGACGATCAAAGCTTCTTTAACCATCTAAAAACCCACGATATGCCATTTGAACCAAAAGAGCTTATGGTAGCGGACTCAAAAAGACCTTTGGATATATCTGCTAGTAGCTTTATGGACTATACGCAAAGAAGAGAAATTTACGAGATGTATTCAGTCGGAACCGAAGAAGAGGTGGACGTGCCTATAGATAAGTACAACGAAGCCATGGAAATACTCCAAGACTTTAAAGAAGGAAACTTTAATACGGATACTACCAGTAGCGAGCCTAAGGTAGATAATAAAGCAAGAAGACTACTGCAAGCCCTAGACGTAATAGGCAAGAATAATATCAAAGGGATATATGTGGGGTGTAAAATTCAAATAAAAGATAAAACAAAAAAAGACATACCGCCTAGATTAGTGGGGCGCCTAGCCACCACCATAATAATGGAAGATGGATTGTTTTTGGGGTAAGCATAAACAAAAGGAAATATAATGAGCAACGAAACATATATGGTTATAGCGCCTAACGGCATGAAAATACCGTTTGATAAAAATACAAATTTATCCGTATCAGAGTTGGACCACGGTGTCGGCACAAAATCGATAAAAGAACACTCCCAAATGCTCCTCGACTCCCGCCAAATCCTAAACTCCTCCCCCTATAAAGACTATAAACCAAGCTACTTTAATCCAAACCCTAACGAATACGGACAAACGGAGTATCTATCCTTTGAGCCTTGGTATAAGCTAAGCTTTAAACCTAATTCTAAAGAAATATCTCCTTGGACTAAAAAAGAAAAAGCATACTATGAAAGCTTAAAAGATAAAAGAGATAGATATATCTATCTAGTAAAAAGAAGTAATCTAAAATGCTCTATGCTTGAAATACCTGATGACGCTATAGCAAGAGTAGATGAAAAAGGAAGACTAACTAAACCCGAATACAAAGATATTTACGATACGGTGGAGAGAAACGTAGATACTTTAAAATCAAGACTATTTTCCGGAGAGTGGAGAGTGTGCGCAGGGATATTGGGAGATAAAAGAGCATTTGCTTCAGCTACCGTTCTTAATAACTCAGGCTTTAAATCAAGAGCTAGACAATCTGTATTCTTAGCGGCCCAACTAGGAGAAGTAGATGCCTTAAAAGTACTGGCTAGATATTTTTCTACTTCTGCTTATATGTCTGGATCAAACAAAAACCTATCCCGTTCATTAGAATTCCAAGCTCTATATAAAAACCCTCCTTTAGACGAGTACGGTATGATACCATATCTAGACGAGATAGTAGGGAGTGATTTTATTATGGATTTTAATAGGGGAGGGGTAGCTTTTGACCCAGAAGGGACTACTCATCAATTTTTGAAAGATGAAATAGAAGAAGGCAAGCTTTTAGACCCTAGAGATGTAGACGCAAATGAAAAAACAAGAGAGGAATTTGTAAAATATTTAGATAACGAATTGCCGCATTTTACAAATAGATTTGACAAAAAAGGCTTCCCAAAAGAAATGACCGATAAAGACATCTCCCTCTACATCGACTCCACCCTACTAGAATCTAAAATAATGTCCCTAACTCCTCCCGAAGGTTATCCTAACGCACCTTACTATAATACCCCCGAAGAACTAAAAAGGATGTATGAATCGGGTAAACTGGATAAAAGACTAAATCCTTTAACTCCTGCTATGTATAAACCTAGCTTTCCCAAAGATCTAAAAGATAAGATAGAAGAGTATGCTAAAGAGCATAATATTAAGGATTAGGTAAATTTGCCAGTAGCTTTATGGACTATACGCAAAGTTCGGTCGGAACCTATATAATAATGGAAGACGGACTATTTATAGGATAAGAGATGAAAAAGATACTTATACTATTAGCGGTATTAATTGCTACAACGATCACGATATACTACTTAAAAGGAAATGCGATGAATAATACAAACAATGAAACTTATATAGTTATAGCGCCAAACGGCAGAGAGGTTAAATTTGATAAAAATACAAATTTGATAGTATCAGACGATATAATAGAAGGGCAAACAAATAATAATCTACTCTCTAAACTAGTCCTCGACTCCCGCCAAATCCTAAACTCCTCCCCCTATAAAGACTATAAACCAAGCTACTTTAATCCAAACCCTAACGAATACGGACAAACGGAGTATCTATCCTTTGAGCCTTGGTATAAGCTAAGCTTTAAACCTAATTCTAAAGAAATATCTCCTTGGACTAAAAAAGAAAAAGCATACTATGAAAGCTTAAAAGATAAAAGAGATAGATATATCTATCTAGTAAAAAGAAGTAATCTAAAATGCTCTATGCTTGAAATACCTGATGACGCTATAGCAAGAGTAGATGAAAAAGGAAGACTAACTAAACCCGAATACAAAGATATTTACGATACGGTGGAGAGAAATAAAAATACTTTAAAATCAAATTTGTTTATAGGGGAGTGGAATATATGCGCAGGGATATTAGGCGACGTTAAAGCCTTTGGAAGTGGAGGAGCAGGAGGATTTAAAGCAAGGAAATTTCAAAGAGTATTTTTAGCCGCTCAGTTAGGAGAAGTAAAAGCTTTAAAGTATTTATCCGATGCTTTTCAATACTACACTTACAATATAGGACTAAACAAAAACCTATCTCGTTCATTGGAATTCCAAGCCCTATATAAAAACCCTCCTTTAGATGAGTACGGTATGATACCATATCTAGACGAGATAGTAGGGAGCGATTTTATTATGGATTTTAATAGGGGAGGGGTAATTATTAATTCAGACGGCTCTTTACATAGAGAAATTAAGAGGTTGGTGGAAAGCGAAGGCAAGCTTTTAGACCCTAGAGATATAGACGCAAACGAAAAAACAAGAGAGGAATTTGTTGAATATCTAAAAGAAGCAAAAGATGCGCATATGGATAGATTTGAGATACCGGGCTTTCCAAAAGAAATGACTACCAAAGACATCTCCCTCTACATCGACTCCACCCTACTAGAATCTAAAATAATGTCCC
>NZ_CAUQHQ010000047.1:0-16085 GCF_963517995.1 uncultured Campylobacter sp.
TGGACGCTATGCTAAAAAGCCGTGAGATATTCTACGCCATAAAAGAGGGCAAGATAAAACCTAAAAACAAGATAGAGGCTGCGGCGTTTTACTACTATCAAATAAGCCTAAGTTTTGGCGCAAAAGGGGATAATTTTGCCATGCCCAAAAACAGGAGTGCTAAAAATATATACAAGGACTTTTCTATATATTCAAGGCGTCTAAGGCGCGCTTCTATAGAAAATTTGAGCTATGAAAAGTTGATAGGACAATATGACGGTGCCGATACTCTGTTTTACATAGATCCGCCTTACGTAGGAACGGAAAATTATTACAAGACGGCAGATGGATTTACGACGTCTGATCATCAAAATTTAGCTCAAATTTTAAAGAGCATCAAGGCCAAATTTATGCTTAGCTATAACGACTGCGAAATGGTGCGCGATCTTTACGCGGGCCTTAATATCAAAGAGCTTGAGGTAAGTTATAGCCTAAACAACGCAGTGGAAAGAAAAACTAGCGGCGAGCTATTGATTATGAATTTTTAAGAGGCGGAGGTTTATGCCGCCCCACCTAGTCTTTTTAATTCTTTGTAAAGAGCAGCCATGTATTTTTGATTTTTAACATTACAGGCTAACTCACCACAGTTTATGGCCTTTTCACATCTTATAATCTCGCTTTTGATATCGGCTATTTTATATTCATACCTACCCTCTATCGTTATCTTGGCATTCCAGCTCGGGCTCCATATACAAAACATTGTTCTACTCCTAAAATCAAAATCCCGGGCTTCTATGATCAACCTTTTAAGCTCGGCTCTTACCATATTATCTCCTTTATTTCTTTATAGTAGACTATAACTCTACACAGCTGTGTATGGGCTGTGGTTTGGGCATATTCCTTATAAAATATAATAAATTTTAACATTTGGACTAAAATTAGATAAATTTATTACAAAATAAAACCAAAAGGAGAGTGTATGAATATGAACGAAGTTACGGAAAGATTAAAGGACATATTGGCTACCGAAGGCAAGAAAAACATTAAAGACGGCGATGTAGCTAGAGAACTGGGAATAAACCCCAACGCCTACGCTCAAATGAAATTTAGAAACGCCGTACCGTATAAGCAAATAATGGATTTTTTAGTAAAACGCAAAATTTCTATCAATTTATTCTTTTACAATCAAGAGGGCGAAAGTTTGGACGAGTCCGAAAAGAGATATAAAACTCTAAGGCTGTTTAACGTTAGAGCAAGCCTCGGCGGCGGAGGTTGGAATGAAGACGAAGATTTCGACGAGGTAGTAATGGATAATAAAATATTAAATAAATTTAGTAACTGCAGCGGGCCTTATCCTGTTGATATTATACCTGCTCAAGGCGATAGTATGGAGCCCCATCTGTGTAACGGGGATTTATGCATGATAGCAAGAGGCGTACCATATAAAGACGGAAACGTATATGCGGTAAACACTCCGGACGGGCTAGTCATCAAAGAGTGCTATAAACAAGGAGAAGAATTAATGTTGGTATCTTACAATCCTATTTATACACCTATGAGATTTTATCAATGTGAATGTCAAATAGTAGGTAGATTTGTAGGTCTACTTAGAGACATGAAGCATATAGATTAAAAGAGAACAAGAGTTTTAAAGACATTTTAAAGGGCGTTTAAAAGGACAAAATCGGCATATAAAATGAGAGTGAAAGAACATGGATTTCTGCCTCGCTCTCATTTTATATGCAAGATACTCTTATTTTAAATGCGCGCCGATAGAGATTTTTGCGTTTGACGCCGTAAAATTTAGCCGAGTTTTCAAAACCGAAACGTTTGGTAAATTTAAATTTTATCTGCGAGTTTTTGTCGTTTGTATAAAAACGCAAAGTGCCGCGCTAAATTTAACGCTTGATGTTTTGCATTTTGGAGGTTTTTAGAATTTAGGATTTTTATCCAGGCCGCAAAAGCCGTACGGGCAAAAGGTAGAAACATCGGCGCTAGGCGAGAGATTTTGGGTAAACGTCAAATTTGCTCGGATCTAGCAGCGTCAAAATTTGTAAGATTTATTTAAATTTGACCGCATTAAACGGCCGCGCATTTGCGGTTTTAAATATCCCAAATCTCTAAAATTTGCGGACAAACGGCGCTCACGGCTCGTTTAAATTCGGCTATTTGCTCTGCATTTGGCTCGTCTATGGTTTCAAATTTTTTAAACGTCTGGGCGATCTCAAGCCAGCCCGTCATATCCAAATCAAATTTAACCAAATTTGACGCGCAAAGATCGCCGTCGTCATGATCGTAAAGGGCGACTTTGCCGTCTTTTAAGCTTGCAAGCCACAAGTCACCCGCAACCGTATCGGCAAATATATAAAACTTGCGTAGTATTTGGCTCTCGCCCTCGAAATCAAACTGTGATTCGTCGTTAAATCGGGCTAGCTCGTGTTCTTGTAACACTCTAAAACCGCTTGCTATCTCCGTGCCGAAGCTATTTCGCAAAGCGTATTTTATATCGTTTTTCGTCATTTTTTTGCCTTTGTGCGGATAAATTTGAGAGAGAGGTTTAAAAAGCGCCATAAATTTAAGAAATTATTTACGACGCCATATATTTTTTTACGTTTTTTAGCTTTTCTAGCTCTTTGCCTAGCTTTGCTTTATTTTCTTGTATCAAATTTATCGCTGCGCCGAGGAGTTCCTGGGCTTGCAGGGCATCCTCTAGGCTGTCAAATTTACTAGGCGCCTCGTTTGCTAGCGCCGCGATAGCCTCCGCGTCATCGTTAGCGACGGCGATTTTTAGCTCATCCAGCCACATCGGCTTGTCCGGTCGTTTCTTTCCAGGCTTCTAGTAGCTGCTTTGTGACGCTTACGACCTCGTTTAGACTTTGTTCGTCGTTGTTTATATTTGCCATGGCTAGTAGCTGGATCTGCCTGGTATAAAGGCCGCTTAGGTAGTGCGCGATGTTGCCTTGGTCGTAGTCTAGCGAGTTTAGAAGTTCGACGAAGATCGCGTTTGTGCGGTTTATAAAATATACCTTTTTCTCTATGTCGTTTTCTTGCATCGCTTTTTTGGCTCTAAAGACAAATCTCAAAACGCCCTCGTAAAGCATCTCGATGAGCTTGGTAGGCGACTCGATGCCGCCTACGGCATTTTGCGAATACGCAGCGTGTGCGGTGTTGTATTGCATAAATTTACCTTTTATTTTTTATTATATTCGGCTTCGATCATCGATTTTAGCGACGAAAATTCGCTATTTAGCTTGCTGATGATCTTGTCGTATGCTAAAAATCGCTCTTCCATCGTGGCGTACTTCGCGTCTAGCGACTTTTGCGTCCTTTCTTTTTCGGCATCGAGCGTTTTTTTCTCCTCGATCAGGCTTTGTCCGTATTTGGTTAAAGAGCCGTTTTTCGAGTTGATTAGCCCGTCTACAGTCTTTTTCGCCGAGGAAAAGATACCGTTTACAGTCGTGCTTTTAGGCGTTATCGTAGATTCGCTTAGGCCTACCGCGTTTAGCGCGGCGGGCGAGCCTTTTATGCTTATTGCCGTACCGTTTGTGGTTTTTAGCGTTATTTTGTCTTCGCTTGAGGCTATGGTGGCTTGCACGCCCGCGATACCTGCGTCGTTTATGGCTTTTAGTAGAGCTAGTGCATTTTGCTTTGAGGTATTTGTAGCCGCAGTAGCCGGTAAATTTATCTTTTTGCCGTTTATTACTAGATCTTCGTTTGCGATAGTTAGCGAGCCGGCATCTACGGCTTTAGAGCTAAAGGCCTGAGCCTTGCCGTAGGTCGTGCCTCCTGCGAATATCTTTTGCACGCTTTGCAAATCCTCGTCTAGCTTTCTACCCAGTTTTGAGCTATCAAGCTCCAGTAAGCCTTCTTTGTTTAAGCTTAGTCCGTAGTCGGCTAAATTTGCGGTTTTGGTTACGCCGTTTTTATCGGTGTAGGTTTGATTGGCGAATAAAATTTTATTTAGCGTCGATTTTATGCCAGTTATCTCGCTCACGCCTTGAAAAGTTCCCGATTTTTTCGTATCGCTATCGTAGTCGGTGGCGACTTTTAGGTTGTTGGTAAGATTATTGTACGCCGTAACTAGACTTTGCATGCTCTCTTTTATAGCGCTTGCGTCCTCTTTGATACTAAAGGTCGTCTTGCCCGTATCTTTTAGCTTTATCGTCATTCCTAAATTTAAATCTTTTACCTCGTTGCCGCTTCGTTTTATCGTGATACCGTTGTAGACAAACTCGGCATCTTGCGCGGTCGAAATTTTATTGCTAGCGATATTTGCGCTGTCCCAGCCGAGCTTTTGCAAGACGTCCGATGCGCCGCTTAGAGCCGACCCGTCGCTATCTACGTCGGTGATTTCGATCTTGTTTTCAGCACCCGTTTCTTTTGATTGCAGTATAAGCTGATACGGATCTTCGCCGCCTACTTTCATCGCTTTTGCCGAAACGGCGCCGTTTGTGATCTCGTTGATCTTATCGGCTAGCTCTTCAAGCGTAGTAGAGCTTCTTACTTCTATCTTATGCGTCGTGCCTCCGACTTTTATGCCAAACGTCCCATTTTTGCCGATAAATGAGCTTGAGGTGGCAAATTTGGTGCTTTGATAAACGTCTTTTTTGGCTAGTTGCCTTACGTCTATTTCGATATCTTGTACCGCCACGCCCGCGCTTGCGGTTACCTCCGCGCTTTTGCCGTCTGCGGTAGTGGTTCTTTTTTGATACGAGCTATCGTCTGCTAGAGTTGAAACCGAGGAGCGAAAAGTACCGATGAGCGTTTTTAGAGCGGTTAGATCCTTTTGCTTCGTCGCATTTGCCGTGATTTTAGAGGTTACGGGTTTTATCTGACCCGCTTCATCGGCGGCTTTTAGCTTATCTATAACGTCTTGAGTTAGAACTTGGCTTCCAAAGCCGAGTGAAGAAACTTTACCTAGTGCCATTTTAGCTCTCCTTGTCAAATAATACGCCGACGGCTTCTTTAAAATACTCGCTTAGTTTCATCGCCTGCTCGGTCGGGATCTTGCGAATAACTTCGCCCGTTTTCATCTCCATTACGTTTACGTACATCGCGCCTATTTTATCGTTATAGCCAAAGCGTATACTAGTGCCTAGATCTTCCATTTGTTTATTTAGTTTTTCGGTAGCTTCTTTTACCTCTTTGCTTAGCGTTTCGTTATTTTGCTCGGTTAAATTACGCGTAGCGTCATGCTGGATGTGAGTTTGCTCGACCTCTCTAGTTTGAGTAGAGCTTTGCGCATGCGAGCTTGTAACCGCGTTTGCCATCGGCTGGCTTGCCGCTTTGAAAATTTCCATATTTTCTCCTTTAAATGTTTGCTAGCTTCTATATCGTCAAATTTGCAAATTTTTTTAGCCCCGCCGGGCAAATTTTTTCTTAATTTAAATTTTCGCATAAATTTGTTAAAATCCGACCTAAATCAAGGCGGAAAGGAGAATTTGTGAAAATTTCATTTGAGTGCGACTGCATTTTGCTGGGGGAGTCACTAAGGCTGTTTTTAAGAGATTTTATCTCGCCTAAAAAAGATTGCGATTTTATCGTGGCGGATAAAAAGATAGAAGCCAAAAAGCCCGTTTTCGTGATCGCCGAGCACTCGCCGCATCTAAAAATCCCTTTTAGCAAAGAAGCTCTTATCTCCGCGCTTGAGGAGTTTTACTCGGCGATCCAGTTTTCAGACCCCCTCGCGCCTTCTCGCGCTGCCGCGCCCGCACAAGAAAAAGCCGCACCGCAAAACGGTTCAAATTTGGAGCTTGAGGTTTCAAATTTGATAGATAAATTTAAAGAAGAACTGCTCGCGGTTCTAAGGAAAGCTCGTTGAAAAATCTCTACGCTACGATTTCAAGCGGTAAATTTAAAGGTAAAAAGTTGCTTTTGCCATCGCTTCAAACCACAAGAAGTACAAAAAGCATCGTCAAAGGCTCGTTTTCCGATTCGTTTCGCTACGAGCTAGCGGGTAAGGTTTTTATCGAGGCTTTTGGCGGTAGCGCGCTGATGGCCGCAGAGGCGCTAAGTAACGGCGCGGCAAAGGCTTATGCGGTAGAAATTGACAAAAACGCCTACAAGATCGCGATACAAAACGCTAAGCTTATCGGTGACGAGCTAGAAATCATAAACGGCGATACTTTTGATACTACTCCCGCCATCGTCATGAGGCAAAATTTACCCGTTATCTTGTATCTTGATCCGCCTTTTGATATCAGGGACGGTTTTGCGGACGTTTATGAAAAGTGCGTAAATTTGGTAAGAAATTTGCTAAAAGACAAAATTTACCTGATCGCTTTCGAGCACGCCAGCCATCTAAATTTACCGGAAAGCATCGGCGCCTTTACGCTTTTAAAATCTAAAAAATTCGGAAATACTTCGCTTAGCTACTATTCTTAAAAATTTTTGTTTCAATTTGGAATGCTAATTGCTTTTCGTCTTTGAAAATATAAATTTAAGGACGAAAATGAAACTAGCGGCATGCTTGTTAACCCTTGCTATATCGGCTTTTGCGGCGCAGATAAAAGACATCGCAAACGTCGTCGGCGTGAGGGAAAATCAGCTGATCGGATACGGTCTGGTCGTCGGTCTAAACGGCTCTGGCGACGGCAGTAGCTCTGAGTTTACGATCCAGTCTCTTTCAAATATGCTTCAAAGCGTAAACGTAAAAATCAAGCCTGACGACATCAAGTCAAAAAATACCGCTGCGGTTATGGTTATCGCAAAGCTACCGCCGTTTGCTAGGCAGGGCGATAAGCTTGATGTCGTGATATCTTCTATCGGCGACGCAAAGAGCCTGCAGGGCGGAACGCTTTTGATGACTCCGCTTAAGGGCGTGGACGGCGACATCTACGCTTTAGCGCAAGGCTCGCTAACCATAGGTGGCAAGACGGCGTCTCGCGGCGGAGCAAGCAAGGACGGCAACCACGTAACCGCGGGCACGATCCCAAGCGGCGCGATCGTGGAGCGCGAGATAGCATATGATATCTATAATCAAGAAGCGATATTTTTAAGCTTAAAGGAGTCGAATTTCGACACCGCTTCAAATATCCAAAGAGCGGTAAATTTAAATCTAGGCGGCGAAACTGCGACGGCTATCGACTCTAGAACCATCAAAGTATCAAAACCGGAAGGCTCAAACGCGGTTGAGTTTATCGCTAAGGTGTTAAATTTGGACGTGGATTATAAAGCGCTAGATAAAATCGTAATCGACGAGCGCACCGGCACGATCGTAAGCGGTATAAATATCACGGTCGATCCAGTTGTTATCACGCACAGAGATATCACGATAAAGATAGAGCCTAGTTCATATGGCGATATGGCTGCAAACGGGCAAACAATCGACTTGCAAGACGGCGCAGCGGTCGATCCGCTAACTAATATGCTAAAAATCAGCGGCGAAAAAACTACCGTAGCTAGCGTCGCAAGGGCGTTAAGCAAGATGGGCGCGACTCCTAGCGACATCATCGCGATAATGGAAAATCTAAAGCGCGTGGGCGCCATACACGTAAATTTGGAGATAATATAATGTTAAACGTAGATACTTCGGCGGCTTTAAGCTCTTATAACAAATTTGCTACGAGCTCTATCGAAAATAGGCGCGCTAATAAGCCTCAAAGCGAACAAGACGCGCTTTTAAAAGAGCAAACCGATGCTTTTGAGGCGTTTTTGGTTAAAAGCGTGCTAGATATCGCGCTAAAGGACGAAAATCCGTTATTCGGCAAAGACGCCGGAGACGAGATATATCACTCGATGTATAACGATACGATGAGCAAGGCTCTGAGCGGAAATTTGGGCTTTAGCGAACTTTTATTCAATTATTTGAAAGAAAGGGCTTAAGAAATTTCAGATTTTGCCGATTTAGTTTTTAACAAATCTAAAAAGGCTTGAAAATGATAGGAACTTTAGGAGCTAAACTGGGCATGAGCCCGCAACAAATCACTCGCTCAAATGACGTAAAAAAGAGCGAAAACATGGAAAAAACACAAGGCAAAGAAGAAAGCAAGGTCGCAAAGATAGCCGAGCAGATCGCAAACGGAACATATAAACTAGATATGTCCAAGACTGCAAAAGCCGTTGCCGATACGCTTTTATAAGATTTTTGTCCTTGCGTAAAAAGAAAGGACAAAAATGCTTAAAAGATATTTGGACGAGGCGATGGGCGTATTAGACGGACTCATCGCCCAAACTACGGAAGATATAGAAAAAATAAAACTAGCCGACCACAGCAGGGTCGATGATAGCGTTAGACGCAAAAACGAGCTGGTTAAAAAATTCGAATCTATAAAATCGCTACTAGATAAAGAGCTTTTAAGAGTTTCAAAGGAAAACGGCGGGGCAAATTTAAGCTCGATCCTAGATGATGAGGTCAAGTCGTCTCTAGCTCTCATGCGCTCAAAGCTTGAAGAGCTCTACTCAAAAAATAAAGAATACGCAAAATACGTCGTCGGAGTGAAAGAATTTTTCGATAGCTTGCTAAAAAATATGTTTAAAAGTGAGCCGGGCAACTACGACAAAGAGGGCTTGACGCCTGAAAGTTTATTTAAAACGAGGGTTTAAAAATGGCTAATATTTTTTCGTCTTTACATATCGGCGTGAGCGGCCTAGACGCCGCGCAAACGCAAATCACCACGACCGGACACAACATCACAAACGCCGATAGCGAGCACTACACTAGGCAGCGCGTCGTGCAGTCTGCTAGAGAGCCTTTTCACGATATGCCCGGCGACATCGGTACTGGCACTAAAGTCGACACGGTCGTGCGCGTGCATGACGAATTTACTTTCGCTAGACTTCGTACTTCAAATATAAATTTAGAATCAAGCGAATATAAAAAGCAAATTTTAGAAGAGATTTCGCAGCGTTTCCCCGATCTGCAAAGCGTGGGTATAGGCAGAGATTTGCAAAATTATTTCAACGCGTGGAACAATCTTGCTTCAAACCCGACGGAAGGCTCGCAGAAGGTAAATTTGCTAAATTCGGCAGCAACGCTATCAAATAGCATAAATAAAGCCCACGATATGCTAACCAAGATCCAAAAAGACGTGGACTCCCAGGTGGAAGTTTCCGTAAACGAAATCAACAAATACGCCAAGCAAATCGCGCAGATAAATAAAGAGATCGTCCGCGTCGAATCAGTCGGCAGCACTAGAGCAAACGACCTGCGAGATAAACGCGATCAGCTCGAGCTTGCGATGTCAAAACTCGTAGGTATCAGCGTATTTAAAGGGCAACTACAAAGCAGCAATGTCGATCCGACTGTAACCGATATGGGTACGAAGCATCAGATAAATATCTCGGGGTTTAATATCGTAGACGGCACGACGTATCATCCGCTAACAGTCGATAGGATAAGCGACAAAAGCGATTTTAAAGGCGTATTTTTCGAGAGGGACGACGGTAAAAAGGTCGATCTAAACGGACGAATCTCAGGCGGTAAACTAGGCGCCGCTCTTGATCTACGCGGGCGCAGAGTGGATGATAGCGGAGAGTTTCAAGACGGAACTATACAAAAATATATAGACAACCTAAATACGTTCGCCAAAGGTATCATAAACGAGACGAACAATATCTACGCGAGATCGGCCGTAGAAAACGCCGTGACGGACGAACTAGACGGCTTAAGCAACTCTAGGACGCTGATGAATTTTAATAACGACATCAAACACGGTAGCTTTGACGTCGTAGTTTATAACAACCAAGGCCAAGAGGTAGCACGCAAGACGATAAACATAAACGCAACCACGTCTATGAACGACAACGCGCGCGGCAACTCTATCGTGAGAGATTTTAACTCCGATACCGACGATAACGGCGATAATAACTCGCTAAACGACGTGGACGATTATTTTCAGGCAAACTATCAATACGACGCGGCGACGGGCAAAGGCACGTTTGGCGTAACCCCTAAAAGAAATGCCGGCGAATACAGCGTCGCTTTTGTAGATCGCGGTACGAATTTCCCGGGTATTATCGGGGTAAATAGAGTTTTTGAGGGCGGAAACGCGAAAAATATGAGCGTAAAAAGCGAGCTAACCGAAAATCCGCACAAGCTAAAAGCCTACTCAAACCCGACTCCGGGCAACAACGAAGTCGCAAACGATATGGTGCAAATGCAGTATAAAAAAATCATATTTTACTCCGACAAGCATGCGGACAAGGAGGAGAGCGTCGAGGGCTACTACCGCTATATAACTACCGATCTAGCCAGCCAAACTCAGGCAAATAACGATCTAAACGACGCAAATACAGCCATTCATAAGGTTGCGATGTCCGAGTATCAGTCCGTTAGCGGCGTAAATTTAAACGAAGAGCTAACAAATCTCATACGCTTTCAAAGCAGCTACGGCGCGGCGGCCAAAATCATCACGACCGTGGAAAAGATGCTAGATACCTTGCTCACGCTAAAACAATAAATTTAAATTTCTTTTAGCCTTTTTGGTTTAAAATCTCGGACAAAAAGGCTAAAAATGGACTTAAAAATCCTCCTAGATCAAAACGTAATCTCTAAAAACACCCATGCAGACTTGTTTGCCGCCGCCGATCCGCTGCAAGTAGCTAGCAAATTTAAAACGCCCGAGATCTCGCTCATCTGCGCGCTTTTTGCTTATGGCAACGCAAAACTCATCGTCAATTTTCTAAATTCGCTCGACTTCTCGTTGTTGGATAAAAGCGAGGAGGAAATCATTGCAAATTTGACGCGGTACAAATACCGCTTTCAAAGCTGCGAGGACGTGCGGCAGATTTTTATCGCCGTTTCGCGCCTAAAAAAGCACGGCAATATCGAAAACGCGGTGAGAATGGGCTTTGAGAAAAGCGGCTCGATGGTCGATGGCGTAAACGAGCTCATATAATTTATTTACTCTCTAAACCCTTACCTCTCGGAGGGGTATTTTTTTTTTTTCGGAAAAACATACTAAAAAGCGCCGCAAAGCCCGTATAAACGCTACAATATGTTCCTGCGCTGGATGGTGCGAGATAGCGACATCGACCTTGGGCTCTTTAAAAGCCTGCCAAAAAGCAAGCTCCTCATGCCTCTTGACGTGCATACGCACCGAGTTTCGCTAAATTTGGGCTTAATCTCTCGCAAAAGCTATGATTTTAAGGCTGTGCGCGAGCTAACGGACAAACTTTGCGAATTTGACCCCGCCGACCCGATCAAATACGACTTTGCGCTCTACCGCATTGGTCAAAGCGGCGAACTGGCGCAAATTTTAAGCGAGATAAAGTAAATTTAACGAGTTTTGCTTTGCGCAAAACGGCGGCAAATTTAAAGCATCGCGGCGTATTAAATTTAAGAAAATTTAAAGCCTAAATTAATCAAATTTAGGCTATAGTTACCTCGCAATTACATTTTAAGGAGAAAAAATGAAAAAAATCGTTTTAGCTAGCGCGGCTCTAGGCTGCCTACTCGCTACTAGCGCTCTTGCGCACGAGGAAAAAGTCTTTGATCCAAAGGCCGGCAAACACCTAGTCGTCACTATGGAGCAACTAAGCGAAAGGGGCAACACCGTCGTGGGCGAGGTCGTAGCGATTGAGACTAACTACGGCGTGGCGTTGTTCCCAAATCTTAAAGGCCTTGAGGGCGGTGCACACGGATTTCACGTACATCAAAACGCTGACTGCGGCGCTAACGAGAAAGGTCTAGGCATGAAAGCCGGCGGTCACTGGGATCCGGCCGAGACTAAAAAACACTCTTTTGCATGGGACGACAGCGGCCACAAGGGCGATTTGCCTGCGCTTTTCGTCGATGCCGAGGGCAACGCGGTTTATCCGGTCCTAGCTCCGAAAATCAAGAGCTTAGATGAGCTAAAAGGCCACTCGCTAATGATTCACGTCGGCGGCGATAATCACAGCGACCATCCAAAGCCTCTTGGCGGCGGCGGCGCTAGAATGGTTTGCGGCGTTATAAAATAATCCCGCATTCGCCGATTTGCCGCGCTTGGCAGTCGGCGAATTTCTTTTTTCTTAACTCGGTCAAATTTAACGCGGCTTTAAATTTAGCGCCTCGTATGTTTTCAAGCCAGCATCTCGAAAAAGCAAAATCCCAATTAATTTTCTAAAATATCAAATTTTGTCCGCGCGGCTTCGCAAACTAAATTTTAAAAACTATATCAAATTTACCATCGTTAAATAGAGCTCAAATTTGCAAAATTTGTCTAAAACTTCAAAAATCGCCGAACTTGCCAGCAAAATTTACAAAATGCACCGCAACCTAAACCGCTAAATTTAATCCCACTTGGCAAAATTTACTCGCCGTTTCGTTAAATTTTAACCGCAGTAAAACAAAAAGCCGAATTTTATAAATTTTTTAAATTTTTCGTAGTATGATTTTGCTTTTTAAAGGGGCGAAAATGGACTTTGACTTCGGCGTTACGGCGTATTTGATATTTTTCGCGGTGGCTTTTGCGGCGGGTTTTGTAGATGCGATCGCGGGCGGGGGCGGACTGATCGCGCTGCCGACCATCATGGCGATGGGCGTGCCGCCTCACGTGGCGCTAGCTACGAACAAGCTTCAAGGTACTTTCGGTAGCTTCACCGCGGCGCTAAATTTCGCTCGAAAAGGCATGATAAATTTCCGCGAAGTGTTCATCGGCATCGTTTTTACCTTTATCGGCGCGTGCGTCGGCACAGTACTTATATTGTTTTTGAGCGCCGAGTTTTTGCGCGTTATTATCCCGTTTTGTTTGATAGCGATTTTCATCTATACACTTTTGATGCCAAAGGTCGGCGACGAGGATAGAGCCGCCCGTATGAACGCACGGGCATTTTATGTGATATTCGGGCTTATTTTGGGCTTTTACGACGGATTTTTCGGGCCTGGAGCTGGCAGTTTTTGGACGTTTGCGATGGTTGCGCTCATCGGGCTAAATATGAAAAAAGCCGTCGCGCATACGAAAATCCTAAATTTTACCAGCAACATCGTCTCTCTTGCCGTTTTTATCGCGGGCGGACAGATACTTTGGGCGGTCGGGCTTTTGATGGGCGCGGGGCAGGTTTTGGGCGCGTATTTTGGTTCAAATATGGTTATGAAAAAGGACGTTAAATTTGTTAGAGTCGTATTTCTAGCCGTCGTGGGCGCGACGATACTAAAGCTCGTTTACGATAGATTTTCTGCGTAAGCGGGATTTTAAAAAACGGCGATGAAATTTGGGCTAAATTTTGTAAAAAGCTAAAAAATCGGGCGAAATTTGAGGTAATCTTAAAAAACTTTTAACGTTTATTTGGATAAAATTGCGTCTAAAATTTATAAATTCAAGGTTAATCTATGCAAGAAAATTTGTTTTTATTTACGGGTTGGATCGCTTCTTTTTTTACAGCTAACGACCATGTTATTCATGCGGTAAATTATGCGGGACATCTTGCTATTGTCGCTCTTATCGTAGTGCTTTTTGCTAAACTTGCTACAAAAAATATGCAGCTAGTGCCTCGCGGCTCTCAAAATTTGCTTGAGGCATATCTGGAGGGCGTCGTATCTATGGGTAAGGACGTGCTAGGTAGCGAAGCGCTGTCTAGAAAATATCTGCCGCTAGTCGCCACTATCGGTTTGATCGTATTCGTGAGTAACATAATAGGCATAATACCTGGATTTGAGGCTCCGACTTCGAGCCTAAATTTGACCCTTACTTTGGCGCTCGTTGTTTTTATATTTTACAACTTTGAGGGTATTAGACAAAACGGCATCATTAAGTATTTTGCGCACTTTATGGGACCGAACAAATGGCTAGCTCCGATAATGTTTATCGTTGAGGTCGTTTCGCATCTATCTCGCGTAGTATCGCTTTCTTTCAGGCTTTTTGGCAACATCAAGGGTGATGATTTGTTTCTTTTGGTCGTGCTTGCGCTAGCTCCTTGGGTAGCTCCGCTTCCTGCGTTTGTTTTGCTTACATTTATGGCGTGCTTGCAGACATTTATCTTTATGATTCTTACTTACGTGTATCTTGCCGGCGCAATTTTGATCAGCCACGAGGAACACTAAAATTTAAATTTACGCGTCCGCTAGCTAAAATACGCTAAAAATCGGCGGATGCAACCCTTTCTTTTTATCTAACTTAAATAAAAATCCTGCTAAAATAAGCCCTAAATTTTAAATAAGAGGCAAATTATGTTTGAAGTCGTTATCGGGCTAGAGGTTCATACTCAGCTTAATACAAAAACTAAAATTTTCTGCTCTTGCTCCACGAGCTTCGGCGATGAGGCAAATACTCACGTTTGTCCGACCTGCCTGGCGCTACCTGGGGCCTTACCGGTACTAAACAAAGAAGCCGTGAGAAAGGCGATAAGCTTTGGCGCGGCGGTAAATGCGACTGTAAATAAACGCTCTGTTTTTAACCGTAAAAACTACTTTTATCCCGACCTTCCAAAAGCCTATCAAATTTCGCAGTTTGAGATACCGATAGTAGAAAAAGGCGAGCTTTTTATCGAAGTAAACGGCGAAAAAAAACGCATCGGCATCACTCGTGCGCACCTTGAAGAAGACGCGGGCAAAAATATCCACGAGAGCGGACAGAGTCTAGTCGATCTAAACCGCGCCGGCACGCCTCTGCTTGAGATCGTGAGCGAGCCTGATCTGCGCAGCTCCGACGAGGCGGTCGCATACCTAAAAAAACTGCACTCGATTTTGCGATTTTTAAACATCAGCGACGCTAATATGCAAGAGGGAAGCTTTCGCTGCGACGCCAACGTCAGCATCCGCCCAAAAGGCGACAGCAAGCTTTATACGCGCGTCGAGATTAAAAATTTAAACTCGTTTAGATTTATCCAAAAGGCGATTGATTACGAGGTCGAGCGTCAGAGCGCAGCGTGGGAAGACGGCAAATACGATGAGGAGGTTTATCAAGAGACTCGCCTTTTTGATACCGTAAATTTGGTCACGCGCTCAATGCGAGGCAAAGAAGATAGTGCGGAGTATAGATATTTCCCAGATCCAGATCTACTACCAGTCGAGATCCCTGAGGAGATGTATAACGAAGCAACCAAAATTCCCGAGTTTGCCGAGCAAAAGGTCGCTAGATACGAGCGAGAGCTTGGCGTCAAAGAGGATGATGCCGTAGTTTTAACTAGTAGTGTAGAGACGGCGAAGTATTTCGAGGAGCTAATCGCGGCTAAAATATCGCCGAAACTTGCCGTAACGTGGCTCATCGTCGAGCTTTTGGGTCGTCTAAAAAACGGCGCTACGATCGAGACTTCACCCGTAAATTCGGCTAAGATGATAGAGCTTTTGCGCCGCATCGAAGACGGCACGATAAGCGCCAAGGCGGCAAAAGAGGTGCTTGACTATCTTATGGAAAACGAGGGTAGCGTAGACACCGTCATCGAAAAATTGGGATTAAAGCAGGTCAGCGACGACTCGGCCATCATAGCGATAATAGATCAAATTTTAAGCGCGAATGCCGACAAGGTCGCCGAGTATAAAAGCGGCAAGGACAAGCTTTTTGGATTTTTCGTCGGACAAACGATGAAAGAGGGCAAAGGCGCGTTTAATCCCGCAAAAGTAAATGAGCTTTTGAAGTCTAAACTGGGGTAAATTTTGTTCTATTTCGTCGTTTCGGCGATTAAATTTTGTTTTTTCCGACGTAACCGTTTTGCGCTAAATTTGGCTTAAGCAAGCTTTTGGAATTAAATTTTTGCTAAATTTATGAGTTTGCAGGAACCAGAAAGGTTAAATTTGATAAAAAACGGATCAAATTTATTTCTCGAATTTACCCTTGCGCGGTTTTAAAACCCAAGTACGGCGCCGCAAAGCCGTCCAAACCGATAAATTAAAAATGTTAAGCGCGTTTTATTTTGCATGAAGTCGGCACCGACAAAATTTGGACTTTTAAACCGAGTTTAAATTTAACAAGCTTTGCAAGACAGCTAGCGGCGCGAATAAATAGGGTAAATTTGGCATTTTAGTAGTTAAATTTGCTTTGCGATAGTTTTAAATTTTGACTTTCTTTAACGTAGGTAGCGATAAATTTAAAACGCTTTTGGCGAGCATGGGATCAATTTTTACAAAAAGTTAGCGATAAATTTCGCTAAAAGCGAAGTAAGCCGATCAAATTTAGCTAAAATAAACGTAAATCACAAAAAAGAGAAAAAATGAAAATAGCCATCATCGGAGCGGGGAAGTGGGGCAG
>NZ_CAUQHQ010000048.1:0-15942 GCF_963517995.1 uncultured Campylobacter sp.
GAGCCAAATTTATCAAATTTAACTCCCAAATACGAAAGATAAAAGAGGACGGCGGTAAAAGCGGCGAGTATAAAGATAGATTGCAAAAAGTTTTTCAATCCAAATTCCTTTAAGTTAAGATTACATTTTGTATTCTACTACTAGCGTCTTTAAACAATTCTTTTAAAATATCTTTATAATATTTTACTAAAATTTAAAAAATATACGGCAAAAATATCAAATTTGAAATTAAATTTAGCTTGATTTTATAATCAAAGTTGTAAAATCAACTTAAAAAATATTTAAAAAGAATAGATATGAGTAAAATTAGTGATTGCCTAAAGACAGAGCGTTATATAAACAAAAAATCCTATAAATTTAAAAAAGCGTTTACGATGCTAGAACTCGTCATTGTTATAGTCGCAGTAGGCATTTTAGCTTTAGCTGCTTTACCTAGACTAGATCGGGATCAGTTAGGCTCTGCCGTAGACGACATCATGGCTGCCGTTAGAAAAACTCAGCTTTTAGCGATGCAGGATAATACATTCGATCCAACTGACCCGAATTGGAATACGAGGCGTTGGAGAATTAAGGTAAGCAGTAATAGCTATGTAATAAGTAAGAGTCAAATAGGAAGAGATATAGAAGGGGTTTTAGATAAAAAATACGGCGTAACATATGCCGATATCGACTGCCCTGTCGATTATCATCCAGATCCAATACATTGGATAGGTTTTGACGAATACGGTCGTATATTAGACCCTAATAATTTAGCAAAAGGATATGGTAATGATGCAGTATACAGTGCGTTTTATCAATCTCCTTGCGTAATAGAAGTTAGAACAAAGCATCAAAAAGCAACTATAACCGTTGCCCCAATTACCGGTGCAATGACAGTAAGTTACGAAGATATCTGATTTAATAGTAGATTAAAAAATCTTGGCTCAATAAGACTAAATACTCCTTGGTTTGAGCTTAAGTTAAAGAGAGCCTTAGGCATTGCATATAAAAACTGTACAAGAAACTTAGTATTAAAAACCGTTGAGATAAGTTATTTTGGGCCCTTTTTATTATACGGATATCTTTGCGGGATAAAATTTTATTTTCTACAAAATGCGTTTTAAAAAAGATTAAAGGCGGGCTAAATTTACAACAAAGCCCGCCAGAGCCAAATTCGGCTTGATTAAAATTTATTTTTCCTTACGTCTGCGACTATCGTTTTAGCCATATCGTCGATTTGAGAGGTGATTTCGTTCGTGGTGCTTACGATACCGATATTTTGTTTGGTTATATCGTCTATCTGGCTCACGCTTTGATTTATCATATTTATGCCCTCGCTTTGCTCCCTGATACTCTCGCTCATCTCGTTGATGCTTTGGGCTAGTACGTTTGCGTTAGCTTCGATCTCGCCGAGGCTCTTTTGCGTGCGTTCGGCTAGCTTTCTAACCTCATCTGCCACGACGGCAAAGCCGCGTCCGTGTTCGCCCGCTCTGGCTGCCTCGATAGCGGCGTTTAGAGCAAGTAAATTCGTCTGATCGGCTATATCGCGGATTATGACGATGATATTTTTGATCTCCTCGCTTTGGCGGGTTACGTCCTGTGCTTTTTGGCTGATCGCGTTCATCGAGCTACTCATCTGCTCGATCGCGGCGGCGCTTTCTTGGATAGAGTCTGCTTGCTTTTGAGCTCCGTCGGTTAGGGTTCTCATAGATTCTGCTAAGATTTTAGCTTTTTCTTCTAGCATTTGAGCTTCTTTTAGATTTTCTCTTAGCATGTTACTTACGGCGTCTCCCGCGCTTTGCAAGCCCACCATCATATCGCGCAGATCGCTTTCTATATCGTCTTTTAGCTCTATGCGAGGCGTATAGTCGTTTTTGTTATACGAGCTTAGAACTGCTGCTATACCTTTTAAATTTGATGAGATGGAGCTAAAAAAGCGGTTTAGCAAGTCTTTTAGCTGCACTAGAGCCGGATTGTTCGGGTCTGATTTTATGCTAGCTCCCATGTGTCCTCTTATCATGAGATTTGCGATGCCGTTCATCTCCTCGATTAGGGCGCTATCTTTTTTGATACCGACGATAACCTTATCGATATTTTCGTTTATCGCGTAACTCATGACGCCAAATTCGTCCCTAGCTGTTACGGCTAGCTTTTGCGGAGCCGGAGCTTCGTGGGCGATAAATTTAAACGTATCTTCTAGCTTTTCTTGGATAGTTTTTATCGGACTTAATGATTTTTTGAGCAATATATAAACAAATGCGCTAAGAGCGATGATAAATATAGTCGCTAAAATAAGCTGGGTGCGCAAAAGCGGCAGGGTGTTTGACGAAAAGGTATTAGCGCCGATAGCCGCTACTGCTAGCCAGCCTTCATCGTTTATAGGGATTACTTTAGCCGTTACGTTTTGGCCGCTCGTATTTACGTAAGCGATCAAGCCGTTATTATCGAACCTTTTAGCCGCATAGCCTTCGGCTACGGTTTTGCTAGCCGTGCTAACCTTGCCTATACTAGAGAGATCGGGATGTAGCAAAATCAATCCGTCGCCTTTCATCAAAAGTACGTAACCGTAGTCGGTTTTACCCATCGCGATTATCTTTTCGCCAAGATCCTTTACGTCTACGTCTATGCCGGCTACGCCCATAAATTTACCGTTTTTATTTATCGACGTTACGAATGTTATAACCAAATCGCCCGTAGATGTCGTTCTAGGCTCTAAAAATACCGCCTTGTTTTCCTTTACGGCGGTTTGATACCAGCCCCTAGTCCTTGGGTCGTAGTTATCCGCTACGGTCGTTCTTTTGCCGTCTGATTGGAAAAAGTCGCCGTTTTCCTTGGCCAAATACACATACCTTATATGTGAGCCTGCTAGCTCTTTTTCCAATACAACCTTAGTAGCCATTTCATCATCGTCGCCGACTGATTTTTCAAGCCTTGAGCTGATTTTACCCAGTATCTCAAGATAATCGTTAAAAAACGAATTCGTCGTTATTTTAACGTCGTCTAGGATTTGATCTTGGGTTTGACCGACCAGTTCTACGACTTTATTTTCAGCCGTATAATAACTAACCGCCGAAATAGCGGCAAATGAGACAAAGAGCGCAATGATTAGCATCAACGCGATCTTGTTCGTGATTGAGCGCATTTATTCTCCTTAAATTTATTGTGAAGTTTCATTTTACAACTTTAGCTGTTAAATAAAATTAAAATTTAGCGTAAATTATCAATCGCAAAGCAAATTTTAGTCCAAATTTAAGAAGGCACAAAAAGGTAAAATTAAGGATTTATCGCGAGAGACAAAATAGCGGTAAATTTAAGCAAATTTACCGCGTACGGCTAAATTTAAAAAACGCGGCTTAGAATAATCTCGCAAAAACGGCGTAGATCAAACCATCTCGCCGAGTCAAATTTAACCCGGCGAGGTTTTATCAAATTTAAGCCGCAGATTTTAGTTTGCGGCCTCAAATTTAAGCAAATTTCGGATCGCTAAACGCCGTTAGCTCAGGCGCCTTACCCGTAAATTTCTCGATATTTACGAGCGCGGTGTGGCTGATGTTGCCGTTAGCTAGCTTGCTGGTAGGAATATCGATAGTTAGGACGTTTGGCGAGCCGTTTTTGCAAAGACCCGCGTCAAATCCGTCGTACCATACGCCCTCGGCTAGCTTAACTACGCCCTCTTTGATGTCTTGCGTCACGTATGCGCCTGCTAGCGCTTCGCCGCGCGCGTTAAACACCCTAACCAAATCGCCCGTTTTTATGCCTTTTTTCGCGGCGTCTTTAGGGTGTATCCAGATCGGCTCGCGGTTTGCGATCGCGTAGTTTTCGCGTAGAGATGTTTGGTTTAGCTGCGAGTGGAGGCGATCGGTAGGATGCGGGCTTAGCATGTGTAGCTCGGCGGGCTTATCTTTCATACCCAGCCACTCGACCGGCTCAAACCACATCGGATGCGCGCCGCAGTCGTCATAGCCCATTTTCTCGATGGTTTCGGAGTAAATTTCGATTAGGCCGCTTGGCGTTCCTAGCGGATTTAGCACCGGATCCTCTCTAAACTCGCCAAATCTCACCCACGTATCGCTCTCGGGCGTCGAAGCAAAAGTTACCGGCTTATTTTCGTTCCAAAACTCCTCAAACGGCTTCATATCCATTTCAAAATCAGGTATAGCCTTGACCTGCTCGTACGCCGCGCCGTAGTACTCTTTGATCCAGTCAAATTCGTCCTTGCCGTTGTCGGTGTAGGCTACGACTAAATTTTTAGCGTACGCCTTGCAAAGATCGACGAAAATTTGATAATCGTAGCGCGCTTCGCCGTATTTTTCCACAACTTGTTTCATCGGCACGATGTTCATATTCGAGTAGTCGCCCGTCATCGTGACGTCGTTGCGCTCGTATGCCGTAGTAGTCGGGAATACTATATCAGCCATCTTAGCCGTCGGAGTCCAATAAGCTTCGTTTACGACTACCGTTCGAGGTTTGCGCCACGCTTCTAGCAAGCGGTTCGTCTCTTGATGATGAGCCAAAGGATTGCCGCCGACCCAGTAGATAAAGTCGATATCCGGATACGTGATTTTCTTACCGTCGTGATCGATCACTTTGCCCGGATTTAGCAGGGCGTCCGCGATACGAGCGACCGGGAATGCATAGTTTGTCGCCTTTTGTAGCCAGCTTTGACCCGTACCAGCAGCGGCTGCGGCTTTAGCGACAAATCGGCCGTTTGCGTCGAATTCTCCGCTATCGGTGCCGATGAACTCGCCCTCGTCGTTAAATTTACCCACGCTTGCGCTATTTACGCCGCCGATGACCGCGCCTTTGCAAGTCGGAGCGCCGCCGTTTGAGTAGTGGTAGCTAAGACCAAAACCTCCGCCCGGAAGCCCGATCTGTCCTAGCATAGCCGCCAAAGTTACCATCGCCCAGTGCGGCTGCTCGCCGTGATGCGCGCGCTGCATACCCCAGCCGCTCATTATCATCGTGCGGTTAGCGCAGAAGGTGTCCGCAAGCTCTTTTATGAGGCTTGCTTTTAGGCCGCAAATTTTGCTCGCCCACTCCAAATTTTTAGGCGTGCCGTCGGTTTTACCGAGCAGATACGGCAGGAACTTATCAAAGCCGCTCGTATAGGTTTCGATGAAGTTTTTATCGTATTTGCCGCTCTCGTATAGGTAGTGTATCATGCCTAGCATCATCGCGGTGTCGGTGTTTGGTATCGGAGCGATCCACTCGGCCTTGTCAAAGTACTGCGCCGTTTCGGTTCTGATTGGGTCGATGATGATCACTTTGATATCTTTTTTGTTTTTAAGCTCTTCAAAGTACTTAAAGCCCTGCTCGTCGGTGCTAGTCCACGCTATGCGAAGGGTTGCCATCGGGTTTGCGCCCCAGATGACGACTACTTTTGAGTTTTCTAGTACTACAGGCCAGCTGGTTTGCTGCTCGTAGACCTCGATGCTACCCACGACGTGAGGCATGATGACCTGGCTAGCTCCCGTAGAATAATCGCCTAAAGACCCCACGAATCCGCCGCTAAGGTTCATAAATCTATGAAGTAAAATTCGCGAGTTATGCACGTTGCCGCTTGATTTCCAGCCGTAACTACCCGCAAACACGCCCTCTAGGCCCTTTTGTTTTCTCGTCTTTTTTAGCTCTCTAGCTACTAGTTTTATCGCGTCCTCGTAGCGTACGCGTACCCATCCGTCTTTACCTCGCAGTTCGGGTTTTGGCGAGTCCGGATTTTCTAGATAGCTTTTGCGCACCATCGGGTATTTTATACGTGTTTTATAGACCATATCGGCGGTGTAGCGTTGCAACGGATTATACACTTCGCTCGTTTTTTGAAACGGCTCTGATTTTACGATCTTGCCGTCTTTGACGCTAACTTTTAGCATGCCCCAGTGAGCGGCCGTTAGCACCTCGCCGTTACGTACGTTTGCCGTATTTAGCTCGGCTCCGAGTAAATTTGACGCCGTTACGCTAGAAAACAAAGGAGCCGCCGCAAGCGCCGCTCCGCCCTTTAATACATTTCGTCTTTGTAGGTTCATTTTCCTCTCCTATTTTTACTTCTCGGCCGAACGAAGTCCGACCTGCGATTTGTTTTTACCCATCGCTCGCATCGCCTACGCGATATACTCCGCTCACTCGCTCCCGCACGGATGCCGAGCAGTCGGTATCCTCTAAAGACGGTCGCTCACCCACCTAAAGTCCCTACTGCGTAGGGTACCCTATAAATTTACTTCGCAGGTTAGCGAAGCCGGTCTTTTGCACTGGCTCAAATTTGACCGCCCTCTCGTCAGGCGAATCAAATTTGACGGCTAAAGCCTCATTCGCGCAGTCTAGCCCGCAAAGCAGCTGCTTAAATTTAACACGCATCTCGTCTTACGCGCTAAATCTAACTTTTTCAGCGTTTTAAAAAACGGCCGCTTCGTCGCGACCTTATAAGTTTAGCTCCCGCAAATCTCGTCCATTTGCGAGCGAATTAAGCGTAAATCCTCGTCAAATTTACGCGCCGCCTTTTACTTTTTAGCCACGTTCACGTCGGCAGAGTGCTTTTGCAAGTACTGTATCACCAGCCACTCGTCGTCTTTGCCGATAGCCGTTCGCGCGATCATAGATTTTAGCAGGTTAGGCCACTGATTTGCCTTGTAATGCGTGGTTTGATGTAGCGAATGGCACACTCCGCAGCTCTCTTTGTAAATCTCGCCGCCCTTAGCAAAAAGCCCGCCTAGATCGCTCGTGAAGCCGTCTTTTTGCGCATAGACCACGGTCTCAACCTCGTCCCATTTGCCGTTAGCGCCCTTTTTTACGACCTTGATCTCAGGCGTCGCAGTTTTGGCAAACGCAACGGCGATAACGCGCTCGGAGTCGCTAAAGTAAACGACGTTGCTAACGGCGGGATTTTGGTAGCCTTTAACGGAGATTTTCACGCGGTCGCCCTCGTTCGCTAGTATTTTTACGGCATTAGTCGGCAAGAGCCTGCCTATGCTTTTTTGCGACGTCGCATCGGCATAGACGTCTTTTACTGACGGGCTATACACCTCGCCCGCCGCAAATAGCGAACAGGCGAGCAGGCTTGATAGTAGGATTTTTTTCATTTTGCTCCCTTAAATTTAAAATGTAAAAAGATTATATAAGAAAAGTATGATGAAAGTATGATTTTATGAAAATATAATTTTATATTTGCGCGGTTCATGCCGTAAATTTGCAAGTAAATTTTGCAAATTTAGCGGTAAAAGCTTACGAAAAAATACTAATTTCGGTTTTAAATTTTAAAAGCGAATTCGGCGGGGTTACTAAAAGCAAAATTTAAAGCGGTAGCCCGCAAAACGCCCGAAATTTAGGACGATTCGCGAGCTAAAAATTACTCCGCGCTATAGCTTGATAGCATATCAAAAGTAGGAGCGAAAAATAGCGCTCCGGTGACCGGCGTGCTAAAATCAAGCAATCTATCCGAGTTACCGCGCGGCTCGCCGATAAACATCTTATTTAGCATCGCTTCAAGCGTCGAAAACGTGCTAGCATACGCGATAAAGTACGTCCCCGTCACGCTTCCCTCGACAAAAGGCATATTTCCGCGAACGACTTTTTTATCATCTCCTACGTTTGCCGCGGCAGAGTGCGAGTTGCTAGGCTTTTCATCCTCGCTCATCTCGATGTCGTCTGCTTTCGTGCGGCCGATGACCTTTTCTTGCTCGCTCACGCTAGTTGCGTTCCATTCTCTCATTTTGTGTTTATATTTTTGCACGAATACGTAGCTTCCGCCCTTAAATTTCGCGTCCTCGTCGCCGACTTTGGCAAAAAAGTCCCTATCTTCGCCGCTTGGATTTTCCGTGCCGTCTACAAAGCCGATGATCGCCCTGCCGTCGTGGTATTTAAAGCCCTGAGTTTCGTCTGCGAGCTTAGCAAATTTAAAAAGCTCGGCCTTTACGTTTTGCGCCATATCAAAGCAATCCGCCGCATCAAGCGCCCTAATATGCACGTGGATATCGCCCGCGGTGCTTACGGCTTCGTGCTTATCGCCTTTTATCGCTTTAAAATTTACAAGCTCTTTTGGTAGCGGCTGCGGAAGTCCTAGTTTTAGCCACGCGTCGCGTCCGATGCCGATTACGCAGTTTACGTTCGCCTCCGCGCCAAACCTTACTTTTGCCGTTTTGTTTAAATTTACCACCAAAGCGCAAAGCCTCTCAAAGCCTTTTTTACAGGCGTTTTCGTCGCCGCTTAACAGCCAAGTTTGAAAGACGGTGTTATTTCCAGGCGCCTGCGTTACTTCTTGCGAATTTATTTGCATTTTTTCTCCTTAAAATTTTAGCACGATTATACCTAAATTTTAGGGCGGCGGCGGACGGGCACCGTATTTTTAAGCGCATTATTATATAAATAGAGTAAAATCAGCTCGCCTTTATTCTCGCATTAACCCAAAATTTCCGCAAATTTAATTCAAAAGAGTAAAAATGTTAAAAATTAAACGCATAAACGAAAGCGATTTCGAGCGGATTTTCGTATTCGGCGACCTGCACGGCTGCCTTGGACTATTTAACGCGATGCTTGAAAAGATAAATTTAACTAAAAACGACCTAATAGTAATCCTAGGCGATAGCTGCGACAGGGGCGAGGATAGCATCGGGCTATATCTGCGCTACGCCGAACTCATCGCGCAAGGACGGCAAATTTTACACGTTAGAGGCAATCACGAAGATATGCTTTATAAAGCTATTTTTGAGGATGACGCGCAGAGTTATTACACGTGGATAAATAACGGCGGCGAGGAAACCATAAAAAGCGCAAAGGATCGCGGATTTACGGATATTCCGCCGGCGGTTAAAGAATTTATAGAGCAGATGCCTCACATAATAAGCTCCGAGCAAAGCATATTCGTACATGCCGCGTATAATCCTAAAATTTCGGTAGAACGCCAAGACGAGGACTACGTAATGTGGCGAAGGGCGCCGTTTTGGCTAGATAACGACACGGGCAAAAAGATATACTTCGGACACACTCCAAATCGCGACAACGAAATCCACGATAAAGGAAACGGCGTGTTTGCGATGGACTGCGGCGCTGTGTTTTTCGGACGGCTGGTTATAATGGAAATAAAAAGCGGCGAAAAATTCGAGGTAGGTTTAAGGAGGCGAAAATGACTTATTTTACGTCGGATTTACATTTCGGACACGCAAATATTATGAAATTTCATCCAAATTTTAGGAAATTTCAAAACATAAACGATATGGATAATACGCTAATCCGCCTTTGGAATTCGCGCGTAAATCCCTGCGACGAGGTTTATAATCTAGGCGACGTCAGCTTTCATAAGGACTTTGAGCAGACGCTTAAAATTTTAAAACGCCTAAACGGCAAGCACGTATTGATTTTAGGCAATCACGACCAAGAAATTCGCAAGCGCGCGGACGAGCTTTTAGAGATACGCAAAAACGATAACAACGCGCTGTTTGAAGAGATTTGCGACTACAAGGAGCTGGCGCTAAAACACGGCGGCGAGAGTTTTAGGCTCGCGCTTTTTCACTATCCCGTCTGCGAGTGGAACGGCGGCCATCACGGCGCTATCCATCTCTACGGACATATCCACGCAAACGTAGCGAAGATAAAGGGCAAGGCGCTAAACGTCGGCTACGACCTGCACGGCAAAATTTTAGAATTCGACGAAATTTTGGACTTCGTAAAGGATTTGCCGCCCTACTCGCACGGAGGCAATCAATTCGGCGAAAACGAGGATGAGGGCGTAAGAGCGCAAAAGATCAAAAACTTTTTACGACTAATCAATAAGTAACGCTAGATCAAATTTCGCGTAAAATTTTAAGTAGTAAGCCAAAATCGCCGTTTTGACGGACGGATTTAAATTTTTTACCGCAAGGCAAATCGGCGCGAACAAGATAAAAATAGCCGCAAACTAGGCGCGCAGAGCGCGGTAATCGCAAAACCGGCCGATAAAAGACGGATTTTAAGCGCCTTGTATCGCTTTAAATTTGAGCCGTTTATTTAATCTTGCGTGCTCAAATTTTGCCGCCGCCTTGCTAAGGGTCGGCGATCCTAAAAATGCGCCCAATTTTATTTTTAAAGCCGTAAAACGCAAAAAGCTTAATCTTTAAAATTAAATTTAGTTTTAAGCTTTTGAGCTTCAAACGTAGCAGATTTTACTCACCGTTCGCCCGCCTTGCCCGTCCAAAATCAGCGCATATCCGCTGCCCTGCGCGTTTTGGATGAGTTCGGGGTAGAGTTTTTTGCGTAGTTTATAGACGAAGCTTCGTATCGCGTCGGCGGTGCAGCTGCCCTCCTGCCAGACGCACGCCTCGATCATCTCAAAGCTCACGACGCGTCCCTGATTTTTTAGAAAAAGATGGAGTAAATTTTGCTCTTTTTTCGTTAACGCCACGGGCCGGCCGCCCTTTGTTAGCTGTCTGCTAAAGGCGTTAAATTTAAAGCCGTTTTTTAAATCGACCTGGGCAAAATCGTTTTTAAATTTATTCGCCGCAAAGCTCATTTGCATGATTAGATCGCGCTTTTCAAACGGCTTTTTTAGCACGCCAAAGCTACCTAGCTCTATCGCGCTAAGCATGTTTTCGTCGTTACCGTATGCAGTAAGAAATATAATAGGCACGTCTTTATCCAGCCCCCTTATACGAGCCGCCATCTCAAGCCCGTTCATATGCGGCATATTGATATCAGAAAGCACCAAATTTACGCCCTTTGCTTCAAAAACTTCTAGCGCTTCTTTAGCGTTTGCGCAGGCGTAAACCTCGCTCACGTAGTTTTCGACCGATATTTTGATGCTTTCGCGCAGGCTCTCGTCGTCCTCGACGATGAGCAAATTTACGCCGTTTAAGATATTTTTTATTTTGCTATACACGCTAGCCTCGTTTCTTGTTTGTCTTTCTTAAGTTTGCAAACTAATTTTCAAATTTACAGCCACGTCTAAATTTCGCCTAAAAATAGCGTAAATTTAGTCGGATTCGCCGCACTTTCAAGCTCCAGAGCGCCGCCTAGCTTTTTTACGGCGAGCTCCCTAGCTACGTTTAGCCCCGTGCCCGTGCCTATATTTTTCGTCGTAAAAAACGGCTCGAAAATTTTATCGCTATCTGCTTTTACGCCGCCGCCGTTATCGCTCACGCTCACGCAAAATAGCCCGCCAGCCCTCTTTAGCTCGATTAAAATTTGCGGCGTCTCACGTCCGCTTTCAACCAGCGCGTCCTTGGCGTTTGAAAGCAAAGAGGGCAAGATTTGCCTCACGTAGCTAGCAATGCTTTTTAGCTCGTATTTGCCGCTACTGCTAGCAAATTTTAGCTCGATGCCGTGAGAGTTTAACTCTGGCCGCACTATCAAAATAAGCTCGTTTATGATATTAACGAGATCAAATTTCGCCGCACCCTCGCCGCTGGCGTAAAAATTTCTAAACGCCTTTATAGTTTCGTCCATGAGCCTTAGGCTCTTTTTGCAGGCTGCGATTTGAGCCGGTATACGCTCAAATTCGCCCTCGCGCGCGCACTCCTCGATATTATCCAGATACAGTCCCAGCGCGCTTAGAGGCTGGCGCTGCTGATGCGAGATGGAGTTTATCATCTCGCCTACCAGCGCGGTTTTGGCGTGAGCTAGCACCGAGCGCCTATGCTCAAGCTCCTTTTTTTCTAGCTCCTTTTCGTGCGTGACGTCGGTAACCGCGAGGATAAATCCGTCAAATTTCACCCCGCCCTCAAGCACGTTTGAAACGTTTAGCCTGTAGCTTTTTTGGTCCTTTTTTACTATAAAATCGCTCGAGTTTATCGGGCTATTTTTGAGATTTTCAAAGCTTTTTAGCTCGTCCAGCCCCTGCGCCGCAGCGATCATCTCGTCAAATTTCGCTCCGTAAAAAACCTTGGGCGCTAGAGCGAAAATCCGCTCGAATTTTTTATTTATAAATTTTATGACGCCATTTTTGTCCGCGTACAAAAGCCCCAAATTTAGCGTCTTGGCAAAGGCCCGCGCAACCTCGCTAGGCCCGTTTGCGTTACTCTTTATAGCCCGCGATGTCAAGCCCAAAGCCCTTTAACGCGACGAAATCTTTGTTTTTATTTGCGCTTAAAAGCTCGATGCGGCTGACGCCTAGCTTGTGTAAAATTTGCGCGCCGATGCCGTAGTCCTTGACCTGTCCGCCGCACTTTTCCTCGCCTTGTAAAAACACCGCGACGCCGCCGTTTTTGGATAGATACCCAAGCGACTCCAGCAGCTCGGCGAATTTATCGGAGCCAAGCAGCTCGACGTCGCTTGAAATTTGATGAAATTTGACCGCGGTTTTATCCTTTATCTCGCCGAAAACAAAGGCGTAGTGGCGCTCGCCTTTGTGATCTAGGATATCGCATTTTAGGGCGTCAAAGCCAGCTATCTTAGCCGCGCTTTTTTCTTTTATCTCGATTAGGCTTTCGTGTTTTAGGCGGTACTGCACGAGCTCGGAGACCGAGACCATATTTAGCCCGAATTTCTCACAAAACTCCTCTAGATCGGGTCTGCGAGCCATATTTCCGTCCTCTTTTACGATCTCGCAGATGACGGCTGCTTGCGTTAGGCCGGCAAGCTTGCATAGATCCACCGAGCCTTCGGTGTGTCCCGTGCGGCTTAGCACGCCGCCTTTTTTAGCGATGAGCGGGAAGATATGCCCAGGGCGCACGAAATCCTCCGGCTTTGACATCGGATCGGCGGCTAGGCGGATCGTGACGTCGCGCTCGTAGGCGCTCACGCCCGTCGTCGTGTTTCTAGCGTCTATGGTGACGGTAAACGCCGTCTCGTGGCAGGACGTGTTTTTATCCACCATCAAATTTAGATCGAGGCGACGCGCGATCTCCTCGTTTAGCGCGAGGCACAGCACGCCTTTTGCGTGAGTTATGGCGAAATTTACCTTTTGCGTGTCGCTAAAGGTCGCCGCAAATACCAGAT
Source organism: uncultured Campylobacter sp. (assembly GCF_963517995.1). GTDB lineage: Bacteria > Campylobacterota > Campylobacteria > Campylobacterales > Campylobacteraceae > Campylobacter_A. The sequence goes on from NZ_CAUQHQ010000048.1 coordinate 12,877, forward strand.
CGCCCTCGTTTTCGCGGTCTTCATCATCGACCATGACGACCATTTTGCCGTTTTTTATATCGTTTATGGCCTGCTCTACTCTATCCATCGTTATTCCTTGTTTAAAAATTTGGGACAATTATACATTCTTAGTTTTAAAGAAGCGGTAAAAGCGAGGATAAATTTAAATCCGCTCCAAACGATCCGCGCGGCGCTATTAAACAAATTTAGCTTACGTAAAGCGGCTAATTTCGTGGATTTACCCAAGGCGATTTTAGGCTATTTTTTGCGTCTTTTGGCTAAAATCTCGCTTTTTAAAGGAAATTTATTGAGCTTAGTTTCTCTAGCCGCGATCATGCTGACGCATTTTATCGCTATTATCGTGCCGGGGCCAGACGTATTTTTGATACTTCGCGTATCGCTAGCACACGGCTTTAGATATAGCTTTTATGCTTGTTTGGGAGTCTGCGCCGGCATAGTTTTATGGGTTTTTTTGACGGCATTTGGACTAAAGGCTCTTTTTGAGGCCGCGCCGCTTATCAGATACGCCTTAGCGCTGTTTAGCGTCTGTTATCTGCTTTTTTTGAGCTTTTTACTATTTCGCTCCGCCCGTAGCAAAAAAGCAAACAAAGAGCAAATGCAAAAAGAAAAAAATGTAAGCGCAAAGCATTTTTTTATACTCGGGATGCTTACAAATATCTCAAATCCTAAGGCTATTTTGTATTTTGCTAGCATTTTTTCTAAATTTATCGACGAATCCGCGCCGATAAAAGATATTTTTTTATTGATCGGCGCGATATCCGTCCAAAGCGTATTCGTTTTCGTGCTTTTGGGTCGGCTTTTTGCCGTAAAAAAGGCGCGCGAAGCGTTTTTGAGTCGCCAAAAGACGCTTGATGGCGTTTGCGCGACGATTTTTGCGCTTTTTGCGCTTGCTATAGCGTATGATTTCGTTTCTCAAATCCTAAATAAAGGCTAAATTTGCTTCATTCTATCATAGATACTATCGTCTCTTACGTGAGTCAGTGGGGGTATACGGGCATCTTTTTGATGATGTTTTTAGAGAGTTCGTTTTTCCCGTTTCCAAGCGAAGTGGCGATGATACCGGCGGGCTATCTCGCGCACGAAGGAAAGATGAATCTATTTACAGCTTGGGCCGTCGGAACGGCAGGCAGTCTAGCCGGAGCGGCGTTTAACTACTATCTGTGTTACTTTTTCGGGCGGGAGCTCGCGCTAAAATACGGTAAATACGTCGGTATCACGGAGGAGAAAATGCGCAAATTTGAGGCATTTTTTAACAAGCACGGCGAGATTTCAACCTTTAACTGCCGCCTGATCCCCGGCATCCGCCAGTACATCAGCCTGCCGGCGGGCCTTGCGCGTATGAATATCTTTAAATTTTGCCTCTATACGGCTTTGGGTGCGGGCATCTGGGTCGCCGTACTGCTTGCGGTAGGCTGGTATCTAGGTAAAAACTACGACAAAGATACCTTTAGCCACATCGTGATCGCCCTGCTCGTAGCAGTCGGCCTACTTACCGCGATTTATATCTTTTACGTAAAACGCCAAAGCAAAAAATCAAAAAACGGCGCAAAAGAGCCAGAATAAACCACCTCTAAACTAGCCGCTAAAGGAAATTTAAAATTCGGCTACTTAGCTGGTTTATTTTGCTAAATTTTACCGTGCAAAAAATATAGAAAGTTTTTGCCTTAACTTTTAGGCGAAAATAAATTTCCGCCGGCAATCAAAAGCCGCAAAACGGCTTTGAGTCTGCTTAAATTTACGAAAATTTCGGCTTTTAATCAAAATCCGTATAAATTTAGATTTTACGCCTTAAGGCGATAAATTTAAGCACCTTTAAACCCTCGCGAGCAAGGTTAAAAAATGAAAATTCGGCTCTTTTTTCGCCTTTGCTTTTCAAATAATACCCGCGCAAATCAAGCGCCAAAAGCGCGATAAGAGACGGAAACATATAGATATTTATGGCGATAAGTACGATGCGAAGCGTAACGGTGTCTTGTAAAATAGCTTGTAAATTTAGGCTATTTTCAATACTGACGTAATAAACGCCGATCAATGCAAAAAGCGCGGCGATACGTAAAATTTTAGATACGATTTCGTTACCTAGTTTTGAAATATTTTCACTCACGGCTAGCGACAAAAATAACCAGCAAAATATCCAAATAAGCGCAAAAACGGCGTCTAAAAGCAAATTTTCGTCATAACGCTCGCGTACGACGATAGCAAAAACGGGCGAGAAAATCAGACTTAAGACGAACCAAAAAAGCGAACGAAATGCAAGCAAGACGAAACATGCGTAGATACAAGCGCTAGCGGCAAGCAAAAGCCACTCGACCCTAAAAACGAGCGCGAGCCCGTAAACACCGACGCAAAGCGTAAAAAGGCCGCAAAAGAGCGAATAATAGCCCTCAAGCAGCCTCGTAGCCTTTAAATTTATATTTTCAAAAAAGTTTAGCACGCGTGGATCACGAAATTTTCTTTTGTTTCGGGCGAAAGACCTTCATCACGCCCTCATCAGTCTCTATAAATGCGCCGCCGATGAGATCAATGCAGTACGGAATCGCTGGAAATACGGGCTCTAGGCACTCTCTGATCGCCTTTGGCTGGCCGGGTAAATTTACGATGAGCGCGTGCCCTCTGATGCCAGCCGTTTGGCGCGATAGGATCGCTGTGGGGACGTATTTTAGGCTAGCAGCGCGCATTAGCTCGCCAAAGCCTGGCATCATCTTTTCGCACACGGCTTCGGTTGCCTCGGGCGTCACGTCGCGAGGAGCCGGTCCCGTGCCGCCCGTCGTTAGCACTAGATCGCAGCCTAGCACGTCTATCATGTGTTTTAGGCGCTCTTTTATGAGCTCGATCTCATCGGGAATCACCTCGTAAAAATACTCGCGCTCGCTTGTTATCCAGCCGTCTAAAACCTCTTTTATCGCCGCGCCCGATAGATCGTCGTATTTGCCCTCGCTAGCGCGGTCGCTCAGCGTCAAAATTCCGATTTTTGCTTTCATTTTTTCTCCTTAAATTTAATTGTAATACTCTTTGATAATTTTACCTAGCGCGTCTTTATCGATA
>NZ_CAUQHQ010000049.1:0-15693 GCF_963517995.1 uncultured Campylobacter sp.
CTTCGTGCAGGCGACAAATTTCTTCTACGAGCTAGGCAAAAATGCTAAAAAATGAGCTATTTTTCGAGCGTACGCCGCTAAGCGCGATCGGCTCCTACGCCAAACGCATGAACGACGAGCTAAAAGGCGGCGAGATCGGCTACTATCACCTGCCCGAAATCGGCGCAAATTTACTAAGCGAAATCGCCGAATTTGAAACGACGCTCGCGCACGTAAAAAGCGTCGTGCTAGTAGGCATCGGCGGTAGCAGTCTGGGCGTCAAGGCGCTAAAAACGATGCTTTCAAGCTCAAAAAGGAGCTGCGAGCGAGAGCTTTATTTTCTCGATAACGTAGACGCCTTTAGCTTTGAGAGCGTTTGCCAAAGCGTCAAATTTGACGAAACGCTTTTTATCATCTCGTCAAAATCGGGCACCACGATCGAGACGATCACGCTATTTAAGTGCATTCTAGAGCGCTTTAAACCCTCAAATTTGAGCGCAAATTTTATCGTCATAACAGACCCCGCCTCGCCGCTAGAAGCCTACGCCAAGCAAAACGGCATCAAATTTTTTAATATCCCAAAAAACGTCGGCGGTAGATTTAGCGTGCTTAGCGCAATCGGTCTGGTACCGCTAATGCTGTGCGGATACGACGCGGCGGCGCTGCTAGAAGGCGCACGGGCGTGTAAAAAGCGATTTTTAGAGGACGGCGACGATACGCTGCTACAAAAAGCCTATCACTATGCGACGCACAAAAACGCCAAGATCAACGTGATATTTAGCTACGGCGATAGATTTTTGGAGTTTAACGACTGGTACGTGCAGCTGTGGGCGGAGAGCCTGGGCAAGAAAAAGGGCTACAAACGCTACGGACTCACGCCCGTCGGACTCATCGGCTCGCGCGACCAGCACAGCTTTTTGCAGCTCATCATGGACGGCGTGAAGGACAAAACGGTAAGCTTCATCAAGGTAGCTGCCGCGGACGCAAACACGGCGATACCGAGCATTAGCCTAAACGGCCTTGAGGGCTGCGACTTCGTAAACGGGCTAAATTTAGGCGAGCTAATCAACGCCCAGTGCAGCGCCACGATGCATGCGCTCGTGCAAGAAGGCATCAGCGTGGACGTCATCGAACTTGAGCGGCTAGACGAGGCGAGCGCGGGATTTTTGATTTATTATTTCGAGCTACTCACGTCCGCTACGGGCATAATGCTAGGCATAAACACCTACGATCAGCCGGGCGTCGAGGTCGGTAAGCGCATACTAAAGACGATGCTAACGGCCGGAAAATAGCTCTCTAATCCCGGCTAAAACGGCTTTTGGCCGGGATTATAAATTTATCGGGGTCGGTTTTTACGTCTAGACGCCGGATTTACGGTAAATTTAAAAAGTAAACCCAAAAACCGATCCTTAAAAAGCCGAATTTATCAGACGATGCTAATCATCCGCCCCTTTCGCACGCTTTAAGCGATACAAAATAAAGCAAAAATAAAGGCGACTCAAGCTAAAAGCGTATGTTTGTTAAGTCGCTAATCCGTCGCCGTAAGCCAAAACCCTATCCCGCCAGTGTTTGCGCGTATTACCGGCGCTAGAACGCGCGCGACTTTAGTTATTGCCGCGCCCAAGATAAATTTATCGCAAAAATGCGAGCTATAAACTAAACTACGGCAAAATCGGTCGGTCTGCGGTAGATATCAAGTTTTTTGAGTTAAATTTAAGCAGGCATTAACCCTACGGTTTAGATTTACGCGTAGCGGCGCAAGCTAAAATAAATCGGGCCTATATAAACGTAGCTTGCAAGCACGGCTTATAACTCTCTAAAATTTTAGGCGAGTTAGCAAAAATCGGTAAAAATTTAAATTTAGCGTACGAGTAAAACGCACACCGTTTAAAGGCGCTCGCCTAAATTTAGCCTCCGCAAAAACCGCTTAATAAAAGCGATTTTAGTATTTTTTAGTTTTTAAATTTTAGCCCAAAAATCACGTACGGACGGCGCCGACTATTAACCCAAGACGGCCTGGCTAAATTTACCGGCCTGTTTTGCCGCGCGGACAGCCTCTAAAACGCACAAAAACCGCAAAACCGCAAAAGTAAAGCTAGCGGTCGGTTTTCCAAGCTCCGCTTGCACAAAAAACTGACGAAAACTAAACCTCCTCAAGCCCCATCAAAAGCCTGATAGCAAGGTTTGCCTCATGATTTGCGCAGATCGCCACGCGCGCGGCCATGAGCCCCTGCCCTACGCCAGCAGCGTTTTGCAGATCGCCGCACAGATAGACGTTTCTGGCAAATTTGACCGTTTTTATGAGATTTGAGCTAAAGTACCCAGCCATGCCCGACGCACCGACGATCTTTTTATCCCGCAGGCTAGCTCCGGCTTCGTTTACCATCATCGCCTTGCCCGCAACGTTGTCAAATGCCTCGCAGATGATACTGCACGGCGCGAAAATCTCGGCGACGTTGGCGGCAGTTAGCGTCACGTCATGCGTCACGACCTCGACGAATGGATTTACCTCGGCGATGAGCTCTTTTAGCGCGTCCGTCTTTTTCATACCGATGTGGCGGACGAAGTATTGCTGGCGGTTTAGGTTGCTAGGCTCCACGACGTCAAAGTCGGCCAGCACGAGCTTGGCGACTCCCGTGCGGGCTAGGCTTAGCGCGATGTTTGAGCCAAGACCGCCAAGTCCCGCCACGCCCACGCAGCCGCTAGCTAGCGCCGCGTTTAGCTCGGGGCTGTTTCTGGAGGCGATCATAGCTTTTAGCACTTCTCGCCCAGGCATCGCGCCGCGTCTGATAAATACGACGTTTGAACCGTCTTTTAGCTCTAAATTTTCCCTCGTCGCAAAGCCGTCTAGGATAAAGATATCAGGCTCGCTCGCGTTAAATTCGGCTAGAAATTTATACATCTCGCCGTTTTTATCGCCCAAAGCCTCGTTTTTTAGCTCATCCATCGTGTTTGCCGCGACTTTAAATTTCGCTCCGTTTAGCGTTATCTCTTTCATTTTTTCTCCTTTAAATTTACAAAATCATAGCGCAAATTTATAAAATATTTCGTTAAAAAGTCGGCGTAGTCGAGTTTTTAAATATTTGTGCAATCTACCGTACGCAAAATACGGGCGCTAATTTTATCTTAAATTTTAGGTTTTGCCGTTTGCTTTTTATATAAGATAAACGTAGCTACTAGCGGCATAAAAAACAAGATAAACACCGCAATAAACTCTAGCAAGCTTGTATGGTTTGACGCAAGCGCCATCGCGCCGACAAAAGCCAAAAATCCGCTGATCCCAAAAGCGATGCCGAAAATTATTTTTTTAAACGGCGACATAACGGCTTTATTGCATTCGCTTTTGATATCCTCATAGCTTTTTTGGCGTTTTTGAGCTATGGTTTGTAAGATAGCTTCATTGGGATTTGTTTCGGCGCAGGCCTTACTTAGTATATCGCTAATTTCAAACGCCAAATCAGTCAGCCGCTCGCGCCTTTTAGCAGATAGCACTCCTGAAAAATTTATCTTTTGGATTTCGGTGCCTATTTCTTTTTGTATCTCTACGAGCCTATCAAACGACGCGCTATTTTCGCTTATTTTGAAAAAATCGGAACTTGAGACGTATGTTACCGTTTTTACCTCGTATCCGCACCTTTGCAAAAAATCGCCTAGGCAAAATTGGAAGACTTAAGCTACGTTTTTTAAAAATTGCTCCTTTTTGGCTGCGGCTATCTGTGCCTGCGTCATCTTTTTTGACCCAAAGCTTTGACTTGAATAAATCCTAAAGCCGCCGCCAAGGCTTTTACCAAAACTCGATCGTATACAAATCTCCTCGTCTTATAAAATGCTGCGCGTAACCAAATTTTGAAACGCATTTATAAACTCCGCTCAATCCTATACCACCCGTAAACGTCGCCGTCAAGCTCGCCGTGAAATAGCGGTTTGAGTTTTAAATTTAGCCTTACCGCGGGCGCGTCCAAAAGCTCGCTTGAGCGGTAAAGCAGCAGCCATTTTACGCGCTCGTCTAGGGCCTTTAGCGCGTTTTCGCCGCCCTCAAACATCGTTAAGCGCGGCGCGAAAGCTTCATTTATGTCGCTTGTTACGCGCACACTCCTGCCCGTCACTCCAAAAAGCGGTATAGTCGCGTCAAACTCCCGCTCGCGCGAGTAGATCATCACGTTTGGGTTTTCGCCGCCCTCTATCAGCCTGGCGTCAAGCCTCGGGCGGTCGGCGCGGACGGTGGCGCCTCCGATAACTAACAGCTCGGCCACGCTGCGCAGGCGGTGAGAGTGGGTGCGGCTGGCTAGATTTGAGATGATTTTGCTCTGCGCGGTGCCCGCTGCGACGCCGTTTGCGCTAAGAGCGAGCTTGAAAAAGTTAAAATTCCCCTTCTGCCACGATAAAAACGGCTCAACCAGATCGTCCGCCTGCTGCCTTAGTACGTCAAATTTGACTGCTACGCCGCCGCTTTGCAAGATATGCGAGCCGCCGCTAGCCACGGCGTTTTCGTCGCTTCTAGCGATAACGACTTCGGCAAATTTTAGCCGCTTTAAAAGCTCGGCGCACGGCGGAGTTTTGCCGCGGTGAGCGCAGGGCTCGAGCGTCACGTAGGCCTTAGCGCCTTTTAGCAGATCGCCGTGATTTTGCAGGATGTATTCATACGTGAAATTTGGCTCCAAGTCCGCATTTTCAAGCTCTTCGGCGCTTTCAAATTTGACGCCCAGGGCCGCGTTATACTCGCGTAAAAAATCGCTCAAAAACGCCTCGCTTTTTTCACATAGAGCCAATAAAATCGCGCTTGGCTCGGCGTGTAAAAAGCCCGCCTTTTTATGCGCGGCGACCGAGAGTAGTTTGCCGCTGGCATCTAAAACCGCGCAACCGACGGCGGGGTTTGGGTAGGTTAAAATTTGAAACTTCCAAGCCTTTTTTATGGCTAGAGACATGTAAAATTCGTCGTTTATCATCGCTTCCGCCTCGTTAAATTTGGGGTATTATACTAAAATTTAGCTCATAGCTTACGAGCAAGTTTGATTAACTTTATGGAGGTGTTTTAGTCGCTTTGCTTGAAGTTAAGGGTATTTGGCGCATGAATGCCAAGCAGACTAAAATAATTGGTGGAAGCGAGGGGGATCGAACCCCTGTCCAAAAACAAACCGATCACAGCCTCTACACGCTTAGCAAAAGTGAAAATTTCATCTAAAAAGGCTCACTTTCCAACACCTACTTTTAGACTAAGACAAGATTTCGGCTAGCAGTTCGTCAGGCCGCCAACCTACGCTAGCTAGGGTTACTCGCCGCCGTCTTAGCTAGTATCGGACTAGGCGAGGCTCAACTGAACTTACGCAGCTTTAGCGTAAGCAGGAGCGTAGTTAACGTTGTTTGCGTTTAAATTTATTTGAGCTTTTTACGCTTTGCTCAAAGCGACGTGCCACCGTGACCGCTCTGCTCCTGTCGAAGCCAAGTCGCTCCCGTAAGAATAGGCTAAATTTAGCCTTGTTTTAAAGGTTGCGGATTATATTATTTTTTGTATTTTTTGTCAAACGCATAGTTTTTCAGGGATTTTTACGATATTTCCGTCTAGCGGGCTAAAAAACTCGGCATCGCTCTCAATGTCGTTCCTGTATCTATCAAACTGATCGCTAGCTATCAGCAGCCAGTCGACAAACTCGTCGCTAGCAGGCCCGCTCATCGCCCTGGCTTCTTCGCAAATTTCCTCGGCTAGCGTCGTTAATTTTAGTATCGGGTCTAGTCTCATAAAGCCGGCGGCAGACTTGATATTATGAAAAATTCTAAAAAGTTCGTTGATGCTACCTGCGTATCTATCGGGTCTGCTTAGGCTTATTATGAGCGGCTCCATAAGATCGCACATCAAGGCGTAGTGCGATAAAAACTCCTCCGCGATATCATAGGAATAGTCTATTTCAAGGCTTTTTAGCAATCCCATTTGCCGTCCTTTAACGTAATTGCTTTCATTGTAACATTTTTTTGATAAAATTAAAAATAAAATACCGGAATTTAAAGGGAAATTTATGCTAGAAAATAACAAAAGAGTTACAATTTATGATATAATTAACAAAAAAAGCGTTCAGCCTATCGTGATGATAACCGCCTACGATGCGCTTTTTGCACGGCTTTTTGATGATTACGCCGACATTATCTTAGTGGGCGACAGTCTAAATATGAGCTTTAACGGCAAAAAAGACACCCTTAGCCTTAAGACGAACGACGCGCTTTATCACGCTAAGGCCGTTTTACAGGGAGCAAAGCGCGCTTTTGTCGTGGCCGATATGCCTTTTGGTAGCTATTTTAGCGAAAAAGACGCGCTAAAAAACGCGGCCAAATTTATCAAAGCCGGCGCAGACGCGGTCAAATTTGAAGGCAGTCTAAAAGCCGCTCCTATCGTAAAAAGGCTTGCTAGCGAGGGTATAAACGTGATGGCTCACATCGGACTCATGCCTCAGTTCGTGCGAAACGAAGGCGGCTACAAGATAAAAGGGCGCAGCGAGGCCGACGAGGCGCGCCTTATCGAAGAAGCGCAGGCTCTGGAGCATGCGGGGGCATTCTCGGCGGTGCTAGAGGGCACGGTTAGCAGCGTCGCCGCAAAGGTCGCAAAAAGCGTAAAAATGCCTATCATCGGCATCGGCGCAGGTGCCGACGTAGACGGACAGGTACTCGTGTGGAGCGATATGCTCGGGTTTTTTGACGAGTTTAAGCCAAAATTCGTAAAACGATACCTTGACGGCGCGAATTTGGTGCGAACGGCGGTAGAAGCCTATGCTCGCGAAGTTAGAGAAAAGACCTTTCCCTGCGAGGAGTTTGAGTATAAAATTTAGCTTGTTTTTGCAAAATCTAGTCTGCGGGATAAATTTGAGCACTTAGTAAGCGGGCGGTTTAGATTTTAAACCGACAAGTAAAATTCGGCTTAAATTTAAAGCCAAAATTTGCAATATCGTTTGTCAAATTTGACGGGCAAATTTGGCTATCAAAACAAGGAGTAAAGTTTGAAAATTTTATTGATTTTAGTGATGTTTTTTAGCGCGCTAGCGGCCTCAAATCCGCATTTTGGGCTAGGCATCGATAGTCTTGGCGAACAAAGCGAGCAAACTCAAAGCCAAAAGCAGTTTTCTAAGCGCGAAGAGGCAGCAAGGCAAGCGATCGAAAATGCCGATTATGACGCGGCTTTTAAGATTTTATCGCCGCTTTGCGAGGAGGGCGACGCGATTAGCTGCGCGGTGCTTGGTAGCATGCATTTTAGCGGGCTAGGAACGGATAAAAGCAGCGAAAAAGCCGAGCTTTACTTTGAAAAATCGTGCGAACTTGGAAACGGTACGGGCTGCTTTGATCTCGCGCTTTTAAACGCCAAGGAAATTTTCGGCCCAAAAGATGAAAATAAAATATTTCGCCTCTACGAAAAAGGCTGCGAACTAGGCTCTGAAGCGGCTTGCAACAACCTAGGCCTAATCTACGAATCGCGAAATGATCTCAAAAAATCCATAAATTTATACGGCAAGGCTTGCATCAAATTTGATGGCGCGGGATGCTACAACTACGGCAGGATGATGCATGAGGGTCTTGGCGCAAAGCGCGATTTTGCCAGCGCTTACAAGGCATTTGACATCTCGTGCTACATGAAAAACGCGCTTGGCTGCTACGCTCTTGGCTACGTTTACGAACACGCGCAGGGTGTAGAGTTTGCGGTTTATGACGCGTATGACGGATATTCGCGCGCTTGCAAGCTTGGCAACGACGACGGTTGCAAGGCTTTAGGATTTGAAAACTACGAAAAAAATATCGAAATTTACGAAAAATTCGAGTCCATCGCGGAGGGTTGTAAATTCGGCAACATAGACGACTGCGAGCTTCTAAAAGCAAAAATAGCGGAGTTTTAGGCTCTGACCGATTTGGTCGGCCATAATCTATATTTTTCGCCAAATTTAAGCTGATTTTTGAGATTTATCCGCTTTGCTTAGCGGATAAATTTTATCTTTTATTTGCAAGCAAATTTTACTTTATACGATTTTAAAATCATTTACGGCGTCAAATTTACCGCCTAAAGCGAAGCCTAGTTTAAACCGAGCTCAAAGCCAAAACTTACCCAATTTTTTGTAAAATGCGGCAAATTTACGAAAAACAGAGCCGAAAAAATGGATAGAATAGTCGAAATAGAAAAAATAAGCTTTGAAAACGATTTTGAGGTGTCGCTGCGCCCCACGCGCTTTGAGGACTACATCGGACAGGAAAAAATCAAGCAAAATTTAGGCGTATTTATAAAGGCAGCCAAAAAGCGCGGCGAGTGCCTAGACCACGTGCTTTTCTACGGGCCGCCGGGCCTTGGCAAGACGACGCTGGCGCACATCATCGCAAACGAAATGGGCGTAAGCATCAAGATGACGGCCGCGCCCATGATAGAAAAAAGCGGCGACCTAGCTGCGGTTCTGACAAACCTCCAAGAGGGCGACGTGCTGTTTATCGACGAGATACACCGCCTAAGCCCCGCAATCGAGGAGGTGCTGTATCCGGCGATGGAGGACTTTCGCCTAGATATCATCATCGGCTCGGGACCTGCGGCGCAGACTATCAAGATCGACCTGCCTAAATTTACGCTCATCGGCGCTACGACGCGCGCGGGTATGATTTCAGCACCCCTGCGGGATAGATTTGGGATGGATTTTAGGCTGCAGTTTTATACCAGAGAGGAGCTAGCTCGTATCGTGCAGATCGCCTCTGTAAAGCTTGGCAAAGAGTGCGAAAAAGCCGCCGCTCTCGAAGTCGCCGCTCGCTCGCGCGCCACTCCTAGGATCGCGCTACGGCTAATAAAGCGCATACGAGACTTCGCCGAGGTAAACGACGAAGCGATCATCTCGCAGCCTCGCGCCAAAGAGGCTCTGGACGCGCTTGGCGTAAACGACATCGGCTTTGACGAGATGGATATCAAGTACCTAGAAATCCTGCTCGCCGCTAAACGCCGCCCGATGGGGCTAAGCACGATCGCTGCGGCTCTTAGCGAAGATGAAGGCACGGTCGAGGACGTGATCGAGCCCTATCTGCTTGCTAACGGCTACATCGAGCGCACGGCAAAAGGCAGGCTAGCTAGCGCCAAAGCCTACGAGGCGTTTAAGCTTAAATTTGACGGAGATGTGCAAAAGGGACTGTTTGAGGAGTGAGGCGAATTCGGCTCTTTTGCGATGGTCGCTTTTTGCTAAATTTTATCCAAGCAAAATTTGAGTTTTCAAATTTGCCGCCGTTTGGTTAACCAAACGGTAAATTTGACCGTATTTTTTCTATGCGCTCGGATTAAAGGCGCCTGCGAAATTTAACCCGCTCAAATTTCGCCTCAAATTTATCAGCCGTCATAAGACCACCGTGCCCAAGCGTCGCCCGTCCTGCAAAACCCCGTAAAATCTGATATAATAAGCCCCTAAAGGATAAAAATGAAAAACAACCGCATATTTTTCGGGCTTTTGATGCTGTGCGCGCTAGGACTGGTGGGCTATCTTTTTAAACCGTTTTTGCTAAATATCTTTATCGCCGCCTTGCTAGCCGTCGCCACCTCAAACGTAAATGTCAAATTTTTACAGCTAACCAAGGGCAAAAAGACGCTCTCGGCCGCGCTTACGACGCTAGCGCTGTTTTCGCTATTTATCGCGCCGCTTTTATACGCCGTGATCGAGCTTGCTAAACACGCGGCAAGCTTTAACACTGGCTACGTAACAAACACGCTAGATTATTTTCAAAGCGGCAAATTTCAGCTACCAGAACCGATCAAATTTCTAGAACCTAAAATCAAAGAGATAGTCGCAGATATCGACGTTAAAGCTATCTCGGCAAATCTCATCGCAAATTTAGCCGGCATCGGAAAATCAAGCGTAAATTTTCTCGTAGACGTGATTTTCATCCTCGTATTTTTCTTTTTCGCCCTACTTTACGGCAGCGAGCTCGTGGGCTACCTAAAAAACGCGCTTCCGATGAAGGAGAGCGAGAGCGAGTTTATCCTCAGCGAAGTGGCCAACGTCATGAGCGTCGTACTTTACTCTATCGTGATAAACGCGATTTTGCAGGGTTGCCTCTTTGCTATCATTACGATTTCCTACGGTTATAACGGCTTTTTGATGGGCATACTTTTTGCCTTTACCTCGCTCGTGCCGGTAGTAGGCGGCTTGCTTGCTTGGGGGCCTATTAGCCTTTACGAGTTTGCTAACGGCAACACCGCAGCTGCGATCGTCATCGCCGTCTATACTATAGTCGTGATTTCCATCGTCGCAGATACGTTTTTAAAGCCGATCGTGATTAAATTTATTAACGATAGGCTCGTCAAAATCCCGACTAAAATAAACGAACTGCTGCTGTTTTTTTCGATGATTGCAGGCATAACGACCTTTGGCTTTTGGGGGCTTATTTTAGGGCCTGCGATCGTGACGTTTTTTATATCTACGATCAAGCTTTATACATTGCTTAAAGAGCGCGCCGTCGTATAAATTTGCCTAAAATCGGCGATATTTTTAGCAAATATCACAAATCTAACACGAATTTTATTATTTTCTATACTATAATCCTTAAATAAAAAAATTAATGTTCCGCATTCAATTTGCGGAACGTAAATTTGCTAAATTTAACCAAGGAGTTTTTATGAAACTAGCAAAACTAAGTTTAGCTGCCGTTTTGGCGCTTGGCTTTTTGGGCGCCGCAAACGCAGCCGATACGTTTGGGGAGGCGTTTACCAAAGGAAAACTAGCGGGTAAGATCCAGGCTACCTACGTGGATCAAAAAGACGAGCGCGCGCCGATACACGACGAGCAGATGACGTCTATACAGCTTGAGCTTGGCTACGTGACCGATCCGTTTTACGGCTTTAGGCTCGGCGTTACGGGACAGGGCAACTTCTTGCCGTTTAACAGCATGAGAAAAAGCGGCACTCTATACGACAAAGAGTGGAGAACGCAAGGCGCGGTAATGTCTGAGGCATACCTAGGCTACGGCATAGGGCAGACCGATATAAAATTCGGCCGTCAATACGTAAATACTCCGCTAGTAGCGGGCAATCCGACGCGAGCGTTTAAAGAGGCGTTTGAGGGTCTAACGATCGTAAATAAAGACATACCAAACACCGCATTGATCGGAGGTTGGTACTATAAATTTCAAGGCAGAAGCGCCGTCGTAGCAGGCGGCAAAGAGGGGCGCGCTCCGCACTTTAAAGATAGAGTTGTCGTCGGCGGCATGGGACCCGTGGCGCACGAGTTTGACAATATCTTTACCGGCGCTGTCGTAAATCAAAGCATCCCGAATCTAAAACTAACCGGCGCATACGCTAGAGTGACCGATCTTAGGCGCGGTGCGCTGCAAGGCGACATCAACTTTTATCTAGCCGAGGCTAACTATAAAGTACCCGTCGGCGACTTTAAGCTCGGTTTTGACGCGATGTACAAGGGCTCTCGCACTACAAGGGGCTTAGAAGACCTAAACTACGACGGAAATATGATCGGCCTAAGGGCGGGGATTTATGATTTCGTGGGCTTTAGCGCCTCTTACGCCTATACGACCGTCGGAGACAACGACGCTTTGGCATTTGGTCTAGGTAACGGTCCGGGCTCATACACGCTACTTCCTATTCGCGGGCCTTTCGTATTTACGGGCTATGCGGGCATGAATACGCATAAGCTTTTGTTTGAATACGACTTTAAAGAAGTCGGCGCCGATGGCTTAAAAGCAAAACTACATCTAGTAAAAGGCAAGCAAGACGCCCCGCATCGCAACGCCGGTCCGACCGCGGCTAACACGCATATGAACGTCCAAGGCTGGGCGGCGCAGGCTAGCTACGATATACCGTGGGTCAAAGGGCTAAGCGCAAGCGTCACCTACACGGCTCTTGAAAGAAAGAACTTTGATACCAGAGGAGCCGTTAGAAAGACCGATAACAACGAGCTTTGGCTACAACTCGGATATAAATTTAACCTTCTAAACTAGCTTTTAGCCACGCGGACGCAAATTTGACGCGTCCGCTACCCTTTTATCTGATTTTTGCGTTTGGACGTAAATTTAGCCTCGCAAACCCGCATAAATTTGACGTAAGCCCTAAATTTAAAGTACGCGAAATTTGATTTTTAGAACTTGAAATACTTTTTTGCGGCGCTAAAATGCCTGCGCCCGCTGTTTGTCCGCCGAAAATAAACTCAAATAGGACGCGACGCGAAGTTTTTGCTTCCGTCTAGTATTTTTGGGAGTATTTTTGAATGTATTTTAAATTTGCTCGTTTAATTTTATAAATTTATCTCGAGCGGTTTTTAGTTGCCGCGAGTTTTGTTTAGAGCGCGGATTTATTCGGCATTTAAATTTACGAAAAACCGAAAATCTACCGAGCCATTTTTTGATACGGTTTTAAGGCGTTTCGCAAGCTACGCACCGCAAACCGCTTCTTGTTCGTGCGTTTTGTCGCATTAAATTTAAACAAATGCGAGCGCAAATCGAGTCAAATTTAACCCTCGCGCTGTATTTACGGGTTTAATTTTTGCGTTTTTCGGCGCGGATTTAGCCTTAAAAGATCCAGGCAAATTTAACGAGAGCGGCGAATTTACGTTTTGTTTTTCGGCGCTTAGGCTGCGAGTTTCGAGCAAATCTACTGTGCTCTTGCGACTATGGCTAAATTTGCTTTAAAGCTCGCATGCGGTTTAAATTTATGCACTCGGTTTAATCCGCTTGCGACGCTTATGGATTAAATTTACGCAAAACATGAGGTAAATTTAATATACGAATTCGCCCCATTTAGCTACGCTAAATTTATCGCTTAAAATTGATACAAAATCAAATTTGCGCCGCAAATGCAGCAATCAAAATCCGCCCACGCCCGCATAAATCTAATCCGTTTGCAAGCGCGTGAAATTCGGTCTAAATTTAACTAAAGTCGCAAACTAATTTTCCAAACTTTTCTTATGTTTTCTTATCTTTTTTATCGCCCAGTCGTAGTGTGATGAGGTACTGCCGATGACGTAGGCGGCGAGGTTTAGGTTGCCCGTGAAGTTAAAATATCTGCGTGCAAAAAGCTCCTCGTCGCTAAAATTTGCCGTAAGCGCCGTTACTTTTTCGTGAGTTTGCGCTAGCAGAGCTTTAGCCTCGCAAAGCGGCGTATCTTGGTGCTTGCGCCAAATTTGCACGTTCATCTGCGGGTAGGTTTTCCAGTTGTACGGTTGCGGCAAAAACGAAGCCCGCTCACCGCTTAAGTTTTTTTGGATAAAATTTATCAAAAGCAAGTGCCACTCGTAAAGGTGCGCAAGTACGTCTCGGACGCATTTATCTCTATCCTCGAAGTCAAATTTGGCCTCTTGCTGCGCCTCATTCATGCTCTCAACTAGCGACAAAAGTTTTTTAAAATTTGCCTCCGAAGCGTTTAGCAGGTCTATTTTATTGGTCGGTCGCGGCATGTTTTTCATTTAAATTTGCTTTACGTAACTACGGCAAATTAGCTAAATTTTACTCCGAGTTTTTTAAATTTGCCCTTAAAGACGCGGTGGTTGGCGAGCAAATTCGGCTCCGTTTTTCGGCGTTAAACTTGCGCTAACTAAAGCGGCGCGCGCTTTGTTAAATTCTTACTAGGCTCACGCTACCGGCGGCGATTATGCATGCCTCGCGCAAAACCGCTCCGCGCGAGAAACGGCAGCAAAAAATGCGTAATTTTCTCTCTAGCTGCTAAAATTTAGCCGAAAATTAAGCCTTGGCTAGAACTCGCAATCGCCGCATTTATCGCTAGCCGCAACGCAAACAAACCCTAGCGCTTCTCCTCGATTTTTAGGCTTCCGTCCTCTATCGCGCCTAAAATTTCTCGCGCAAATTTGTCGTTTGGATAAAAATCTAAGTATTTTTGTAGATAAGACTTGGCGCAAATCTCGTCTTTTTGCATCAGACAAATCATAGCAAGTCCCATGTTTGAGCGCTTTTGTCCTAGTTTTAAAGCAGTTTCAAACTCGTTTTTAGCCTCGCTTAGCCGCCCGCTATTTGCTAAAAAATCGCCGAATTCGGCATGTATCTCGCCGTCGTTTGGACGATGCGCCAATAAATTTTTATACGCCGCATCCGCCTTTTGCGCCGCGCCAGCGACGTCAAAGTTATGCTCCATCGTAAAAATCCTAGCCTGCGAAAGCTCAAAATACGCCAGTGCATCATCGTCTAAATTTGTCGCTAGGCCCTGCTCTTTTAAAAACGCAAAGGCCTTATCTAGCGTCTGCAAATCGCTAGATGCGCGCTCCTGGTCGCTTTGCGAATCAAAAGCTAGCGGATACTGACGCGCATGCGCCCACAGCTCGTCCACCGCGCTAAAAATGCCGCCGATGTCGATGCTTTGTTTGCCGCTAGCGTCCTTTTTTAGCATCGCCGCATGGTCGTAAGGTCTATAAGGCGCGGCAAGACTCACGCTATAAATGAGCGCCAGCGCGCAGATAAATTTAAAAATCATTTTATTTCCTTTAAGTCAAAATCAGGTATAGATTTTACGGTAAAAATGCTTAAATTTTAGCTGCTTGCGCCTGCTCGGGTGGTTTTTGCAAAGGCTAGGTGCCGTAATTTAGCCGCCTATCGCCAAGCCGGCAAACGAGTAAAATTTATACGCCAGCTTACTAAAACCGCGCCAAGACGCAACATTTACTAACCGCTCGTTTTTGGTTTCATTTTCTAGCAGCGTTTTGATTTTTACGCGCTTAAAGAGGTGCCGCGATCTCAAATCTGCTAAACGGATCCTTGCGAGCGAGCATGGATAGATAGCCGTAGTTAATCTGCTGCGTTTCGTTCCGATTTGTTTCCGGCACTCTGATAAACAGCAAAGCGTTCATAGCTAGCGATAATGTAGTGGCTGGTCGCGCCGCAGAGTCGCTTTTATCCGTAAACGTAGCCTTGGCCGCTTAAGTTTGCATAGCGCAAGCATGCGGCTTTGCTTAGGCAAAATCTTTTTTAAAACGCGAGCGAAGACTTCAAATAGCGGCACGGTTTTGGTTTTTGGGCGTTAGCGCTTGCGCCAGTGCATTTTTTTGGCAAACAAGCGTGCCGGCTACGGATTTGGCGCTATTAGAAACGGTAGCGTACATATACGCCGGAGCGCAAATTTAAGCCCGCGCTTAATCTTAGCAAGCCTACCTCAAATACCTTAATCCAAACAAAGCAGCCTAAGAATAGGCAAAATTGATGTGGCGATTTTATAAATTTGATGCCAAGGCGCGGCCCGCATGATATTTTACGGATTTGTTGCAGCGGCTTAAATTTTATCAAAACGCCGTTTTGCCGTACGAGCGCTACCGCTAAATCCTACAGGATAAAACCAAAAGCCGTTTTTAAAATTAATTTTGCCGAAATTTAAACAAATGGGGTTTATTTAAAATTTAACGCCGTTTAATGAAAAAAGATGGTAATGCGGCATAAGCCTCGGAGGTAGTCGCAAAGTCGTAAATTTAAAAAGCGGATAAAACTTGAATATTAAATCTAAAAGCCAAAAAAGAGAAATTTAGGGGTCTTACGACCCCTTGGCTACTTTACCGTAGCCATCTTTCTGCGCATATACGCGATCCTGCTTTGAAGCGGTAGGTGTTTGGGGCAATTATCTTCACAGCCCATTAGGCTCATACAGCCAAACACGCCGTCATCATCGCCGATAAGCTCGTAAAAGTCCTCGTCGGTTCGCTTGTCAAGCGCGTCGATTTTAAATCTAGCTACGCGGTTAAGTCCGACCGCACCGATGAAATCAGGCCTCATGATAGC
>NZ_CAUQHQ010000050.1:0-15300 GCF_963517995.1 uncultured Campylobacter sp.
GCCTCGTCTAAGCACGTCCACGATGCTAACGCCCTCTATCTCCTCAAACCCGTCGGCAAAAATCACGGCAACTTTTTTCATAATTTCTCCTTAAATTTTCGGATTATTATACTCTCGTTTGCTAAATTTATGCTATAATCGCGCCACTTTAAATTCGAAAGGAAGGAAAATGGAAGTAAAGATTACGTATTGCAATTCTTGAAACTATAGACCGGTAGCTTCTCGTGTAGAAGAAGAATTTTTAAGTCAAATTCCAGGTGCTAAAATTAGCAAAATCGTCGGTAGCGGCGGAAACTTCATCGTTGAAGTAAACGGAAAAGTAGTATTTTCCAAAAAAGATCTCATCGGTACGGACGTAAACGCCCTGCCAAATCACGAAGAGATCGCAGCTTTGGTAGATAACGTTAAAAAATCAGCCTAAAGTCTAAGCTAAGGCTTAGGCCTTGGCTTTTATTTATTCGAATTTTACCTCGTTTTTTCGTGTTTTCCAAACGAATCTTTTATACGCCTCTCAAGATTTTCCATCTAGCTTCGTTTTCGTGTTTTTCAAACAAACTTAACGCTTGGCCGGTTAAAATTGCTTGTTCATGATTTATGAGTAAATATTCAAAAAGCCGGTCAATCGCAGCTAGACCGTTTCGCTCCGGTATCAAATCAATCAAATTTCGTTCGGTTTACCGCGTCAAAAAATCTAAATACCGCTCTTAAATCGCTTATTAAATTTTTGCAAAGCGCTGCCGTGTCGGTATTTTCGTTGATTTCATAGTAAGCTTCTTTGGAGCCTATGAGAGATGAAATTCTATCCTTAAAATGACATTCGTATTCTTTGGGTTTTGAGACGGTTTCTTTACGGGTTGAGCCGTCTATAAACATGTCCTAAATGCCGCAGTTTACGTAAAATCTGGTTTCAAATGCACTATTTCCGCTACTTTTTTGAAAATTGATGACATAGATAAATTCGGGAGTATTTTTGTAGAAATTTAGCCCGTTTTTGGTAAAGCCGTTATCTTTAAACAGCGGCTTTACTTGGGCTATGAGCTCGTCAAATTTTGCTTTCATCAAATTTGACGACTGCGATTATTTATTTGCGCGCTCGATGTATTCGCCGCGGACGGTATCTACGCGGATAACCTCGCCCTCAAGCACGTGAAAAGGTATCTGTACGACCGCACCGCTCTCAAGCGTAGCAGGCTTTTTACCGCCCTGGGTGTCGCCTTTGAAATTCGGCGGAGTCTCGACGATCTTTAGCTCGACGACTTGCGGCACTTCTACGCCGATAGCCTTGCCGTTGTGAAACAAAATCTCAACCATCATGCCGTCTATCATCCATTTTTTGACATCGCCCACGTCCTCGTCGCTGATCGCCACTTGCTCGTAGGTCGCAGTGTCCATAAACTGGCAGAATTCGCCGTCGTCGTAAAGATACTGCATCTCTTTTTCTTCCAAATTCGGCTGATCGCATTTATCGCCCGCGTGGAACGTCTTTTCAAGCACTTTGCCGTCAATGAAAGATTTGATTTTCGCGCGAACGAAAGCCGCTCCCTTGCCAGGTTTTACGTGCTGATACTCGACGACTTTATACGGAACGCCGTCTAGCTCGATCTTTAGTCCTTTTTTTAGGTCGCCCATAGAATAGGTTGCCATTTTTTCTCCTTGATTTAAAAATGGTTGATTATATCCAAAAAAGTTTAAATTTAGCAGGCGGGGCAAACGAATTTCAAACGATTGCCCCGAATTTAGCGAGTAAATTTAATAAACCAAAACATAAACTATCTGCGAGCCGTGTACGCCCAAAACCGGCACGAGCTCGATATCAGAAGTCCTTGAAGGCCGCAGATGAAAAGGATATTAGTCGGCAACTTTTCATTTTCTTTTTTTTATCTCGTTTAGGCACGCAGATAGGCTTTTTACCACGTCTTGCTTTTTTAACAGCACTATGCAAAGTCTTGGCGTTAGGCTTAGCAGTCTTGGTTGGCTCTTGCTTGAGATTACGCAAAAAACGCCGTGCGAACTAACGGCTTTGGTTGCTTTGATTATAGAGACGTCGTAGTTAAAAAGCTCTGATTTAAACTCCTCCACGGGCCTATCAAAGGCGAATTTTACTTCCGCTTCTACCTGCGATACGTCGATAGGCAAGTCTGCGGGATAGATTAAATTTTTAGCGTTTTGTTGCTTGATTATAGCGTTTATATCGGCGATTAAATTTTGACTTCTTTGTACGAAGGCTTTATTTTAGGACTTTTTCTCTGCTATTCATAGCAGAGAAAAACATATAAACTCTTTTTATTTTTCCTCCTTTAAGGTCTAAAATTCGTAACTACGGGCACGAGCTGCGGAAACAGATGTATAACCGCCCACGTGATTAAGCTAGCCAAAACTATAAATAAAAGCGAGTATTTAAGCGTAAATTTAAGTACTTCGCTCTCGCGTCCGGCCATTCCCACCGCCGCGCACGCTACGGCGATACTTTGCGGACTGATGATTTTACCCACGACGCCGCCTACGGTGTTTGCCGCCATAAAAATAACGTCGGGTACGCTTAGCTGATTTGCCGTTACTTGCTGAAGCGTGCCGAAAAGCAAATTCGCGCTAGTAACCGAGCCAGTTAAAAATACGCCCAGCCAACCGATGACGGGTGAGAAAAAGCCAAACGCGTCGCCCGTGCTTGATAGCGCTAGACCCATAGTCGCGGCCTGACCGCTATATTTAGCCACGTAGGCGTACGCGACGATAAAGCCTATCGTAACAATGGGAAAAGCCATCTCTTTTACCGCCTCTTTTGCGGAAGCGACTGCGATTTGGAGTTTTATCTTTAAAGTTAGCGTCGTAAGAATCGCGGCTAGCAGTATCGCCGTCCCCGTAGCCCTTAGCGCGTCCCACGTATAAACGGCGCTAATAGCTTGCACGCCCTGCGAGATTGGCGGATTGGACGCGGTTAAATTATGCAAGTTCGCGACTTCAAATTTAAACGTAGCAAAATCCACGAGAGATTTAAAACCCGAGCTGTTCCAAACGACTATGGCCGCGATAATGAGAATAAAAGGAAGCCAAGCTTTAAACGCATCTTTGGCGCTTAGGCTTACGCCCTCTTTTGCTTCGCTTTGCCCGGTTACTCTAAATACGTCTTTAATCTTCCAAATTCTAAGCGCCGCCCAAAGCATCACGATGGAGACGATAGCGGCGATTATATTTACCAGCTCCGGGCCTAAAAATTTAGCCGTAGCGTACTGCGCGATAGTATAGCTAGCCGCCGCCGCAACAACGTGAGGCAAAACGCCTAAAACCCCTCTAAATCCGCTAACTAAAAAAACGAGCAAAAAAGGAAGCGTAAAGGTAATGGGCGGTAGCATCCTAGCCGTCATCGTAGATATTAGCTGCGCATCGACGTTTACGGTACCGCTAAGCGCCGTAACCGGTATACCCACGGCTCCAAACGCCGCGCCCGCCGTGTTTGCTATCATACTAAGTCCGGCCGCGCTTAAAGGTTTTAGCCCAAGCCCCATAAGCAAAGCCGCGCAAATCGCAACCGGCGCGCCAAAACCGATAGCTCCTTCTAAAAACGAACCGAAACTAAACGCTATTAAAATTACCTGAATGCGGCAATCGGGGCTAATAGCCGTAATAGAGGCCTTTAGCGTCTCGAAGTAGCCTGATTTTACGCTAAGTTTATAAAGAAAAATCGCGCACAAAATAATCCAAGCTATCGGCCAAAGCCCGTAGAAAAAACCGTAAGCAAAGCTTATAAACGCCGTAACCGCAGGCATCTTATAAAATATAATCGCCACGGCAAGGCTGGCTGCGACGGTTAGAAACGCCGCGACGTAGCCTTTTAGCTTAAAAACCGTCAAGCATAGCAAAAACACGGCTATAGGCAAAGCCGCCGCAGCCGCGCTGAGCCAAATATTACCCGCGGGATCGTAATTTTGCAAAAACACCTCTTGCATCAAATCCTCCTAAATTTAAAATCTCGGCGAAATTTTAGTGCGATTTCAAGCTTAATGCAAAATAAAAATCACATTAATATTTCGCTTTAAGGTTTGGGATTTGCGCCGCAGAAGTTGCGTAAAACGGTAATACGAAAAAAGGCGAATTTGACCGAGGTTAATTTGGTTATAAAATTTTACAAGCCGTCTATATTAGGCATTTTAGGAGTATAAATGTTACTAAAAGTAGCATAAAAATATCCGTTAAATAAAAATACGGCTTTCAAAGAAAAATCGTTTAGATATCGCCGACTAAATAAAATTTTACGTTTTTGCGTCGTTTATTTAAATTTAATTATTTTTTTAAGCATTTAACTAAATTTATAAAAAGATTCTGCGCAAAATCCCTGAAAAATAGTCGATATGCCGTTTAAGTTTAACGCGTAAGAGCTAAATTTAGACCCGCAAAAACGGCTAAAACTCGTATAAAATTTCACAAAAACGGCATTTTTAAAGATTTTAGAAGGTAAAACCAGTCTTTTACGCTATTTGCCCGCGTTTTACTTGCAGCCGAGCGTCCCGCGCTAAAACGGCTTTCGTTTTTTACTCATTTAAAGGTAGCACCGATACCGCGCTTTATTAATTTTACGCAAAAGATACGTTGCGTACTTTAAAAGCTCGCGCGGGGAAAATGCGCCATAGGCCAAAGCGGTAAGAAATCGCGCCCGCACGGCCGCATAATCTTGATACCAAGCTTTACGGCGGCAGCCTACTATCTCGCAAAACAAAAGCGCGCATCCCAAAAAGCAAGGGCAGCGGCGATAGAGCGAATAAATTTCGCCTTGCTTTACACCGAGGCTTATCTCTGCCGAGTAGGCCTAGAATAACGCGCTGCGGTATGCAAAAATCAGTGCCTTAAGCGCTCGCGCAACCGCTACGCTTCAGACTTTGGTTTTATCCGTCCTTGCTTAAGCCGTACCGTCAAATTTAAAAAATCGCATCTTTGCGGCGCTCCAAATTCGGCCGGCTATTTAAGCTTAACAAAAGAGGCGCTTACGGCGGCGCAAAATGTTTTCGCCATAAAGCAAAGCCTCATAGACCACGACCGCCGCGCCGATAAAGTCGGTACAGGTTTTGAGGTTTTGAAAAAAAGGCTAGAAATTTTATAAATTTACTCCGGATTTTGCGGTTAAATTTGCGCCAGGGATATCCGCGTCCTTGCGGCGCTAGACAAATAAATAGCATAGCAAACGGCTTAAATAAGACGGTAAAATAAGGCTTATCTCACGGCTTAATACGCGGCTAATTTGCAGAATATAAGAGCCGTAAAATTCGTATGTCAGGTATCTAACATTTAAATGGCGCTTTAAATTTAAGCCCCGTAAAACCTGCAACCTTAAGGTGTGCATAAAGACGGCCTAAATTTATAAGAGAAAGGAAGCGGCTGGTTTTTCGTAAATTTAGCAAAGCAACTGAATTTGGACGAAGTTAAATTTCGTCCAGGAGATAATCCGCAAATTTACGGCTACCGTACGCATTTCCGGCTGGCAGAAACGATACCGGCAGATAAAGCATAAAATAACTAACCATATAAAAGGCAAGCTTAAAAATCTAATCTATACGTTTTTGACGGATTTTGCGTGACGGAGGCTTGTGCGCTGGCCCCGAA
Source organism: uncultured Campylobacter sp. (assembly GCF_963517995.1). GTDB lineage: Bacteria > Campylobacterota > Campylobacteria > Campylobacterales > Campylobacteraceae > Campylobacter_A. The sequence goes on from NZ_CAUQHQ010000050.1 coordinate 5,593, forward strand.
CGGGCAAGTTTTGCACCGACTAGGATGTTTGTTTATGGCCGAAACCGGCGCTCTAGGCGATGCTTATTACTCTTTAAATTTAAACTCGCCCTTTTCCTTGCTCTTTTCAGACTGCGAGTGGATTTCCCTTTTCATCTGCTCGCTTACGCTTGGTTCGTCTTTTTGTATCTTTTGAAATTTCTTTTTTTCTGTCAGAATTTTTTCGAAATTTTTCGTAGTTTGCTTTTGCACCTCGCTCTCGCAACCGGTAAATAAAAACAAAATCGGAATAAAAAGTAAAAATTTCATATTCAAGCCTTTCTTAAATTTAAGCCCGATTTTGGGCTTAAATTTAGATAACTGCGTATTTTGCCCATATACAAACGTCAAGTTCGTTTAGTTTAGCCAGCGTCTCTTTGGTTATCTTTTCATCGACCAGCACGACCGCAAGCGCCATCCCGTGGTCGTCGCGCCCTAGGCGGAAGTCGGCGATATTTATCTTCTCATCGGCAAGGATAGACGAAATCTTAGCTATAACGCCCGGAACGTCGTTGTTTTTAAAGATAATCATCTTGCCCTTAGGTTTAAAATCTGTTTTAAAGCCGTTTATGGTTACGATACGTTGCTGATTTTCGCCAAATACTGTTCCGCCTATCGTTACGACATCGCTTTGCGTCGTGATACGAACGGTGATCTTATTTTTAAAAATACTATCGCCGCCTACGATACTTTCGGTTTTTATGCCCTTCTCGTCGCATAAAAATTTAGCGTTTACGTAGTTTATGCCGTCGCCCAAACTCTCTTTTAGCGCACCCACGATGGCAAAGGTTAGTAAAGAATTCGCGTATTCGCTAATCTGCCCGTGAGTTTCGATACGGACGGCTTTGATCGCGTTTTTGTTGATTTGTGCGGCAAGGAAAGCCATCTTACTCGTAAGCTCGATATAAGGCTCCACAAAAGGCGGCAAGTCTTCCGTTTTTATCGGCAAATTTAACGCGCTAGGATAGCTGATACCGCGAGCCGCCGAGATAGCCTGCTCGGCTGCGGCGATAGCGATGTTTGCTTGAGACTCTAGCGTATTTGCGCCAAGATGCGGCGTGACGCTGACGTTATTTAACTCAAGTAGCGGGTGGTTAGTCGCGGGCTCTTTTGCAAATACGTCGATACCGGCAAACGCGATCTTGCCGCTTTTTAAGCCGTTATATAGCGCCTCTTCGTTATAAAGACCGCCGCGGGCGCAGTTTATGAGACGCACGCCGTCCTTCATCTTTGCAATCTCGGCCTCGCCGATCATATCCGTAGTTTCTTTATTTTTAGGCGTATGGATCGTTATGAAATCGCAAGCGAGGATATCGTCGAAATTTTTAGTATAAACGCCGCCCATATCGGTTACTTTCGACGGATCTATATACGGGTCGTAAGCGACGATCTTCATACCGAAAGCCGCAGCCCTAGCCGCCACGCGCGAGCCGATGTTGCCAAAGCCGATGACGCCTAGAGTCTTGTTAAAAAGCTCGACGCCGTACCATTTTTCGCGTTTCCAAATGCGGTCGATTTTTAGGTCGTTGTGAGCATAAGGAAAAGAGCGAGCCGCCGCTAGCATATGAGCCATCGTTAGCTCTACTGCGGCGATCGTATTTGCCGTAGGGACATTCATCGCGATGATGCCGCGCTTTGAACAGCCGTCGATGTCTACGTTATCCACGCCTACGCCTGCGCGCACGAGAGCTTTTAAATTTTTTGCGGCATTTAAAAACGCCTCGCCGACTTCGGTCGAGCTTCGAGTGATAGCCACATCAGCCTCACCTAAGATATCTAAAAGCTTGTCCTTTGGCACGCTTACCGCATCGATTACTTTTATATCCTCTTCGCGATTTAAAATTTCAAAGCCGACTTTGTGTATCGCATCGCACACTATTATGGTTTTCATAGCTTGATCTCCTTGAAAGTTGAGTGTATATCATACGCCTTAAGTTCTTTTATAATGCGGTTTAAAATACCGCTATCTTGCGTATTTATGTAGATTAAATTTTGAGATTTTTCATTTACCACGCTAAAATCTACTGGTATGTTTTTTAGGGTTTGCGTAAGGCAAAACATGGAATAGATGTCGTTTTTATCAATCATTAGCTGAAATGCGCTCTTGGCGGTAGCTTTTGATTTGTCTTTAAATTCTATAAATATCTCATTGCTTGCTAAAGCGTAATTTTTCGGAGCCAAATTTGCCATTTCGCCGACCCAAGAAGTCTGCCTAACGGTCAAATTTTGCTCCTCGCCGTTTTGCGATATTTTTAGCTCCATGGGCGCAGGTTCTTTTAAATTTACCTCCGCGTACCTATACAGCAAAGCGCCGCATACGCAGACGAAAATCAGCAAAAAAACCATCGCGCCCCAGAGCAGATATCGCTTCATTTACTTATGATAGCTGTTCTTTGATAATGTCGCCCAAAGTAACCTTATCGTCGCTATTTATCTCGTTTAGCACCTCGCGCTCTTTTTGTCTCGCAAGGCGTCTTACGCTTAGGCGTATTCTATTTTTCTTCTCGTCGATAAAGGCTATTGCAGCTTCGATATTGTCGTTTATATTTAGGCTTTCGGCGCTTACATTGCCGAGGTCTTCTTTGCGGATGAGCGCATCGACGTTATCGCCGAGCTCTACAAACACGCCAAAATCTTTAATATCGCGAATTTTGCCAGTCACGATGTCTCCTACGTTAAATTTCTTAGCAAAAGCTTGTACCGGACTTTGTTTTAAATCTTTTTGGCTAAGCGAAATTTTTTGATCGTTAGAGTCGATTTTGATGATTTTTACCTCGACCTCGTCGCCTACTTTAAACAAATCTTTGCACTTATCGTTTCTATCCCAAGAAGCGTCTTCATTGTGAAGCAAGCCTTCGACTGCGCCGATTTTAACAAATGCGCCAAAATTCGTTACGCTAGTAACTACGCCTTTAGTAACGTCGCCTTCTTTAAATTTGGCCTTAAATTCGTCAAACGGCTTTTTGAGTAAATTTTTAAGGCTCACTCTTAAGCGGCGATCTTTCGCATCTATCTCGATAACTTCGACGTCAAGCTCCTCGCCTTCGCTAATGTGATCTTTTGGATTTTTGATATTTTTATCCCACGAAATTTCAGAGATATGCAAAAAGCCCTCTATATCGTTGCCAAGATCGACGAATGCGCCGTAAGGCTCTATGTTGCTGACGGTTACTTTTATAGTGTCGCCAACCTCTAAACCGTCTTTTATCTCATCCCAAGGATCAGGCATCGCAGCCTTGATAGATAGAGAAAGATGCTTTTTCTCGTTATCGTATTTGATGACTTTTACTAAAACCTTGTCGCCTTCTTTGTAGATAGAGCCCGGATTTACCGGTCCTTTATAGCTTATCTCGCTATAATGCACGAGTCCGTCCACGCCGCCTATATCCACAAACATACCATAAGTAGTAATTTTTTTAACCACGCCTTCGATGACGTCGGTATTTTCGGCTACAGCAGATATTGCTTCCCTTTTTTTTCTTCTATCTTCGTCGAGTAGTTTTTTTCTTGAGACGATGATGCTTTGCTCGTCTTTATCTATCTTTAAAACCTTTACCTTAAAGCTCTTCCCTACGACAGCATTAGCATCTCTAAAGCCGCCTTGCGAGCGAGGTAAGAAAAACTCGATCCCGTCGCTATTTTGCGCGACGAAACCGCCTTTATTTTTTCCTATAATTTTTACGTCGAATACGTCTTGGTTTTCTTCGTTATACGAGTCGATATAGGCTTTTACTTTTTCTTTTCTAAGCGCTTTTTTGTGAGAAACGATAGGTTTTCCGCTTCTTGTCGAGCCGGTAATTACGACTTTTATCGTATCGCCTACTTTAAATTTAAGCTCTCCGTTCTCATCCTGTATTTCAGAAATGTTTAAAATTCCCTCTGATTTTCTACCGACATTTACAAAAACCTCGTCGCCTTTAATATCGACGATTATACCGTCGCTATCTTCTTCCGTCTTTTTAAAAGACTCCTCTAGCATCGCGGCGAAATCGTCGTTTTCGATATCGTCGTTTGCCTTACTAAGTTGAACTTTTTTGTTCACCGCAGCCATCTTGTTCCTTTTTGATATATTTTGCTTTTTAACACAATTAGAGTTGATTTTACTTAATATTAACTTATTTGTAGATTAACTTACTAAATTTCAGGCTCAAATTTGAAATTTTATTTAAAAACGATACGAATTTGCTAAATTTTAAACCCTTCGAGCCTATCGACTACTTTTTGTATGATCCAATCGGGCGTAGAGGCTCCCGCGCTTATGCCGCAAAGATTCTTGCCCTCAAACCACGAGCGCTCAAGCTCGGATTCGTTTTCTACGAGATAGCTATCCTCGCAGGCGCTTTTTGAGATGAGATAAAGCTGCTTTGTATTTGAACTGTTTTTGCCGCCTACTACGACCATCACGTCGGCTCTAGCGGCTAAGTTTTTAACCGCTTCTTGGTTTTCAAAAGTAGCGTTGCAAATCGTGTTAAAAACGCGGACTTCTTTTACGCGTAGCATCAGATAATTTACGATTTGCATAAATTTTTCTACTTTACGCGTCGTTTGGCTGATGACGGCTACTTTTTGAGCTAGTTTTACGCTCTCTAGCTCGCTTTCTTCAAGTACGACGAATACCTTACCGACGGCATAGGATTTCACCCCCTTTATCTCCGGGTGATTTTCATCGCCGAATATCACGATATCGTAGCCCTCTTTGCTCATCTTCTCGCAAATTTGCTGAGGCTTGGTCACAAACGGGCACGTCGCGTCAATCACTTTTATATCGCTTTTTTTTAGCTCGGCCAGGTCGCCTTTTGTGATACCGTGCGTGCGTATGATCGCCTTTTTTTCGCCGTCGATTTCGTTTATGCCCTCAAGCGTTTTTACGTTAAAATTTTTATTTAGACGGTTTATCTCGTCGTTATTATGTATGATAGGACCGATAGTTACGGCATCTTTGGCATTTTCTGCGATTTTTATAGCGCGCTTTACGCCAAAACAAAAACCGTAACTACTGGCAAGCTCAATCTTCAACGCTAGCTCCTAGCTGCCTTAAAATCCCACTAAAATTCGGAAACGAAGTCGCGATAAACTCGCTCTTTTCTATAACCATTCCGCATTTTAGCCCAAGCACCGCGAAGCTCATCGCGATACGGTGATCGCCGCTACTGTCGATGATGGCGCAGTTTGCCTCGCCGCCTTTTACGCTAAAGCCGTCTTCAAATTCTTCGACTTCAAGCCCGCATTTTTGCAGCCCTTGCACCATGATCGCGATGCGGTCGCTTTCCTTGACGCGAAGCTCTTTTGCGTTTTTTACGCTACTTATGCCCTGTGCGTTTGCAAAAGCTATGGCAAGTGCCGGCACCTCGTCGATTAGCCACGAAATATTTTCGCTCACTTCCACGGCCTTTAGCGGCGAGTGTTTTATCTCGATCTCGCCGATGCTTTCGTATGCGCCGGAAGTCTCTTTAAACGTTACTTGTGCGCCCATTTTGGCTAAAATTTTAAAGGCCTCCACGCGTGTTTTATTTAACAGCATATTTTTTAGCACGATGTGGGAATTTGGGATTATCGCTGCGGCTACGGCAAAGAAAAACGCCGAACTAGGGTCGTTTGGGACGCAAATTTCAAGCGGTTTTAGCGGTGCGCTCATCGGCTCCACTTTGACGCCGCGGGGTAAAATTTGCAGGCTCGCGCCCATACCTTTTAGCATGCGCTCGGTGTGATCGCGACTAAGCTCAGGTTCGCTAAGCTCGCAGCCGTTTGACTTTAGTCCCGCCAAAATCAGCGCCGATTTTACCTGCGCGGAGGCGATTTTGCTATCAAATTTAAAATACTCCAGCTTCTTGCCGCGAATCGCTAAAGGCGCGTGATCTCCGCTGTTTGCGCCGTCTATTTTAGCGCCGACGCCTATTAGCGGTTTAGCCACGCGCGCCATCGGACGACGATTTAAAAACTCGTCTCCGCTTAGCACGAAAAAACCCTCGCTAGCGGCTAAAAAGCCCATAAAAAGCCTCATCGCCGTGCCCGAGTTTCCGCACTCTAAAACAACGCTAGGCTCTTTTAAATTTGCGCTCGGAGTTATGATTAGCTCGCCCTCTTTTTCCTCGATACGCGCGCCCAAATTTTTTACGATTTCTAGCGTATTTAGCGTATCCTCGGCCTTTAGATAGTTTTTCACGCGGCTTGGCTTATCGCTTAAAAGCGAAAATATCGCGCATCTATGCGAGATGGATTTATCGGCTGCGATGTTCTCCAGGCTCGCGCTTATCGGCGTTCTTAATGCGTAAACTTTCATCTTAGTCCGATATTTAAATTTTGCTTTAAAGCGTCCAAAATTTTATCCATTATCGCCGCTACTTCCTCGTCCTCGAGCGTTTTTTGCATATCTTGGAAGTTAAATTTGATGCTGAGGCTCACGCCTTCTCCGAGTTTATCGTCTGAGTATATATCAACCGGCGCAAATTCTTTTAGGCACTCGATTTTTAGCGCGTTTATACACTCTTTTATCGCTTCAAATTTCATGGTTTTAGGTACGATTAAACTTAGATCTCTGCTGATAGCGGGGAATTTCGAGTAGGCTTTGACGACCGCGCTATCAAATTTAAGCTTTTCAAACTCTATCTCGCAAAGGTATGTTCGCGGCAGGTCGCGCGCGGCTTCGACTCGCACGTCCACGCGACCGATATAGCCCACGCAAACGCCGTTTTGATAGATTTTAGCTTGTTCAAATTCGCTTAGATATTTTACGTCGTCGCACGCTTTTAGCTCAAATTCGCCGATCGCGTTTTTAACCGCCGTCGCAAAGCTCAAAAAGTCGATATCGGCGGGCTTTGCGCCGTTTAGCAGGCTAGGTTCTTTTGCTAGTCCGCTAGCTATGAAGCCAAATCTCTCGCTTTGCTCGCCGCTCTGGCTAAATACGCTGCCAAACTCAAAAATTTTGACCGATTTTCGCTGATTTTTTACGTTTCGCTCGGCCGATTTTAGCAAGTGATTTGCAAGCGTCGGCCTTAGCGTGTTTAGCTCGCTATTTATCGGGTTGGCTATCTCGGCCTTACAAGGCGCAAAACCGAGCGCCGCTAGCTCGCCGGCGTCGTCAAATACATAATGCACGCTCTCGAAAAATCCTGCCGCAGCGGCTTTTTTACGCAAATTTAGAGCATTTTTGTAGCCTACAAAAGTATCGTTTATACGGTTAGCTTCGCTGAAATTTAGCGGCTTTGAGGCGATATTATCGATACCGACCATTCGCACGATCTCCTCGCACACGTCTTGAGAATTTACGATATCATGGCGAAATAACGGCACTTTGGCATTCGCGCCCTCTTTTTCGGCGTTAAAAGTTAGGCTAAATCCAAGCTTTTTAAGTATCCTCACGACGTCGTTTTGAGCCACTTCTTGACCGATCATTTTTTGCATTTCGCTCATCGTAAAGCTCACGACCTTGGGCTCTCGCGTCATAACGCTTTGCTGAGAGCCTGCATAAAGCGCAACCGATTTTAGCACGGCTAGCTGTTTAAATAAAAAATCGGCGCCAAAACCTACGTTTGGCTCGCTACCTCTTAGCGAGCGGTAAGCCTGCGCTTGGCGCGGTATTTGCTTATCCTCGTAAACGGTTGTCGCGATCACGTGCGGATCGGTATAGCTAGCCTCCACTATGACTAGTTTGCTATTTTCGTCAAGTCTGGCCGCATCCGTCTGATACACGCCGCCAACGCCCAAAAGCTCGCCGCCGGCTAAAATTTCAGTCGCCAAATTTGCGCCCTTTTGCAGATCAAAAACAGCGCGCTCGTCGTCCTTTTTAAGCTTGGCGTAGTCATACGCGCTAAAAAGCACGCCTGTTGAATGCGTAGCGTAGTCTAGCAGGCGCTCGATGCGGTTTTGCTTATCGCACTCGATCAGCGCCAAACGGATCTTCATCAGCAAATTTTCGTCAAAATACTCTTTTATCTCAAAGGCTCGGTACTGAAAACTGCTTTGTAAATTTTCCTCGGCGTGGATAGCCAAAATGCGCCCGATACCGAGCAAATTTTCGCCCTCTTCGTATCTGGCGGCATCTTTTAGCGGCAGATCAAGCGCCGCCGATAGATCCCTCGCTACGCCGTAGACGCTCAGGCAGTCGCCGCGGTTTGGCGTTAGCTCGATCTCGATGATGTCGTCGTTTAGTAGCGGATATTCGCAAATTTCCTTACCTAGTTTTAACTCGCCGATACTTTCATCCAGCGGCATTATGCCGTCGTTTGTTTTTACGAGGCCTAGCTCGACGGATGAGCAGATCATGCCGTTTGACTCGACGCCGCGCAGTTTTGCCCTCTTTATCTCTAGTCCGCTTGGCATAACGGCGCCTGATAGCGCCACAGGCACGAACTGTCCGGCCTCGACGTTTTTCGCGCCGCAGACGATTTGTAGCGTCTCGCCGCCTACGTCCACTTGACAAACGCTTAGTTTCTCGGCATTTTCGTGTTTTATCTTGCTTTTTACGTAGCCTACGACGATGTTTTTAGGTACCCTGATCTCTTTAAAGCTATCGACCTCTAGCCCGATCGAATTTAACGTCTTTAGCAGAGTTTCGCTCGTTACGCTTGAGATATCTAGCCATTCATTTAGCCAATTTCTTGAAATTATCATTTAAACTGCTCCAATAATCTTAAATCTCCCTCGAAAAGCGAGCGCAAATCAGGAATTTGATGAAGCAGCATCGCAAATCTCTCGACTCCAAGCCCAAATGCGTATCCGCTCACGTTTTTGTAGCCCACAGCCTTAAAGACGTTCGGATCTACCACGCCGCATCCTAGTACTTCCAGCCAGCCCGTTTGCTTGCATACGCGACATCCCTCGCCGTGGCAGAAAATACAGCTGATATCGACCTCTGCGCTGGGCTCGGTAAACGGGAAAAAGCTAGGGCGAAAGCGCACTTTAACGTCGCCGAACATGTATTTTAAGAAATTTTCAAGCATTGATTTTAAATTCGCAAAGCTCACCGCGCCGCCCTCCTCGACCACGAGGCCTTCTACCTGATGAAACATCGGCGTGTGCGTTAGATCCATATCGCGGCGAAACACAGTTCCCGGTGCTATCATGCGGATCGGAGGCTTTTTGCTCATCATCGTGCGCACCTGCACGGGGCTAGTATGCGTGCGAAGGAGTCTAAAATCCTTAAAATAAAACGTATCTTGCATATCGCGCGCAGGGTGATATTTAGGCAAATTTAGCGCCTCGAAGTTATGAAAATCATCTTCTATCAGCGGTCCCGTCTCGAGCGAGAAATTTTGCATCATAAAGTACTCGATGATCTTATCCATCGTAGCCATCACGGGGTGCAGTGCGCCGGCACCCGAAGGCTCGTTAAATAGCGTGATGTCGATGGCTTCGGCCTTCATTTTGGCTTTTATCTCACCGCTTTCAAGCTCGGTTTTTTTAGCCGCTAAAAGCGATTCAAATTCGTCTCTTAGCTTATTTAAATTTACCGCAAATTCCTTCTTGGCCGCTTCGTCCATATCCTTAAGCTTAGCAAACTCCGACGTGATCGCGCCCTTTTTGCCCAGTAGCGCGACGCGAATCTTGTCTAAATCCGCCAAATTCCCGCATTTTGCGATACTTTCTCTATACTCTTGCAAGTTTTTACCTTTAGTGATTTTTAGGTTTGATTGTAGTCAAAATTTGATAAAATCTGCCTAAAAGTCGGGAAATTTTAACTTTTACTTGTTA
>NZ_CAUQHQ010000051.1:0-15070 GCF_963517995.1 uncultured Campylobacter sp.
CTTTAGAGTTACGAGCATAGCGCAGTAAAAATCCACTCACGATACTTCGCCTTATCGTTTTACGCTCAAATTTGAAGTCAAATTTGGCTAAATTTGTAAATTTCGGCTTCAAATTTTACTCGCCCAAATTCGCGTCATGAAAATGTAAATTTAAAACGCGCGGTAAATAAAACGCAAAAACACGCAAAAGCTCGCGGGCAAAAATGCGCGCTAGTCGTATCTTTTACCTTTAGAGCCGCACGCCTTGCCGCTACCGCAGTCTTTTTGTCTAAACTCTTTCGCATACACGAAATACCCAGCCCCGACTGCTAGCACGATCAAAATCGCCGCGTCAAATTTATAAGATAACTTAAAAGAAACAAGACAAAAAGATAAAAGACCTCTGTTTTTGTTTTTAAATTTACGCACTTAGCTAGTCTGATATGGGGCCTATCAAAATTTAATCCTATGCGCCGTTTACGTTTAACGATAGTTAAATTTATGCCTTTACCGAAAAAACGTCATCAAAATGAGCGGCAAGCTAAGATGTAAGCTATGTTTTTATAAGTAGCAAGCAAGACAAAGTAGGATTTAGATATTATAACGGCAAAGATACAAAAAACAAATAAGGCGCTTACAAAGCGATATCTCTACAAAAAAAACTCTAACGTACTTTACTAAAATAGATAAGGTAGGCTCCGCTTAGGTTTCATTGAGCCGATTTAAACCCAAAACGTCGCTAAAATAGAGCCAAAAACGAGCCAAATCCGCAAAGCCCTAAAAAATCCAAAAACTAGCCGAAACTATCTGCGGCAGTTTTTACAGTCCTTGACGGTCGCTAGCACGTTCATCTTTTCGATTAGATTGCCTAATTTTCTCTCCAAATTTTCCTTATACGCATCCAGCGCCTCGCAAAAATCATAGTCCTCTACGCTCCCGCAGCTCTCGCAAACCACGTGTATATGAGGATGGCTAAAGATATCGTAACGCGCCTTTTGATTTGGCATATTGACCTCGACGACTAGTCCCTCGTCTTTGAGCATATTTAGGTTTTTATATACCGTCGCTAGCGATACGGATGGATTTTCTGCGCAAATCTCTTCGTATAGCTCATCGATCGTAGGATGAGAGTGGCGATCGAGGATTTTTAGTACGCTGAGGCGTTGCGGGGTGGCTTTAAGGCCGCGATTTTTAAGAAGTTCCATATAGTTCATCGTTTTTCCTGGTATTTTTTCCTAAATATACAAAAAAATTATTTAAAACTTCTTTATAGTTGGTAATATAAATTATTATCTGCTAAAATTTATGTTAAATAGAAGCAAAAATAGCTCAAATTTGATCTAGGCGATATTTTTGTCTTTGATTAAAATCCGCATTACGTTTTGGTATTTTTGCTTAAATTTGGCGGTATTTGAGCTAAATTTAGCAAACCAAAGGCGCGATTTATAAACCCGCTTAAGTCTCTTTAGCGTAAAAGGTCGCAGCAAGTAAAACCAGCACAAATCAAAATTTACAAAGCAAGCCGCAGTATAAATTTAACCCAAAATCCGCAGCAAAACCAGTCCGATAAAAAGATAAATGAAGATAAAAACAAGTAAAGTATACCTAGCGCGCGCAAATTTGCCTGTGACGCTTAAGGCATGGTAAATCAAAGCAAGAGCGGCAAGCCCCAGCATAAAAAGATTTGTTTCGCTCAAGTTTTTCGCCTTTTTCGTCCGAATGCACTCGCTAAAACGCGCAAAAACGTTTCAGCTCAAATTTAATCCGCCATTTCGGATAAAATTTTCTCGCAAATGCTTGCCGCGTCGATACCAAGAGCCTTTTCAACGTCGGCCGTAGCGCCGTGCGGGATAAACGCGTCGTCAAACTCAAAGCTAACGATGCGGACGTCAAAAATGCGCCGCTCCTGCAAAAACGCGGCCAAAATCTCGCCTACGCCGCCTTTTTTTGCGGTATCGGAAAAGACGTACCAAATTTTATGCTTGCACGCGAGCTCTTGCAAAAGTTCGCCGTCAAGCGGCTTAACAAACACTAGATCAACGAGGCTCGGGTCAAATTTGCCGTTCGTTTTTTCGAGCAAAATTTTGCGCGCGGCATTTGCCTTGCCCGCGGCGTTACCGTAAGCGATAAAGGCCGCTTCGCCGCTGCCTTCGGCTAAAACTTCGCCCTTGCCGAGCTTTAGCTCTCGCGCCTCAAATTCGCCCTGCGACAGCGCAAAAGCTCCGCGCGGATAGCGAAAAGCGCAAGGCCCTTCGTGAGCGTAGGCGTAATGCATCGCAAATCTAAAGCTATCGGCGCAGCGAGGCGCGAAAATCGTCAAATTCGGGATCAAATTTAGATAGCTCACGTCAAACGCGCCCTGATGCGTTTCGCCGTCCTCGCCGACGATGCCAGCGCGGTCCATCGCAAAAACGACGTTTAGATTCATGATCGCGCAGTCGTGCACGACCTGGTCAAACGCCCGCTGCAAAAATGTCGAATAAATCGCGATAAACGGCTTAAAGCCCTCCTTGGCCATCGCTGCCATAGAGGCCACGGCGTGCTGCTCGGCGATCGCGACATCCCAAAACCTATCCGGAAATCTCTCCATCAAAGCGTCTATGCCCGTGCCAGTAGGCATCGCGGCGGTAACTCCGACGATATTTTTATGCTCGCTAGCTAGCTGGATCAAATTTTCCGCAAAGAGCGCAGTGGCCGATTTGGCGGCTGATTTTTTTATGGCTTCGCCGCTTTGCAAATCAAACGGGCTTACGCCGTGCCAGCTGGCCAGATGCCCCTCGGCCTTTTCGTAGCCCTTGCCTTTTAGCGTCTGCGCGTGCACGACGACGGGCTTTTTCATCCCTTTTGCGACGCTAAGAGCCTCAATAAGCGCCCTCACGTCGTGGCCGTTTACGGGACCGATGTACTCGAGCCCCAGCTCCTCGAAAAACATCCCGGGCGTAAAGATCCTGATACCCTCCTCCATCCTGCGCGCCATATACGCGGCGCCATCCGGCATATAGCTCAAAAATTTCTCTACGCGGCTTTTAAACTTCTGATACAGCGGCCCTGCCATCATCTGCGACAGGTAGTTGCTAAAGGCGCCGATGGGCTTGCTGATGCTCATTTCGTTGTCGTTTAGGACGACTACGCAAGGATTTTTGACATCGCCCAGCTCGTTTAGCGCCTCGTACGCGATGCCCGCACTCATCGAGCCGTCGCCGATGAGGGCCACGGGGATACGATCCTCGCCCTTTAGCTTGATCGCCTTTGATGCGCCGACTGCTAGCGAGATCGAGGTGGAGCTGTGGCCGGCGATAAAGTAGTCGTATCTGCTCTCGGAAGGCTTGGTATAGCCGCTGATACCGCCGAATTTTCTAAGCGTGCCAAATTTATCCCAGCGTCCGGTGATTAGCTTGTGCGCGTAGCTTTGGTGGCTGACGTCAAATATAAACGGATCTTTTGCAGCGTCGAAAACATAGTGCATCGCGACGATTAGCTCGACTGCGCCGATGTTTGAGCTAAGATGCCCGCCGTTTGCGCTGACGGTTTGTAAAATTTTATCACGGAGCTTTCCGCAAAGCGCTTCGAGTTCCTCCATGTTCATAGATTTTACGTCTATCATTGTCCTATTATCTTTTTGATTTTTTCTAGTCTGGCTTCGATCGTGCCCTCGAGGTTGCCCGCGTCGCTAAGCACGATCGCTCCGCCTGCGCTAATGGCTTCGTCGGCGGAGATTTTGACGTTTTGACCGGAGAAATTTTCTTTGATAAACTCGTAATCTTTCGGATTTACTTTAACCTGCACCTCTTTGGCGTCTTTTATCTCGCTAAAAAGCTCTTTACATATTGCTGCGGCGATGTTTGCCGAATTTAGAGAAATCTCTTTTTTCACGACCTCTTTTGCGATCTCGATAGCAGTAGTCGGTAGCTGCGCTTCGCTAGATGCGATGAGGCTTTCAAATTTAGCCGCCTGCTCCTCCAGCTTATTTATCGAGCCAAGATACCTGCTCTCAAGCGCCTTTAGTTCTTCGTTAAATTTAGCCGCCGCTTCCTCTGCGCCCTGCCTTATGCCGTCCTCTTTAGCGCGCTGGATCTCGCTTTCTAGGCGTTTAGCAAATTCGTTTTCTTGATTTTCGATTTGCATTTGCAGCTTTATCATATTGCCGCTCATCTCGTCGGTGCGTTTTAACAGCTCCTCGATAAAGCTTGATTCGGGCTTAAAATGCGCGCCTTGCTCTTTTGCGTCGTTTAAATTTGAACTATCTTGCTCGCCGGCGTCAGATTTTTGATCCTCGGAGTCCTGCGCACGAGCCGGGTCTTGCTTTTTTTCTTGACCCAGCACCTTAAATCTGTAATTTTCTATAAAATGCTCTTTGGCTTTTTCGCTTGATATTAAACTACTTTTCATTCTATCATCTCATCGCTTTCGCCTATTTGGAACGCTCCGCTCTCGGCTAGAGCCTGAACCTGCTCTACTATGCGGCGCTGAGCATCCTCGACGTCTTTTACACGCACCGCGCCCAAAAACTGCATCTCTTCTTTAAACGAATCGCTGGCGCGCTGTGACATACTTGAGAGAAATTTCTCTTTAAGCGCGTCGCCGCTGCCTTTTAGAGCGATCATAAGGTCTTTTTTATCTACGTTTTTGAGTATCTCGCGGATAGCTGCTTGGTTGAGGGTATTGATATCCTCAAAGGTAAACATAAGCTCTTTGATCGTCGTAGCGAGCTTCTCATCGACGTCTTCGATGTATTCGATCGTAGATTTAGACGCCTTTTGACCGAGGCGGTTTAACACCTCGGCGACAGCTCTTGGACCGCCGACTTCGACCTTGTATGACGTTAGGCTCTCTAGCTTGCCCTCAAGCACGGTTGAAACGCGCTTGATGATAGATGGGCTGATGTCGCCTAAATTCGCCATCCTAACTACAACCTCGCTCCTAAGCTCATCAGGGAAAAATGACAACGTCTCGGCTGCGCTGGTTGAATCCATATGCGCCAAAATAAGCGCGATAGTCTGAGGATGCTCGGTAACGATAAAGTCGGCAAGCTGCTGAGGTTTAACCTTAGTAAGATAGCCGAAACTCTTTGAGTTTTCCATGCTTTTGGCGAGTTTGTCGAGGATCTTTTGCGCGGCTTCCGGACCGAAGGTACGGTATAAAATTTCCTTCGCATAATCAAGTCCGCCGCTTCTTATATATTGGTTTGACTGCATCAAGGCGTAAAATTCGTCCAAAACCGCCGAAGCCACAGCCTTATCGACGCTTCTTGCCGTAGCGATGTAGCGCGATATCTCGGTTATCACATCGACTTCCATGTGCGAGAAAAGCTGAGTCGTGGCATCCTCGCCGAGCTGTATGAGCAAGATAGCGACCTTTTCTGGCATCGACAGATCGTCATAAGTCATCTTTTGTTGTTCCGTGAGTTTAATAGAAGCCATCAAATATCCTTACGATTACTAAATTCGGCGTCGTTTTTTATCATATCTTGGAGTAGTACCGCGATCTCCTCGGCGCGCTCTTGAGCCACTAGCTTCATCTTTTCGAGCATCACGTCGTAGCGGAGCTCATCCTCGTTAAAGTCGCCTCCTACGCCCAGCTGTTCCTCGACCTTTTTCTTAGCGGCCTTAAATTTCTCCAGCGTATCCTCGCTATCGTCAAGCTCGACGATATCTGGCATCGGCTCCGGTTCTTCTTCTTTGACGTCCTCAAGCATCTTAGACATAAACGGCACGATAACTTTTTTGTAGAAAAAGTAGAGCAAAATCGCTACGAATATATATTTTAGCAGCGGCGCAAAAGGCAAGATATAAAGCTCAAAGAACGAATTTACCTTGCTAGCTGGAGTTTGTCCGTCAGGGCGCTGGAACTCGAAGTTACTAACAGTTACCTCATCGCCTCTATTTTGATCAAAGCCGATAGACTGGCGGATGAGAGCGTCAATTCGACTTAACTGCTTTTCATCAAGCGGGACGTAGACAATTTCTTTCGTAGGCTCGCCCTTTTCGTCTTTTTTATTTTCGTATTTTCCGTCTACTACGACTGCGGCGCTTAGGCGGTTTATCTTAGCAAACTGATCCTTGACGCGCTCGACCTTTTTTGAGATTTCGTAGTTCGTCGTGGATGAGCTTTTAGAGTAGAGTTCTTTCATTTTGCCGTCTTGCAAGCCTTCGACCGGGCCGATGTTGCTTACGGCTCCAGGCACGCCTTGTACTTCGGCTTCTTTGCTGCCTTGGCGCTTTTCTTCGACGTTTTGCTCGCTTCTAGCGACCGAATTTGGATCAAAGGTCTCGCTTTGGCTATCTTTTCTGGCAAAATCAAAATCTATAGTTACCTTAGCCACGACCTTGTCAGAACCGCCCACAATCGGCGATAGGACATTTATGATCTTTTCTTCTAGGCCTTGCTCGGCGTCGCGCTTATATTTTATTTGTTGGGTGATTTGATCGCTGTCGTATTCGCCGTCCTCTTCGCCCAGCGGAGCTCCGTCTTCGCTCACGATTTTTACCTGCTCGGGTTTTAAATTTGCTACCGCGGCGGCGACTAAATTTTTAATACCCGTAATTTGCTTTAAATTTAAGCTCTGTCCGTCTTTTAAATTTAAAACAATCGATGCGCTTGGCGGCGTAGCTCGCTCTGTAAAAAGCGTCTCTTTTGGTATCGCGATACGAACGATAGCTTTTTTAATAGGCGCTAAACTCTCGATCGTGCGCGCTAGTTCGCCCTCCAAAGCGCGCTGAAATTTAACCTTTTGTTCGGCATCCGTCGCGCCGAATTCTTGCTTGTCAAAAATCTCAAAACCGACTTTGCCGTCTTTTAAAATCCCAAGCGACGCCACCGAGATTCTCTCGCGGTAAACATCGGCATTTGGCACTAAAATAGTGCCTTCATTTAAAATTTTATATTTAACCTTATCTTTTTCAAGCTGCTGGATTATCAGCGCAGAGTCCGCTGCAGAGGTATTTTCAAAAAGAACGCTATATCCGTCGTAGTTTACGTTTGAGCTTTTGTAAATGCTTAAAAATACTAAAAATCCAACCACTAAAGCAACCGACCCCATAGCCACCAGCCGCTGTTTTAGCGAGAGATTTTGGTAAATTTGCCCGATTTGTTGAAATATTGCTTTAAAATCCATTTATTTTAAATTTTCCTCGATTTGTTTTAAAACTACGTCGTTTTGATTCGGCAATCCAATCGTTATGCGAATCGCATTTAATCCGTAGCCTTTTAGATCACGTAAAATTATACCTTTTTTTAACAGATTTTGAGCAAGCTCGCTTGAATTTTGGCGCTCGAATTCAAAAACGATAAAATTCGTAAAGCTAGGCAAACGCTTTATACCGTGGAGGTCGGCAAAATTTTCGTATTTTTTCATCTCCTTAAAATTCGTCTCAAGCGTCATTTTTACGAACTCTTCGTCTTTTAGCGCTTCTATGGCCGCTTTTAGGCTAAGCGTCGTTATATTAAACGGCGCCCTTAGTTTGCCTAGCTCGTTCATCACGCTTTGCTCGCCGAGGCCGTATCCTACGCGCA
Organism: uncultured Campylobacter sp.; assembly: GCF_963517995.1. GTDB lineage: Bacteria > Campylobacterota > Campylobacteria > Campylobacterales > Campylobacteraceae > Campylobacter_A. The sequence continues at coordinate 7,492 of NZ_CAUQHQ010000051.1, forward strand.
TACCGCCTAGACCGTAAGCCTTAGAAAACGTGCCTAGATATATCGCGTTTGGAAATTTGGCTATGAGCTCACGAGGCTTTATCTCTTTTTTGGCGTCTTTAAATTTAGCAAACTCCTGATACGCGCCGTCGATAACCACGAGCGTATCGGCATCGATTTGCTCTAAAAATTTATAAATTTCCTCGGCGTCTAGGCAGCCCCCGAGGGGATTGTTCGGCACACACAAAAATATCACGCCGATTTCGTCTTTATTAGCCTTGTAAATTTGCAAAAACTCGCCTAGATCATGCTCTTTACTCTTTGTTTTAAAGACCTTCGCGCCCGCTGCTTTAGCATAAATTTCATACATAGCAAAAGTTATGCCCGCAGTCAAAATTCCCCTCTTTGCGTTTGCCTTTGCATGCACGGCAAATTCTATTATCTGATCGCTACCAGAGCCTATTACGATAGATTTTTCGCCGACGCCGAATTTGCTCGCTAGCGCGGCCTTTAGCTCAAAGTAGCTATCGTCGGGGTAGAGATGCATTTTATTTACTATCTCGCCGATCGCTTTTACTACCGCAGGGCTCGTGCCGTAGGGGTTTTCGTTGCTGGCTAGCTTGATGACGTCTTTTGCGTCGATGCCGTATTCGCGTACGACAAGCTCGATAGGTTTGCCCGCCTCGTAGCTTACTAAATTTGCCAAATTTTCGTTAAATTTCATCTCACTCCTCCCACGCGACGTAGCTTCCTAGCCACGCGATCTCGTGGCCGTAGCTTATCGCTTTTTGTATCGCTTTTTGGACGTTATCGTCGTCTATATGCCCATCAAAATCTATATAAAAATTCGCCTTAAATTCGCGCTGTTTTATCGGGCGGCTCTCTAGTTTGGTTATATTTATGCCCTCGTCTCTAAAGGCTAGCAACAACTCCACGAGCCCGCCGGGACGGTGATCGGTCTTTGCTAAGATAGATGTTTTATTTCTTTGCGCTCGCTCGTTTTTAAAATCGCTTAATATAAAAAATCTCGTGCGGTTTGCAGCATTATCCTCGATCGTCTCAAACAAGATCGGCACGCCGTAAAGCTTGGCTGCGATCTTAGAACAGATGGCGGCCGAATTTGGCTCGCTACCGGCTAGCTGCGCAGCCTGCGCGGTCGATTTTGCCGGGATAAACTCGACTGATGAAAGCATATGATCGTCTAAAAATTTGCGGCACTGATTGTAGCCTTGCGGGTGCGAGTAGATGCGTTTAATGTCTTTTAAATTTTCGCATTTGCTAGCAAAAATGTGGTGGATATCCATGTAAATTTCAGCCACGACCTTGACGCTATCAAACCGTCCGAGGCAGTCTAGCGTGGCGCCTACCGCACCTTCGGTGTTATTTTCTATCGGCACGACGCCGTATTTGGCCTCTTTGTGCTTTAGTTTCGTAAAAACCGCCTCGATGCTAGCTAGCGGCAGATACGCGCTCATAGCGCCGAAACGGCTCTCGGCGGCTTGGTGCGTGTAGGTGCCCTCAGGCCCTAGATAGGCGACTTTTTCAGGCATCTCAAGGTTTCTACTGACGGCGAAAATTTCAAGATAAATCGCCTCAATAGCAGCTTTGTTTAAAAATACAGAGTCCTGCCCCTCTAGGCGGTTTAGGATCGCTCTTTCGCGCTCGGGGCGGTAGATAGCGCTACCGCTGGTTTGCTTTAGCTCGCCGATCTTTCGCACGAAATTCATGCGTTCATTTAGGCGCTTTAGCACCTCGTCGTCGATCTTATCTATCTCGCTTCTAAGGTCGTTTATGTTTTGCATTTTCGCTCCCTAGCCTAGAAATTCGCGCTCCAGCGCCACTACGTCCTCAAAACTCTCGCGGCGCCTAATCAAAAAGTCCTTGCCGCCCTTTACCGCTACCTCCGCGGCACGTCCGCGAGTGTTGTAGTTGCTGCTCATCGCAAAGCCGTATGCGCCGGCTGATTTGACGACGACTAGATCGCCCGGGTTTAACGACGGTAAATTTCGGTCTTTTGCGAGAAAATCTCCGCTCTCGCAGATCGGCCCAACCACGTCGCAAGGGCTAAATTTGAGCTCGCGAAGCTGCTCGGTCTTACACTCGCAAAGAGTCTTGCTGCCGCTAATAGCGAAAATCTTATGCTTAGCTTGATAGAGGCTAGGACGGATAAGGTCGTTCATCGCGCCGTCCACGACGACAAAGCGCTTTTCTTTATTAAATTTCTCGTAAAGCACGCTAGTTAGAAAATATCCCGCGTTACCTACGATAAAGCGCCCCGGCTCGCAAACTACCGTGACGTCCAGTCCGATTAAATTTGCCAAAATGCCCTGCGCGTATTCGTATAGATCAGGCTCGCTCTCGTCGCCGTAAACGATGCCTATGCCGCCGCCGACGTCAAAAAATTTGATGTCGATTTGCGCCGCTTTTAGCTCGCGAGCCAAATTTGCCACGATCTTTGCCGCTTCGATAACAGGCTTGATGTCGGTTAGCTGCGAGCCGATATGGCTATGGATGCCTACGGGCTCGAGATGCGGCGAGTTTTTAGCGTGTAAATACATTTTTTTAGCCGTTTGCAGATCTACGCCGAATTTATTTTCGTTTAGTCCGGTCGAGATGTAGGGGTGAGTTTTAGCGTCGATGTCGGGATTTACGCGGATGCTGATACGAGCGGTCTTTCCGAGCTGTTTTGCGATCGCTTCCAGGCGGTTCATCTCGGCCTCGCTTTCTAAGTTTATCATCAAAATTTCGTTTTCTAGCACAAATTTGAGTTCATCGTCGCGCTTACCCACGCCGCTTAGGATGATCTGGTAGTTTTTAGCCCCCGATAGCAGTGCACGCTTAACTTCGCCTACGCTCACGCAGTCAAATCCGGCTCCAAGCCCGGCTAAAAATTTCAAAACGCTTAAATTTGAGTTTGCCTTAACGGCGTAGCATACGAGAGATTTTCTAGCGTGAAAGGCGTTTTTTAGCGCTTCGTAGCGGTGCGCCATATAGTCAAAATCGTAAACGTAAAGAGGAGTGCCGTATTTTTGTGCCAAATTCGTAAAATCCATAACTAGCCTTGTTTAAAAATAGTTAGATTTTACAGAAATTTTGCCTAAATCTCTCTTAACGACTTTTAAAATGTAGATAAAAAGCGTACGCGCCGAGTAAAATAATCGGTAAAAGCACGCCGATCTCTGGCGAGACGACGCCGTTTCTGGCAAACCTCATCATCACAAAAAGCGCGCCCCAGACGCAAAGCGAGGCTATCGTAAAGATAAAGCTTTTTAAGGCGAGGTTAAAAAAACGTCCCGTAACCGGCAAAAAATAGTAAATAATAAGCACCATAAAAGGCGCAAAAAAAGGCGCGAAAGCAAGGTTATAAAGTGTTGTTTTGGTCGAATTTAGCCCGATACCCTCATCCTTAAACGCCAAAATATAATCCACCGCATCAGAAATCGTGATCGCCGAATTCTCCGCCGACGCGCTTTCTATCGTTTTTGGTTTAAAGCCTTCAAGCGTTTTTAATCCGCTTGGCGTTTTAATATCGAGTCCTTTTTCGCCCAGTTTGATATTTTGCGGTAAATTTACGATTTTCGCCTCTTTTAAAAGCCACGCGTCATCTACGAACCTAGCGCTACGTCCAAACGTCGCAGCGCGCAAATCGCTACCGTTTACGTCAAATATCCGAACGTCTTTAGCTTCGCCGCTAATCGGACTGAGGCTATCGATATAGATAAATTTGCCCTCGAATTTTAAGAAAATATCCGAGCTCGTACGCGATAAATGCGAGAGTTTAACGATGTTTCTGGCGTACTCGTAAGAGTAGGCAAACGGCGTAAAATTTAATCCGACGTAAATAAACGTGATGGCAAGCGCGATATAAAAAGGCGGCTTTATTAGGCGATTTTTGTCGATACCTAGCGCGTAAAAGCTAACTAGCTCGTTACTGCGGATCATGCTAAATTTGCTAGTTATCAGCGCAAAAATGAGCGCGAGCGGCAAGACGTAGTTTACGGCCGTAAGCGAGGTAAGTCCGAAATAAAGCAGCTTTAGGTTCGCACTTGCGGGCATATCTTTTAGGTTGGTTAGGATGTCGATACCGACGTAAAAAAGCGTGAGCGCGATAAACAAGATCGCGAAGTATTTAAAATAAAGCCAGCCGACGTAACGCGCGTAAAGGTTCATTTAAGCTCTTTTAGATCAAATTTTGCGCATGATGGAAGGCATACGAAAGCGGCGCTACCGAAAATACCGCAAACTTGCCCTGCAAGTTTATTATTTGAGCTATGCTGCAAATATGCATCCTTTGCCGCCGTAATGACGCTCAAATTTACCGCTTTTTGGCTAGACTGGAAATAGGCTTGTTTTATACTCTTAAAAAATCCGAATTTAAATTTTCGTCTGAGCGTTTTTTTCGTAAATTTTATAAATTTGCAGGTAAAGTTTTTATACAAATTTATAAAATTTACGGTAAGGAAGATTAGGCGTAAGACTTTAAATTTGGACTCTAAATTTAATCGATTTTTGAACGCTTTAAAAAGCCGCAAAATTTGAGAAAAAGTAAAAGTCGCAAATGCTAAATTTAACCCTCTCACAAAATGCCTTTTTTTGTCGAGAATTTTTGCGAAACGGCATCGATGTCGGTTTTTATTAGCTCATTTAGCGCGTTTTCGCAGTAGTCCAAAATTTTTTCCAACCCCTCTTTTTCATCTACGTTAAATTCGCCAAGCACGTGGCTAGTTACCGCACTTTCGCCCTTGTACGCGCTTCTGCCGATACCGATACGTACGCGCTCGTAGTCTGCGCCCATTAGCGCATCGATTGATTTTAGCCCGTTATGTCCGCCGTTTCCGCCGCCTTTTTTAAATTTGACGACGCCGAAATTTAGATCAAGGTCGTCATGAATAACGATAATGCGCTCGGGTTTGTAAAAATCAGCAACGGCTTTTACGCTTCGTCCGCTTAAATTCATAAAGGTCGTCGGTTTTAGAAAAAGTAAATTTTGAAATTTAAACAGCTCGCCTTGAAATTTAGCTGAGCTTACGTCGGTGAAATTTGAATTTTTGAGTCTATCTATCAGCATAAAGCCGACATTGTGTCTTGTTTTGGAGTACTCGGGACCGGGATTCCCCAGTCCGACTATGAGTATCAAGGCTAGCCTTATTTAGCTTTTATTACGCCTAGAACCGCTACGCGGTCGGCATCGATCATAGTGACGCCCGCAGGAACGGCTATATCGCGCACCAACACGGTATTGTCTATATCAAGACCGCTAACGTCTATGTCAAATGAATTAGGCAAATTTTCAGCCGTGCATTTTACGGCTAAGCGCCTTTTTGAGATGATCAAAACGCCTTTATTTTTTAGACCGACCGGGGTTCCGTAAGGCTTAACCGGGATCATATATTTTGAGACGATGCCTGGAAGCGCAACCTTTAGATCAACGTGTTTTAGCGCATTTGTCACAGGGTCTTTTTGGTATTCGACTACTACGACTTTTAAGGTTTTTCCGCCTACTTTTACGTCAAACGCAAGGCTCTCTTTTTTGCGAACCTCTTTTATAAAATCGTTGATTTTAAAAGCGGCTTGCACATTCTCTAATCCCTTGCCGTAAATGTTGGCGATTAGATAACCATCTCTTCTCAAGGCTTTTGACGCCTTTTTACCGATACTCTCTCTAACGATACCTTCTAACATCGTTTTCCTTTCGTTAAAAATAGAGACAGATAATATCCAAATTTATATAAATTTCGCCTTACTTGATATCTTTAAGCGCGATAATCTCGCTTTGAAACTCTTTTAAAAGCTCGTCGTCCTCTTCAATGGAGGCAACCATAGCTCGCTTTTTAGCAAGGTCTGCGCTTTTGATTTTTATATCGAGATTTTCCCTTCTGCTCGCGCTTCTTAGCGCTTCTTCTTTCGTGATAACGCCCGCAGTATACATGTCTAGCAAATGCTGCTCAAAGGTCTGCATTCCATAGGTGTTTTTACTTTGCTCTATCGCATCGTAAATTTCACTATCTCTATCCTCAAGAATCATATCCCTTACCCTGATATTTTTTACCATTATTTCGCAGGCGACGCGGCGTTTGCCGGCCGTAGTTAGGACCAGACGCTGAGAGATGATAGCCTCGGAAACCGATGCGAAAGTCATTCTTATGCGGTTTTGCTCCTCTTTTGGAAACATATTTATGACGCGGCCTATAGTTTCTTTGGCATCAAGCGTATGAAGCGTCGCAAGCACTAAGTGGCCGGTTTCTGCGGCATTTATCGCGGTTCTAACGGTCTCTAGGTCTCTCATCTCGCCTACGAATATGACGTCCGGGTCTTCGCGCATAGATGCCCTTAACGCATCGGCAAAGCTATCGACGTCTTGTCCGATAGCGCGTTGGTTAATAACGCTTCTATCGTCATTATATATAAACTCGATCGGGTCTTCGATAGTGACGATATGATAGTTTTTCGTATGATTTAGATAGTTTATCATGCTAGCTAGCGTCGTAGTTTTGCCACTTCCGGTCGGACCGGTTACTAGGATGATGCCTCTATTTACCTTATCGCAAAGTTTCTCGATAATAGGCGGCAGCAAAAGCTCGGACATCGTAGGAATCCTAGTCGGAATCGTTCTAAAAACGAAAGATACGCCGTCCATCTGCAAAAAAACGTTTGCGCGGAAGCGAAAATCATCATTTAGCTTGTACGTAAAATCTACGTTCTTTTTTTTCATGAGATTATAATAATTCGTTCCCAAAATTTCTTTAGCCAACAGTACGGCTCTATCGTAGTCTAAAACCCTATCGCCCATCTTTACGATCTCGCCGTTAAATCTACCTCGTACTACTTTACCCGATTTTACGTGCAGGTCGCTTCCGCCGCCCTCGATTAGCTTTAGCAGATACTCATCAAGCTTATTTTTTATCTCGGCTCTTTCTTCGCTGTCGTCCTCAGCCGCCGTCGCCGCGCCTATGCCAAATCCTTGCGGCGCAAAGGGCTCTGCGACATCTGCGACAAGATCGGCTAAAAGCGCGGCTCTATCTCCTCGCGCCGGCTTGGCAGGCTCGTTTTTAGGGCTTAAATTTAACCTGGCTACGCTTCTAGCATCTAAATTTTGCTCATCTAGTCGCTCTTTCGTTTGTTTTAGATTTATCTCTTGTGCTGCCGCTTGAGGCTTGCTTTCATGCATCTTTTCCAATTTTTCCTCGTTTTTAATAATAAATTTTGGCGCCGAATTTTCTTTATCGTCGCTTTTCTCGCTTTTTTCTTGCATTAAGCTTGGCGTTTGCAAATTTAGCTCTTCTGCGCTTTTTTCGTCTGCTTGAGTCGCTTGTTCTAAATTTTTACTAAATTTGGGCTCTTCACTCAAAATCGCATCATCATTCGCTTCGTCTTCATCTTCGCTAGGCTCGTAAGGAACGTAATCTAAAATATCTATCGCCGGTTTTAATTCTACGTCAAGCTCGGCCTCTTTAAGGCAAGGCAAATCCTCATCTTTTACCTCCGGCACGTCTTTGTGGACTTCGTCGATTATTTTCGCGCCATTTTCGCTAGCTAGATCGGCTCTAGCCTGCAACAAAGGCAAGTCCGAATTTAGCGCTGTCTCGTCGTTAAATTTAAT
>NZ_CAUQHQ010000052.1:0-15023 GCF_963517995.1 uncultured Campylobacter sp.
AATTTACGCTGCGCGCTTTGGGGAGTATGCGGGCAGAATCGCCGAAATTTGCATCGCCTTTTTTTGTGCTTTTTGGGGGAAATTTAAATTTATGCGGAGGCGGTTTGTAAATTTGAGGTTAAATTTAAGAAATTTGACCGTGGCGCGTTTAAGCTTTGCGATCTAAATTTAAAGCGCTCAAATTTGTAAAATTTAACCTAAAATTTGACGGGATATTAGTTTAAATTCGAGCCTTTAAATTTGCGGCTTACCACTCGATATAGGTTTTTGCCTTTTTTATATTCGCGATTTTTATCTTTAAAATTTGACCATCGCTTTCAAGCGAGATTTCATCGCCATCGGCGGATATGATTTTGCCTTTTAGCTTTTTATTTTCGCCGTTTACTTCGGCCGAGATTTTGGCTAGTTCTCCGACGCTTGAGATAAAATGGCTCGGTTTTTCCAGCTTTCGCTCAAGTCCGGGCGAGCTAACCTCTAGCACGTAGTCTCCGCTAAGCGGCGGCTCGACGTCAAATATCGGCGAGAGTAGGCGCGAAACCTTTTCGCAGTCGTCCAAATTTACGCCGCCGGGCTTTGCGATGTAGATCCTATAGATCGCTCTGCCGTTTTCGTTTGCGACCTCGACGTCGTAGAGCTGCACGCCGCACTGCGAGATCAGATTTTCAAGATTTTGCATTTTTATTTAGATCCTCTGAAATTTTTTCAAACAAATCATCCATATGATTTTGGTACTCGAGCCTATCGTCAAATTTAAAGTGAAAATTCGGCGCTCTATACCAGCCTTCGGCCGCCATGCAGTGATTTTGCAGGTGCTTTGATACGCGCTTTAGGCGGTCTAGTATATAGGCCTGCTCACGCACGTCAAACATCATTTTATCAAGATAAACGAACGCGTCGTATCTGCCCTTTTTACACTCGACGTCGGTTACGCAAAGTCCGCGTAAAAGCTCGTCCTCAAGCGTAGATAGAGCCTCGGGCAGTAGCTCTTTTAATACGCTTTGCGTGCGCAGGCGTTTTATCTCCGATGGGTTCATAGGCTAGCTTGCTCCTCTACTTCTTTAAAGCTCTCGATGTAATCGCCTTCTCTGATGTCGTTGTAGCCGTCGATGCCCACGCCGCACTCACAGCCGCGCGCAACCTCCCTCACGTCGTCTTTGAAGCGTTTTAGCGAGCTTACAGTGCCTTCGTGCACGACCACGCCGTTTCTGATTAGGCGGATTTTTGCGCCGCGGTTTATCGTGCCCTCAGTCACCATGCAGCCTGCGATCGCGCCTACTTTAGGAACGTTGATGACTTGGCGTACTTGTGCTTGACCGAGCTGCTCTTCGTGGATGACAGGCGACATTAAGCCGCTTAGGATCGCCTTGACATCGTCGATCAGGTTATAGATGACGTTGTAGGTTTTGATTTCGACGCCGCTTTCTTTGGCTTTTTCTTTCACTTCGCCCGTCGGCCTGATGTTAAAGCCTAAAATCACGGAGTTTTCGCTCGCTCTGGCTAGCTCTACGTCGCTTTGAGTTATGCCGCCCACGCCTGAGTGGATGATATTTACTTTTATCTCGTCGTTGCGAAGTTTTTCTAGGCTTGCCTTGATGGCTTCTAGCGAGCCGCCAACGTCGGCTTTTACGATGACGGGGAGCGATTTTAGCTCGCCCTCGGCTATCTTTTCGCTAAGCTCTTCTAAGCTTACTTTCGTCGTCTTGCTAAGCTCTTTTTGGCGTAGGTATTCTGCTTTTTTCTGTGCGTACTCGCGGGCTTCTTTATCGGTTTTGACGCTTATTAGCGTTTCGCCGGCTTCTGGAATCTCGCTAAGGCCCATTATCACGCCGCATTCGCCCGGCTTTATCTCTTTTAAAATTTTGCCCTGATCGTCGGTTATGCTTCTTATCTTACCGTACGCGACGCCTGCGACCACGATATCGCCGACTTTTAGAGTGCCGTTTTCAACTATAACGGTAGCTACCGGACCGCGGCCTTTTTGCTGCGAGCTTTCTATTATGGCTGCTTTTGCGTTTGCCTTTGCGTTTGCTTTTAGTTCTAAAATTTCAGCCTGCAAGAGTACGATCTCAAGTAGATCGTCTATACCCATACCGGTTTTTGCGGAGATCGGTACAAACTCGTACGTGCCGCCCCAGTCTGTAGATAGGATATCTAGCTCGGCTAGTTCGCTTTTTACTTTGTCTGGGTTTGCGGCCTCCTTATCCATCTTGTTTATCGCGATGATGATCGGGACGCCGGCGGCTTTTGCATGGCTCACGGCTTCTTTGGTCTGAGGTTTTACGCCGTCGTCGGCTGCGACCACGATGATAACGATATCTGTGATCTTGGCTCCTCTAGCGCGCATAGCGGTGAAAGCTTCGTGACCCGGAGTGTCGATAAAGGTAATGTTTTTGCCGTTTTTATTTACCATATAGGCGCCTACGTGCTGCGTGATGCCGCCGGCTTCACCCGCTGCTACGCGCGAGCTTCTGATGTAGTCTAGTAGCGAGGTTTTGCCGTGATCGACGTGACCCATGATGGTGATAACCGGAGCGCGGACGGTTAAATTTGCATCATCCAGCCGCTCTTCTTCTTCGTCGTAGGCCTTAACGTAGTCAAACGCTTCTTGCGTATCGACGATATTTACCTCGATACCGAATTCATCGGCCAAAATCTCTATCGCATCCTCGTCTAAGAAATCGTTTTTGGTCGTCATCATACCCAGCATAAAGAGCTTGCCGATGACTTCGCTAGGTTGCTTGTTGATCTTATCGGCAAATTCGTATAGGCGGATCTCTTTTGGTATCTCGACGTAGGTCACCGCCTCGCCGTTATGGTCGGCGCGTTGCGATTTTTTATGTTTTTTGCGAGGCCTGCGCGCAGTGCCTTGCTCGAGAAATGAACTTACCGAGTTATTTAGCACCGGCTTGTAGCCCGTATTTGTCGGTTGTTTTGTTTTTTGAGGCTCCGGAGTTTGCGTTCGAACTGAAAAATCAGGCAATATAACTACGTCTTCATCGTCTATCACGATGTCGGCCATATCTCGGTCGCCTAGTAGATCCATCTTGGTGGCGCCGTCTTTTTTAGTTGCGATGACCGGTTTTTTCTCTTTTTTCTTTTTGCGCTCGATCTTTTCGTCGCTAAATTTAAACATATTTTCCAAATTTAGCGGCGGCGCAGACTCTTTTCTCTCGCTTGCCCTAGGCGCTGGTTGCTCGTCTTTTTTCTTTTTTACGATGACTAGACCGCGTCTTTTTTGCAGACTAACGTCGGCTAGGCTCTCTTTTGGCTGGACCGGCTCGGCGGCAGGTTCGACCTTTGGTTCCTCTTTTGGTGCTACTTGCGTTTTTGGCTCTGGCGCTTTTTCTGCCGGTTTTTGAGTAACTGTTTTTTGTTCTTTTTTGGATTTTTCGTCGTTTTTTGTTTCTACTTTTTCTTTCGGCAAAGGCTTTTCTTCTTTTGCGGCGCTTGTTTTTTTAGCTTCTTTAGGTTTGTTTTCTTTTTCCTCTTTGCCCTCTTTGGTTTCCGCCTTTTTAACGGTCGGTTTTTTCTTTTCCGGTTTTTTCTTGAGAGCTTCGGGGATCTCGCCGGTTTGGATGTAGGTGTATAGCGCCGCCGCTTCTTCAGGACTAACGCCACTTGAGTGCGTTTTGACCTTTAGCCCAAGTTCAATAGCCTTTTCTAAAACCTCTTTGCTATTGTAACCGAGCTCATTTGCTATCTCTGAAATTCGAACAGTCCCCATTTAAGAGTATCTCCTTTAAATTTTGCCCGTTTTGTAGCGTCGCTATAAAGCTGCCTGCGACTCTTCCGAGCGATTTTCTTAAAATTTTCTCGTCTTTTTTTAGACATTCTTCGCAAAGATAAAAGCTGCGTCCGTTTCCGTTTCCGAAAAATAGCGAAGAATTTATCAGTCTGTATCTACGCAAAATTTGCTGTTCAAAGCGCTTTTTGCAGACCACGCACGTCCTGATAGGGATAAATTTTTGAGCCATTATTATAACTTCTTTTAGCTTTTTTTTAGCTTTGTAGGATTTTTATCCCGTCGTTGTCGAAATTAAAAATTTCAACCCGAAAGCTCTTAAATTTATCTTGCAGTTTTTGTTTTAAATTTGCCGCATCGCCCGCGTAAACGATATTTAAAAAGCTCGATCCGCTGCCTGAAAGCGTGCTTAAAAGAGCACCGTTTTCGTAGGCTATCTTGCGCACTTCAAAGAGCTCTGGCAGGTTTTGCATGCGGATTTGCTCGTGCATGACGTCTTTTGCCGCCGTTCTTAAAAGTTCGTAATTTTCGCTAAAAAAGCAAGCCGTGAGAAATGCGGCGTGAGAGAGGTTGCTAACGCACTCGCCCATAGTGAAATTTTTAGGTAGCTTGGCGCGCGATTCGTTAGTGCTCATGGGCTTATCGGGGATCACGACGACGGCTTTGATATCGGCGCTTAAATGTTTTTTTAGAGATTTTACTTTGCCGTTTTCAACGACGGAGCTAACAAAACCGCCAAGCGTCGCCGGAGCGATGTTGTCGGGGTGGTTTTCGTAAACTAGCGCCTGGTTTAAAATCGCGCTTTTATCCGCCTTAAATCCAGCCGCCGCATAAGCTGCCGCGATGGCGGAAGTGATGACCGCAGAAGAGCTACCCAGGCCGCGAGAAAACGGGATTTGATTGGTAAAAATCATGCGAAAAGTATCTTTTTTGTCCGTTAGTTTGACGTAAATTTCATTGAAAATAGATAAAAAAATGTTGTTTTTTTTAAGAAGCGCGTTGTCTTTGCCTTCGCCCAAAATGCTCACGGAGGCGAAGTTTGCCCTCGTTATCTCGACTGTGTTGTGTAGCTCTAGGGCAAGTCCTAAGGCGTCAAAACCGGGGCCAATGTTTGCGCTAGTGGCGGGAACTAAAATTTGCAAAAAATCTCCTAAACGGCTTGTATAACGTAATTTGGTAGAGTATCTAATTTTAGATTTAAAACGGCTAAATTTTGCGGTAAGCCAAACTCGCCCGCTTGCGCTTTTTGTAGTTTTATGCCATCGGGCGTATCTACGAAGCTTAAGTTTTTATTTGCCCGTATCGGCGCGCCGCCGTTTAGCTCAAAGCCGCTAACCGCGTAAAATTCGCACTCTTTTACGATGCTAATCGTCTTTAAAATGACGTAGGCGACTTTTACGCCCATAAAGCTTCCCGGGCCGTTTGCGTAGATGATTTTTCGTAGATTAAATTTGCCGCCGTTTAAAATCTCGTCCATTATTTTTACGAGAGAGACGTCGGATTTTTCTTCGCTAGAAATTTGCTCTATAAGCTCGCCGTTTTCGTCATAAATGCCGACGATTAGCGGCGAGCTAAGAGCGATAACTAAAATTTGGATATTTTTTATGCAAATACCTTTTGGTACTCGCGCGCGAAATCGCCTTTTAGCGTGACGATTTCGTAGTTTTTATCGTTGCTTAGGATAGCTAGCGTTAGCTCGTGGTTTAGCTCGTGGCTACCCGCAAAGCTCGTATAATCAGCCATCAAAGGCGCGCCCATCAGACTTAGATCGCCGATCGCATCTAAAATTTTATGACGAACGAATTCGTTTTCAAAGCGCAGGCCTTCAGGATTTAAAATTTTATTATCGTCGATGACCACAGCGTTGTCTAGGCTGCCGCCGAGGGCTAAATTTTGCGCCCTTAACATCTGCACGTCTTTTAAAAATCCAAACGTCCTAGCGCGCGCGATCTCCTCGATGTAGGCTTGTTTGCTAAACTCGAACACGTAATTTTGCTCGCCGATTATCGGGTGGGCAAATTTGATCGTAAAGTCGAATTTTGGGTTATTCGACGGCGTTACTCTGGCAAATTTTCCGTTTTTGTTTACTTCTACCGGGCGTTTGATTACGATTACTTTTTTGTCCGCGTCAAGCTCCGCCGTGCCGGCTTCATCGAGCATCATGCAGTAGCTTATCGCCGAGCCGTCCATAACGGGAACTTCGTTGGCGTCTAGAACGATACGGATGTTGTCGATGCCGTAGCCATTTATCGCGCTAAGAAGGTGCTCAATCGTCGAGATGTAGCCCTCTTTGCCGCCGATTACGGTAGCCATTTGAGTGTTTATCACGTTTTTCGGCTCTGCCTTAAAGCTCACTCCGAGGTCTTTTCTGTAAAATATTATTCCTGAATTTGCCCCGAGCGGTTCAAGCGTGATTTTTATCGGCTCGCCCTTGTGAAGCCCGATTCCTACGCCTTCTACGGCTGATTTTATAGTTGTTTGTTTCAAATTTTCGCCCTTATTTTTCTTATTCTTGCCATTATACAACAAATTTACAACAAAACGGTAAATTTATTCGACCATTTTTTTAGCCGCGTTCAAAACGCCGGTTACGTTATCCTTCATCCCGCCGTTATCCATCCACTCTTCGGGGCGTACTTCTATGCCTTGCACCAGCATGCCAAAGTGCAAGTGATCGCCCATAGCTAAGCCAGTAACACCGGTATTTGCGATGATGTCGCCGGCCTTAACGGAGTCGCCGGCCTTGATATTTAGCGAGCTGCAGTGTCCGTAGAGCGAAAAAAGGCCAAATCCGTGATTTATCAGGACGTTACGCCCGTAGATGCCGTTTTCTGCGGCAAATTCTACCTTGCCGTCGTTGCTAGAGACGATGTCGGCTCTTTGCGTCGAGGCTAGGTCGATGCCCATGTGCCAGCTTTCGCTTACGTCTTTATCTTCAAAGGTATAGTATCTGTGGTCGCCGAAGCTCGCCACCGCTTTGCCGTTTTTTAGCGGGTAAAATTTATTTACGCTAAAATTTTCCGCCGCGTCTATTTCGACTTTTGCAGCGATTTGCGAGATTATTTTCTCATTTGCCTCGCGTAGATTTTCATTTACGAATTTCATTTTTTCCAGATTGCTCATCGCGTCGTAATTTTTGGCGTATTGCTGCGCTAGCTCGGGGATTTTCTCGTTTAAAAATCTACTTTGGCCGTCCAGTTTTATCTTTGAGATGCGGTATTTTTTATCTTGGTAGAAAAATCTTATCTTACTTTTGGTTATATTTCCCGCCGCATCAAGCGCTACGACGTCGGCGCTAAACGAGCCTTGCTGCGCCGGCCATGCCACTAGCGAGGCGTAGTAGCCGTCTTTTACGAATTTGCTCGGGATAAATTTTTTACCGTAATTCGTCTCTATATAGACCTCTTTTAGCATCTCGTCGGTGGCCTTAAACACGACCGTCGCGCTACCGCCTTTCGTGATGGCGTACGAGTGGTTTAGGATGTTTACGTCGGGTTTTTTGTTATCGACGGTGATTTTAACCTCTTTTTTTTGCGTGTTGCCGAGGAAAAATCCCCATTTGCTAGTATCCGTGGCCTCGATCACGATATTGTAGATATCTTTTTGCGCGCCGAATCCCGTTTTTGGAAAGCTCAAATTTAAATCGACGATTTCAGACGGTGCTTCAAATTTTTGAGTTAGCAAATTTACGTTGCCTTTTTCGTCTACGAGCGAAATTTTAACCGATTTTACGCCGCTTTCGTCGGTTATTTTGATCGGTAGGGGCGAGGTTAGGTTCCAGTAAATTTGATCTGAGATAGCGATGCTCGGCGCTTCGCGCTCAAATGTTTTTGAAGTAAATAAAAAAGCTATCGCCGCAACTAAAAGCAAAATAATAACGCCGAAAAATATCAAATTCCCATTGCCGCGTCTTCTCATAAAAATCTCCTAAATCTTAAAGACGCCGATTGTACTAAAAAGCGATAAATTTAAGGTAAATTTGCGCCCGAATTTATAAAATTTCGCGTATTTTTCTAGCTTCGCTCATCCATTCTCGCAGCTCGTCCCACTTCTCGTTTTTAATTAAATTTTCGCATTCGTCAAGTTCTTTTTTGAAAAGGTCTATCGAATTTATCAAATTTTGCTTGTTTTGTTTAAAGATATCCGTCCACATCACGGGCGAGCTTTTGGCGATCCTGATCATGCCGTTAAATCCCGTTCCGCTTAGCGCTATGATATTTTTTTTGTTTTCCTTTTTTAGTACGCTGCTAGCTAGCGAAAAGCTGATGGCGTGGGGCAGATGGGAGATGATGCTGGCGCGGTGGTCGTGTTCGGCTGCACTCATAAAAATAATCTTCATACCCAGGTGCGAAAAGAGTTCGACCGAGCGCTTGACGTGCATCTCGCCGCTTTCTTTGAAGTCGCAGATGGCTACGACAGCGTCTTTAAAAAGTCCAGAAAAGGCGGCGGTCGGACCGGAGTACTCCGTGCCCGCCATCGGGTGCGCGGGAATGAAATTTTGTCTGATGCTCTCTGGTACGGCTTCGATTATTTTTTGCTTGGTGCTGCCTAGATCTACGATGGTCGTGTTTTCGCCGATGCCTTCAAATTCTTTGACGATTTTGATGATGGCTTCTACGGGGATGGCTAGAAATATCATGTCGCATTTTTGCTTCATCTGCTCAAGCGTCAAAATTTCATGCACGAGACCGAGCTCAATCGCCTGTTTTTCGTGCTCTTTGCTTAGATCCATGCCGCTAACGCAGCTGATTAGTTTTTCGTTTTTTAGGCTAAGACCTAGCGAGCCGCCGATGAGTCCTAGGCCTACGATACCGATTTTCATAAATTCGCCTTTTAAATTTATATTGTTTAAAAATAAAATGTGCTATTATACAGCCTTATCATCACTTTTAGGTTAAATAAATGAAAAAAAGCGTTTTTTTACTACTTCTGGGTGCTGTTTTGGCAAATGCCCAGCAGATAACTTCCATAAATTTTAAAGGTCTTGTGCATCTGTCTCCAGAAACGGCAAAGGAGATAATGGGGCTAAAAGTCGGCGACGATCTAAGCGGCGATAGTACGGATAGGGCGATCGCAAAGCTCTTTAGGCAGGGCTACTTCGACGATATATATATCGAAAACGAGGGCGGCTACGTAACCGTAACGGTAAAAGAAAAGCCTAGCATCGCTCGTATCGATATCAAAGGTGTAGTGACTAACGACAAAACCGCTATCGACGGGCTAATCAATATCAAACAAGGCAATATGTACGACGAGCTAGCCATCGAGCGCGCAAAAGAGCGCATCAGGCAGTATTACGAGTCAAAGGGCTACTTTGACACGATCGTAGACGTAACAAAAGAGCCAGTAGCGGGTAATGAAAGCAGCCTTTTTGTCACCATGAACATAAACCGCGGCGAAAATATCATAATAGAAAACGTAAATTTAGTCGGCGCAAAGCTTTTTGATTATGGCGACGTGGAGCCTGTGGTAGCGAACAAAGAGCGCGAATTTATGGGCTGGATGTGGGGTAGAAACGACGGTAAGGTTAAACTTTTTGAGCTACCGAATGATCCTGCGAGAATCCAAGACAAATACTATCAAAAAGGCTACCTAGACGCCACTGTCTCAAACCCGTATCTAAACGCCTACATGGATAACTACACCGCAGATCTTACCTACTACGTGACCGAGGGCGAGCAGTATAGGGTATCTAGCGTAGATATCGAAGCTCCAGAGTTTTTAGAGCTTGATAAAGAGAAAATTTTAAAAGACTTTAGGCTAGAGGGCGGCGACGTGATGAACTCCGCTCGCCTAAGGCAAGACATGAAAAAGCTCGACGATATCGTGGCGGATAAGGGTTATGCGTTTGTAAGGATAAATCCAAAAACCGAGAAAAACGTCGAGGATAAGACCGTAAGTATCGTCTACGAGGTCGTGCCGGACGAAAAAGTATATATAAGAAACGTACAAATTTCAGGCAACGATAGAACCGTAGATAGAGTCGTTAGACGAGAGCTATACCTCACGGAGGGAAATTTATATAGCAGAACCGACCTACAAGACAGCAAGGACGCGCTAAAGCGAACGAGCTATTTTGACGATGTCGAGATCGAGGAACAACGCGTTGGAGCAAATCAAGTCGATCTACTCGTAAAAGTAAAAGAGGCCTCCACCGGCTCTATCAGCGGCGGTATCGGCTACGGTAGCTCAGACGGATTGCTACTTAACGCAAGTTTATCGGATACGAACGTGTTTGGTAGCGGCATGAAGGGTGTCGTAAGCGTCGATAGGAGCGAAACCGAGCTCTCCGGCCAGATAGGTTTAACCAACCCGCGCCGTTTTGATAGCGAAGATAGCCTCGGCGGCACGCTATACGCTAACGACTATAACTGGAACAGCTACGACGAGAAATCATACGGCTTAAACGTCGTAGTGGGTAGAAAACTAACCAGAAATTTAAGCGCGTCTTTGGGCTATATCATCGAACAAAGCCGTATCAGCGGGCTTAGCGACGTGTTAAAAACCGTTGGTTACAAAGACGGCAAGAGTTTAAAAAGCTCGCTCATCCCGTCTATCACCTATAACAGCACAGATGATTATTACCTGCCTCGCACCGGTATCATCGCAAGCACTAGCCTAGAGTTTGCGGGCGTGGGCGGAGATGAGAAATTTTTAAAGAGCAGAACGAATTTCAACTGGTATCAGGGCATTAGAGAGTGGGTGGACTACGACCTTATTTTCAGGTTTAAATCAAGCTTCGGTAAAATTTGGGATCGCGGCTGGGTGCCTATCAACGAGAGGTTATATCTAGGCGGTATCAGAAATCTACGCGGATTTGAGAGCAGAACCGTCTCTCCTAAAGTCAAAGTCTCTAGCGGCAGTTGGTATGAGACGGGCGGCGATATGTCGTTTAATAGCTCGGCCGAGCTTAGCTTCCCGCTAATAGAGCGCGTAAAGATGCGCGGCGTGCTGTTCTTTGACTACGGCGTGATCCACGGCAAGATCGCAAACGTCACGGCTCCTGGTATCGTAGATCATATCGACGGACGCATCAGCAGATACAGCGCGGGTGCTGGTATCGAGTGGGTAACGCCTATGGGACCGCTTCAGCTAATCTTTGCTAAACCGCTCAAAAAGCAAGACGGCGACGATACGAGCACGTTTGAATTTACTATCGGACAACGCTTCTAAATTTAAGCGGGCGTTTGGCTTTGCCTCTCGTCCGCCTCTTTTCCTTGTTTTATAAATTAAACTCGGCTAGTCGTGTTTTTTTTGTTCTCCATCTATTTTTACGCTTTTTACGCTTGGCCTGTAGGCGGGCACCCTGCGCGGTCGCTGTTTTCAAACTACAAATTTTATATTTTCGCATTAAATTTTATGCTTACCCGTAAAACTCGATTTGCAAAATGTAAAACCGTATTGCCCAGTTTGCGTTTTTAAGTTTGTTAAATTTACTTTAGATGCCGCTCTTTGAGCCTTTATGTTTGCGACTAAATTTCTTGGCTACGCTTGGATTTTACCTGGACGCAGCGACTAAATTTAGGTTGCGTTTGTTGCCGTTTTTGAAGTAGTCGTTAAATTTGGCAAGCGCGACGTAAAAAGACAAACTAAAACGTCGGCACGTATAAAGTCAAAAAAGTAAATACAAAAAGCCGCCAGAGTAAATTTGAGGGTTTTAAATTTATGCAAATTTTAAAAACTAGCTGGCTAAGCTCGCCTAGTTCGCAAAAGCGGTAAAATAGCGCAAAATTACAAAAACAAAACGAGACGGCGTTTACGCTGCAGGCGTAAATTCGCGCTTTGTCGCGCTTATTTGCAAGGTTTATATGAAGTATTTTGCTGGTCTAATAAAAGTCTAATTCGGGCCGGATTTGAGCGTAAATTTAGTTTGCGGCAACCGCGCAAGTATCGCAAAAGCTAAATCGCCGGTAAAAGCTCGCAAATCTAAACGCGAGGTCGGCACAACCCACCTCATAAATTTGGGCGCTAAATCAAGCTTTGAAGTGTAAATAAAGCAAAATCAAGGCTAACGCTTACGTTTTAAATCGCCTAAATTTAGATAAACTAGCGCGGATAAAATTTGCGCTAAATCTAAATTTAAATACGATTTTAAAGCACAAAAAGACTAAAGTTAAATCTCTTGATTTTACCGAAGAAAAGCCTTCATACTCGGTAAATCTTACGCAACTTTACGGGCGCTAAGAAGGTGCTTTGATCCTTAAAGGCAACCACAAAATGCTTGCCGCAGGCGTCTAATGACGCAAGCGGCCAAACCCTATCTGTCGTAAAATTTGCTAAGCACGCTACCGCTAATATCCCTGCGCTCCCCGTCCTCTATCATCGCAGCTTTACGGTCTACATCGACAGTTTTATCTGTGTTTATGATAAATTTAATCTCATATGTGCGTGAGTCGATTTTCTTTGGCATATCGCCGAAAAATATAGGCTTTGGCGGACGCTGCGAGTCAAGCGCAGCCCACTGAAACTGATTTACGAAAGTAGCAAATATAAAAGATTTTCCGTTTAGTTTATATTTATCCAAAAGCTCGCCAGCTAGAGCGTCGTTATCGCAGGTTACCGGCGCGCCGAAGGTGTGTTTCTTTTCTTTTTCTTCGTCGTATTTACAAAATTTATTCGCTAACGCAAGCAGCTCTTCTTTGCTAGCATCGGCGCTGGCCTCGGTTTTTAGGTCGTTATAGGTTTTTATTATCTGCTCTAGTGCCCTGTCTACGTTTTTTTGCGCCTCGTCTTTGGCTTTTTGTACGGCCTCCTCGTATCTGGCGTTTTGGCTGTCAAACTGGGCTTTAAGGATAGCGTCCGAGACCTCGCAGGTTACTTTGACCGCTTTTAAATCCTTTGCGCTGACATCCTCCCACTTGACGCTTTTGCAGCCTTCATACCCGTCTACGGCTGCTCCTATCGTCATTGATTTTTTCTGCGGCAGAGTGTAGTTTTTCACGGTATCTATGTTGTTATCGCCGCATCCAACTAGCGCCAAAACAGCGGCTATGATAGAAAATTTAGCTTTCATTTATCCTCCTAAAAATTTAAATGTATCTAAATTTAGCTTAATATTAAGAATCGTAAAAAGGCGAGAGATAAATGCTAGTTTGCGGGCCGCGCGCGTAAATTTAACCGCGCGACGAGCCTACTTAAATTTAATTAAAAATTATAGTGAAAATTTACCATAAACGACCTCTCGTCGCCTAGCCTCGAGCTTGAGCGCCAGTATTTTTTATCAAAGAGATTGTTTATTGCTAGCGTCATTTGCGCATGCTCGGTGAAGCTATATCCCGCACTCACGTCCACTCTGGCAAAGCCAGGCAAGTGTTGTTCTTGGATTCTACCGCCGCTAGTAGAGTAAAAGTAGCGCTTGGAGTAGCCGGTAACGCCGCTTTCTACGTACCATTTGTCGGCATTTACGTAGCGTAAAAAGACATTGCCCTGCCAGCGCGTGGTTTCATTTAGATTAAGCCCTTCGTTTAGCGGGTTCGAGTTGTCTTTGGTAACCTTAGCGTTCGTGTAGCCAAGCGAGCTGCGTAGGTATAAATTTTCATAAATTTGCCCTAGCACGTTTAGCTCGATACCGCGGCTACGCTCCTTACCGCGAACTGCCCAAGTATACGGGTCGTTTGTGGGATCCGGTTGATAGCGGATATTTTTATGTTCGATCTGAAAGACTGCGATATTTGAGCTAAATTTATTATCCGCCCAAGTGCTTTTTAGTCCGATTTCGTATTGGACGTTGTTTTGCGGTTTTAGATCCAGTCTTGACGTATCTTCGGTGCTGATGCCAATGTTGCCTCTACCTCCGTAGGGCGCAAAGCTCTGCGAATACGAGACATAAGCGGTGTGATCGGTCGCAAAGTCCCATAAAAAGCCGACTCTAGGACTAAACGAGTCGCCGGTGTAGCTGTTTGTTTGGCCTCTTATATTTCTGGTTTTAAATTTATAAAAATCAAACCTGCCGCCTAGCATCAATCTATACGTGTCGTCAAGGCTAATGAGATCCTCGAAAAACACGCCGTGATTGATCGCGCGGTGTTTGTTATCGGTCGTGAGCAGAACGCTTCTATTTGACGTCCAGCTACCCCTAGATGCGTAGGGATTGATATCTTGCGTATGGGTTCTACTATACCAGAGTCTTGGATGGCGAGTTTCGATGCTGTTATCGTAGCCGACTGCGATGTTGTGCTTAAATCTCTCGAAATTTAGCTCCTTGGTGAGTGTAAAGGCGTTTGAGATAGTTTCGTTATCCGTCTCTTGCTTTGCGTAGTTTTGCCTTAGTCTGTTGCCGCTAACGATACTGCCCGCAAAAAAGTGGTCGAAATTTTGGCTAGCCTTTCTGTATCCAAAAACCCATTTTAAATTTAGCTCTTTTGCTAGCTCGGCATTTAACTCCGTGCGCAAAAAGTGTAGCCTATCCTCCACAAAGTCGCCCTCGTGAGAAAAGCCTTTTTTGTAATCGATACCTAGCTTATCATAGACGGCTTTGGTCGGAGTTCTATCGGGTACTCTCCAGGCGTTGTCGTACGTATACTGCGCCTCGAAGCTTACGTCGCCGCCTTGGTTGGTTACGATGAGGCTAGGGCTTATCATAAAATTTTTATACTTTATACCTTCGCGCCACGATTTACCGCGCTCGCCGTCGGTGGTTAGGCGTACGGCTAGTTGATTATTTACCGCGTGGTTTACATCCGCGCCAAGCCCCCATCTACTCCAGCTACCGTATCTACCGGAGACTTTATAAACGGGGGTAAAATTTGCCTTTTTACTGACTAAATTTACGACCGCGCCGCCGTCGCTCCTGCCGTATAGGATAGAAGCTGGTCCTTTTAAAATCTCGACTCGCTCGACGTTTGCGGTACTGCGCCTGATCTGTCCCGAGTCTCTAACGCCGTCTCTATATATATCTCCGCCGTCTACGCTAAAGCCTCTTATTTTTATACTCTCGCCGCGCATATCGTAGCCCGCGTCTATGCCCGCGTTTCCTTCTAGGATGCTAGAAAGATCGTTCGTTCCGTAGTTGCGATTTTTTTGGATATCGATAGTTTCGATGGTTTGAGGCGTTTGCTTGTTGCTAAGTCCGTTTCTGTTTACTTCAGCGCTATCGTAGGCGACGTAGCCTTTTAGGTTATCTTGCTCGGAAATGCCTTCGACTTCGACGCTTGGAAGCATCACCGAGTAGCCCTCGGTCTTTGTCTCTGCGATGGCAAAAGTAGCTAAAATAGCGACTGAAGCAAAAATACTAAGTCTCATTATTCTCCCTTAATTTTAAAATAAAAATGAGATTATATAT
>NZ_CAUQHQ010000053.1:0-14968 GCF_963517995.1 uncultured Campylobacter sp.
ATCGATACTCTCAAAAATCTCGATATGCTCGCTGATACGCTCTAGCTGCGTTTTCATCCCCGCTAAAAACGTCCCGACCTCGGCGTATGCCTCTTGTAGTAGCTCCTCGGCATCCGCCGCATTTGGTATCAAAGCGCGCCCCATACCGTACTCAAAGACCATATTTTGCGCGATCTCGCGGGCTTTTTGGATGTCGGCGCCCGAGTTTGAAAAGGTATCGTCTTTAATCATCTTTAGCGCGCTCATACCCGCCAAACAGACCTTGATGCGAGCAAACATCTGCGAGCGCGACTCTATCTCTCGCTCGGGGCGCATAAACTGCTCCTCGACGAGCGAAATTTTTTCAAATTCTATCCCAAACCAATACGCCGCCAAAGCCTTTGCGCCCTGATAGAGCGCCTGAATGCGCTTTTCCTCGTCGTTGTAGCTTAAAATCCTCTTTTTGCCGAGCAGGACTTTGTTTAAAACGCTTTCAAAATCGCTAAATTCAATTATCTCGCCGCCGCGTCTTAGCGCATTTATCGCAGCTTCGTTTACCAGCGTAGAAAGCGCCGCTCCGCTAAAGCCGACGCTAATACGCGCTACGTCCTGCGCATCTACGCTCGTGTTTTTGTCTTTTAGATAGGATTTTAAAATCTCGGCCCTATCGCTAAAATCAGGCATCGAAAGAAAAATTCGTCTATCAAATCGCCCCGAGCGCAACAGCGCCTCGTCTATCATCTCGATTCGGTTGGTCGCGGCGATAACTATGACGCCCGAGTTATCCTCAAAGCCGTCCATCTCGGTAAGCAGCTGATTTAGCGTAGCCTCGCGCTCGTCATTTCGGTTGCCGCCGCGCACCTTGCCAACGGCGTCGATCTCGTCGATAAATATGATAGAGGGCGCATACGCTTTAGCCTTTAAAAACAGCTCATGCACGCGTTTTGCGCCCATACCGACGTAAATTTGTACGAAACTCGCGCCGCTTTGGTAAAAAAATGGCACTCCCGCCTCGCCCGCGACGGCCTTTGCCACTAGCGTTTTACCCACGCCGGGAGGCCCGACCATCAGCACGCCTTTTGGCATTTTGATGCCGAATTTTTTATATTTTACGGGATCTTTTAGAAAATCCACTATTTCGCTTAGCTCAAATTTGACGTCTTTTATGCCCGCTACATCGTCAAATTTGACGTTTGAGATAGCAGGCTGCACGGAGCTAGCCGAGATATTTTCATACTCATAGACGTTTGCTTTTTGATTCTCGTTTTGAGCGGCGATTTTTTGCTTTTTAAACCTCGCATAAACCGCAAGCCCCGCAAAACAGATAACAAGTAGCGCTAAAACGGCCAAAATTTCATCCTTTTACGATGAGGTATTTACGCCCTCCCTTGGTCGTTAGCTCGATCTGGCCGCCGTCTATCGTCGCGCTCTCGATCATACCGCCCTCTAGTAGCTTTTCGTAGCTTTCATACATTATGTTTTTGGGTTGGCTTCTGCCGACGGCGATAGCTAGCAAGACCGCTAAAAGTACTGTTAGGATGAGGATTATCTTTTGTTTATTTAGCTTAAATTTGCGCATAATCTCCCTCGCTTTTTACTTCAAATTTATCTATAACCGCCCACTCTTTTAAAATTTGCTTATCCGTTTTGATTTTTACTTTGTTGTAAAATTGATCGAATCCCTCGTAAAATTCGCCGTTTAGCTGTTCGACTAAAACGTTTAGGCTCCCGCCTTTTTTGGCGTACTCTTGCCTAAATTTAAAATTATTTTCCGCTACGATTTGCTTTAAAATTTTAAGCCTAGCCTTCGCCACGTCGCCGCTAACGTCCATCTTCATATCCGCCGAGTGCGTGCCGGTTCGCGGCGAATACGCAAAGCAGTGCAAATGCGTGAGCGGAAATTTTTTAAAATTTTCTAGTGCCTCGCTCCATATCTCCTTGCTCTCGCCGGGATGCCCCACGATATAGTCGGTTCCTAGCGCAAAGCCCATCTGGCTAAGCTCCAAAAACAGCTCCAAATCCCTAAAAGCCTGATTTCGCCGCCTCATGATGCGTAGCATCGCCTCGCTCGTATGCTGAAGCGCGATATGCAGATGCCGCTCCAGCCAGCTCTCTTTTAAAATCTCGCGAAAGCTCTCGTCTATTTGGCTAGGCTCTATGCTGCCTAGCCTTATGCGCTTTATGCCGCCTATTTTACCGAGCCTGCCTAGCAGTCGCCCTAGGCTTGAACCCGTATCCTTGCCGTAGCTGCCGATGTTTGTACCCGTTAGCACCAGCTCGTTATAGCCGTTATAGGCTAAAATTTTAGCCTCGCGCAAGATCGCTTCCTCGTCCATACTGCGCGCCTTGCCGCGAACGGCGGGGATGATGCAGTAACTGCAGGCAAAGTCGCAGCCCTCTTGGATCTTGATAAAGGCTTTGGTGTGATTTTCGTAGTTCGTTACGATATTTTTGTCGATACTTTTTAAATTTCCCAGCTCGAAAAACGGATCTTGAGACTTTAGCAGCGCATTTATATCTTCTTTTTTACTCGCGCCTATCACGCCAAAAACCGCGCTTTTGTTAAACAGCTCCTTGCCCTTGCTCACAGCGCCGCAGCCCGTTAGTATCACTCTAGCGCCTCGCTTTTTTATACCGTTTATGTAGCTGCGCGCGCCGCTATCTGCGGAGTTTGTGACCGTGCAGGAGTTTACCACTACGATGTCGGCTTCGTTTTCGTCGCTAACGATATCGTAGTCTTTGACGTAGCTTTTCATCAGCTCGGTGTCGTAGATGTTCGTGCGGCAGCCGAAGGTTTTAAAAAACACCTTTTCTCGGCGCGGCTCTTGCGGGGTCAAATTTGAGCTTGATTTCATATTTCCTCGCCGCCTTCGCCTATCGGCTTTGACTCGCCGGCTTTTACGCGTCTATCCATGTAAATAGTCTGCGTAGGATAGGCTATCACGATGTCGTCGTGGCTAGCTATAGCCTCCATGATCTCCGCGCTTATCGTACTTCGCAAAGATAGCGTAGCAAAGGTATTTGCCATATACCAGACCGAAATTTTCACGCCGTAAGGCTCGATAAAGGTAAATACGCGCGGCTCGACGTTTGGATTTTTGATGCTGTATTGATTTCGCAGCTTGCTCATTTGTTTTTTGGCGATTTCCGTGTAGCCTTTTGAGTACTTTCGCGCGATATCTTTGATGATGTGAGCGGCTTTTTTGTGATTTGACTCAAAGCTGAAAACCACGTCTATACCGTCCCAGACGGTCTTCATACTGTGGTGCGAGTAGTTTGCGATTAGATCGGTGAAGATATAGTTATTGGGCACGAATATAATTCGCCCAGCCCTGCGGTTTGAGTTTACAGTAACTATCGTGACGTCCTCGTAAATAGTCATCCTAAGCAGCGAGATATCTATGATATCGCCTACGACGTCCTCTCCGTCTTTGCGTACCTTTATGCGGTCGCCGACGTGAAAACTACCGCCAAAAACGATGACCGTCCAGCCAAGCATACTCATAAACATATCTTTCATAGCAATCGCGATACCCGCAGACGCAAAGCCTAGCACAGTGACTAGATAGGTTACGTTTTCTATATAGGCAAAAAGCAAAATCACGACGATTAGCGTGATATTTACGAGATTTATAAATTTATTCGCCGTGTAGAGGCGCTCGTTATCCGTGATCGTTTTTTTAATGATAAATTTAAACAAAAACGAAAGCGCTACCGAAGCGATTATAAAAATAACGATGTCAAGCGCCTTTTTCATCTGCGCTTTTATATCCTCGCTCGTACGATTTATCGCCTCGTTTACTCGCTTTTCGTATACGCCGTAAGTAGTCTTTGCGATATCGGCCGCCGCATTAAATTCGGTAAGCTCCTGCCTGGTCTCGTTTAGCTCGTCTAAAAACTGCGCTTCGTCGCTTAGCTTTACGATTTGAGATAAAATTCGCTCTTTTTTGCCCAGCTCGTCCGCGGTTTTAGCAAGCCCTTCCAATCTGTTTTTGTATTCGTCTTTTTCGCTTTTAAGCTGCTTGATGTACGAAAAACCGGGGATTACCGCGACGGGATTGGTTATCTTTTGTAAAATTTCAATCTCTGGAGCCGTTATCATGCTGGAAAACGGAGCTTTTTGAAACTCCTTTAAAAGCTCGATCTGCTCTTTTAGCGTGCTTTGCTTTTTTTGCAGCTCGAGCACTTTTTCCGTATTTTTGGCCTGTTTTTTTATCGCGGCTTCCGTTTCTTCTAGCTCTGCGCTTAGCTTTTGATAGGTGTTGTAGTTTGAGTAGCGAGTCGCCCAAACGTTATCGGATAGCTTGGACTCTATGGTATCTAGCGAGCTTTTTAGCTCGGCTAGTTGAGCGTCTTTTGCGCCGTAGTCGTCGGGGATATCGTCTACCGCCCAAACCGCCGCCGCGACAATTAAAATAAATAAAATTTTTCTCATTCAAACTCTCTTAAAACGTCCATCACGAGCTCGCGCGGCACGTCTTTTCGTATCTCGTATGCGCCGATACCTCGCGGCAGGATAAATTTGATCGCTGAGTTTTCCGCCTTTTTATCAAGGGAAAACGCCTCGTAAAAGCTGCTTGCATTTGGCACCTTGTAGCTTATCGGCAGGCCGAATTTAACTAAAAGCTCCGCCACGCGCGCCTTTTGCTCCTCGCTCATAAGGCCGAGCTTCACCGCTAGCGCGTTAGCCATATTCATACCGATCGCCACCGCCTCGCCGTGTAGATATTTTTTATAGTTCGTTTCGTTTTCTATCACGTGAGCGAAGGTGTGGCCGTAGTTTAGCACCGCACGCACGCCTTTTTCGCGCTCGTCGGCCTCTACGGCGGCGGCTTTTATCTGCACGCAGCGGTAGATCAAATTTTGCAAATTCGCCTCATCCGTCAAATTTGCATCCTCCATCCACGAAAATAGTTTTTCGTCAAAGGTTACGGCCATCTTTACGGCCTCTGCAAGGCCTGCTGCAAATTCGCGCTTTTCAAGCGTCTTTAAAAACC
This sequence comes from uncultured Campylobacter sp., assembly GCF_963517995.1. Classification (GTDB taxonomy): domain Bacteria; phylum Campylobacterota; class Campylobacteria; order Campylobacterales; family Campylobacteraceae; genus Campylobacter_A. Next base: position 4,977 of record NZ_CAUQHQ010000053.1, read on the forward strand.
AAGTTTCACAGTAAACGGCGCTAGGTTGATAAAACGAGCCGATTAGATTTTTGCCGAATTTATTATTTACGCCCGTCTTTCCGCCCACGCTAGCGTCTACTTGGGCTAGCAGAGTAGTCGGGATATTTATAAATTTGATCCCGCGCTCAAAAATGCTCGCCGCAAAGCCCGCCATATCGCTCACCACTCCGCCGCCAAGCGCGATGATCACGCTACTTCGGTCGAGGCGGCTAACGAAAAGCTGCTCTAAAATCGTCTCGATAGTTTGCATATTTTTATACTCTTCGCCGTCTGGGACGCTGATGATAAATTTTTGCGGACAATCTATGCGCGAGAGTAAATTTTGCAGATAAAGCCCGCCTACCTTCGCGTTGGTTACGATTGCGACTTTAGCGCCGAATTTAAGCTCATTTAGCTCGTTTATATAGACGCCGTAGCCTGGCTTGCCGTCAAATTTTATATCTATTTTCATCTTATTCTCCGCTTTTATTTTATCCAAAATAGCCTAATTTATCGGTATAAAAATTTGATAATTATCGCTAAGGCGCGAGTACAAACGGTTCATGTCGTTTGAAAACGCCGCAAACGGATCGGGTCTGCTTATTTTTTTGCTAAAAGGCACGAACTGAAGTAAATTTTGCTCGTTTTTTAGCTTTAAAATAGGATTTATATTTCTATCCTCGACTATCTCGACCTTGCGTCCGAAAATTTTAGAAAGGCTATCAAAATGCTCCTCCGCGCCCTCGCCGCCGCTAAGCGTGCCGAAGTGATATAGCGAGATTTGCGTATCTAGCTGCGCGCAGCAGTCCATGATGACGGCTGATTGGTTTTCTATCTCGTCGCCAAAACCGCTACTTAGTATCACGCCTTTTTTTATCTCGTCCGCGTCGCCTCGGCCGATAGTCGCTACCGGCCTTTTAAGCTCAAAAAGCATCCTTTTATGAGCCGAGAAAAATTTATTATCGGTTACTATTAACCCGACGTCGTTTTTAAATACGTCGTTTTTTATCTGTTCTACGCCGCGACCGAAAAAATCAAACGTTACCGCAACCCTCTCGTCTCCGACCGATTTTAGCTTCTCGTAGGCTAAATTTAACGTCGGATTTACGACCTTGACGTAGAGGCGTTTGCTATTTAGCTTCTCGTGCAGTTTTAGGCTCTGTTCTAGCAGCCGCAAACAAGCCTCTTCGCCCATAGCGCGCATATCTAAAAACAGATAAGTGTTATGTCCAAATGGGCTTGGAAACTGCCCCGTTTCTTTTTTCACGCTTCTAAATACGCTTAAAAGCACGCTAGGCTCGCCTACTATGAGTAAAACGTCGTTTGGCAGGATCATTAAATTTGGCTTTGCGATCATGAAATTTGAGCCCCTATAAACCATCGCGATACGCCATTTTTTTTGCGTTATGGAGCTGATATGACGGTACATAAACGAGCTTCCTACGGGTACTTTGACTTCCATTATTTCGCCTTGTCCAAGCCCCACGTTATCGGCTACTACGGGGATATCTGGCAAATAATCCATGAGTCTAGCCGTCACGATGCCTCGCCCGTCTAAAACCGTCAGGTGCGAGTCGTCCTCCAACCCGCCTAGCCCCCAAAGATCAAGCATCAAAATTTCCGTTTTTTTACTGATTTGACGCAGATTGTTATAGACGCTAACCGTCTCAAAGCCGTCTTTTTGCATTATCATAAACTGGCTAAAATAGCCGCTGACTACCTGCTTAAGACGGTCAAAACTCGTCGGATCGAAGCGGTAAAAGGTAAAATTTTCTAAATTTTCCCCTCCCAAAATCTCCTCGTCCATAGCGATAACCGTGTAGTGATGAGCGTTATTTCGCGCTACGAATAGTCTTTCTAAGAAATATTTAGCTACAATGCCGTCCGCAACTATCAAGATATTTTTCATTAAAACTCCAAATTTAAAGGGACTATTATATCAAAATGACTTTTAGTATAGATAAAACGGACGGCGCGGCGCGCGCGGGCACGCTAACGACCGCTCACTCGACGATCAAAACGCCCGTGTTTATGCCAGTTGGTACCGTAGGCGCCGTAAAGAGCCTAGACGCCGTGGATATGATGCAGATTTTAGACGCCCAAATCATCCTAGGCAACACCTATCACCTCTACTTGCGCCCAGGCAGCAAGGTCGTAAAGCAGCTCGGCGGTCTGCACGGCTTTACTAAATTTAACCGCTCGTTTTTAACCGATAGCGGTGGCTTTCAGGCCTTTTCGCTAAGCAAAATCTCAAAACCCGATGAAAACGGTATCAAATTTAAAAGCCACATCGACGGCAGCGCGCACTATTTCACGCCACGCTCGGTGCTAGACACCCAGTACGACCTAAACTCCGACATCATGATGATCCTTGACGATCTAGTAGCGCTTCCGGCTGAAAAAAAGCGCGTGGAGCTAAGCATAAAACGCACGATAAAATGGGCGCGCGAGGCGGTAGATTATCATAAATTTAAGCAAAGTAAAGGCGAAGGCCTCACGCAAAATATATTCGGCATAATCCAAGGCGGCACTGACGAGGCGGCACGTATATTTTGCGCCGAGGCTCTGTGTGAGATGCCCTTTGACGGCCTTGCCATCGGAGGTCTTAGCGTAGGCGAGAGCAACCAGGAGATGTATGATACCGTGCAGGCCGTGATGCCCTATATCGACGCGGCGCGTCCGCGATATCTCATGGGCGTAGGCACTCCTGAAGACCTAGTAGAAAACGTGGCTCGCGGCGTGGATATGTTTGACTGCGTGATGCCGACGCGAAACGCTCGCAACGGCACGCTATTTACGAGTTTCGGTAAGATAAATATCAAGTCCGCAAAATTTGCCACAGACCGCACTCCGATAGATCCAGAGTGCGACTGCTACGCGTGCCGCAACTACTCGCGCGCCTATCTTAGCCACCTATACCGCGCGGGCGAGCTGACGTTTTTCCGTTTGGCAAGCCTACATAACTTGCACTATTACCTAAATTTGATGCGTCAGATGAGAGAAGCGATAACGGCGGGCGAATTTGAAAAATTTAGGCGAAATTTCTACGCCGCGCGCGGTAAAGACGCGCCGAGCATATAAGGCAAAACGATGAGCGAGCGCGATATCTCGGGATACTTCTACGGCGAGGAGTGCGAGTACGTCTATCTCGTGACGGACGGCAGCGAACAAAACTATAAATTTATCTTTAAAGACGACAAAATTTACGCACAGGACGGCAGCCAGAGCGGTGCGGAGGAGTTTATCCGCGTAGTAAAAAAGATAACGAGCGAGTTTCGCGCCAAGATCGCCGAGCACTCCGCCCAGCTTGAAAGCTACGAGAAAATTTACGCGGGCAAGAGGGATTTTACTAAATTTATCAAAAAGCACGCGATTTTAAAATATGAAATACGCAAATTTCAAAACAAAATTTCGCACTTTTACGAGGCTCTGGCGATCTGTCAAAACGAAAGACCCGAGCTTAAAAAACAGCTCAAAAACTACGTCTACGAAGCCGGCGTGCTAAAAAACGCAGCCTGCGAAAACGCCGCCAGGATAGACGATATCTACGCGCACATACAAAGCCTAAAAAACGACAAAATCAACCGAAACATCTACATCCTGACGCTACTTTCGGCGCTATTTTTGCCGCTAAATTTTATCACGGGATTTTTCGGGATGAATACGAACGGGATGTTTTTAAACGGCTTTCAAAACGGCACGGTGATCGTCGCCGGATCTATGCTTGCTCTTTTTGCGACGCTAGCGGGGCTGTTTTATTTTCTAGGCAAACGGCGCGAGTAAATTTGCAAGGCCATTTACGGCTAGCTAAATTTAACTAGCCGCCAAATTCGCCGCAAATTTAACGCGCCCCAAAAAACCGCAAATCAGGCGCGCGGCGTAGTCAAATTTACTCCGCTTTTCCAGCCGTCGCTTTATAGATACCGATTTCGTCTTGCAAAATTTTATATTTTTGAGCTAGCAGGCTGATCCTGCCTTCAAGCAGCGAATTTTGCGCCTCCAGATAGTTTTTTAGCTCCGTTTTGCCGTAGTCGTATTTGAGTTTGTATATGTCGCTGATAGAGCTTAAATTTCGCAAATTTTCGTTTAAATTTTGCAAAACCGCCTCGTCTTTTTGCAGATTTTTATAGCCGGCGTCGATCTCGTTTAGCGCGGTAGTTAGCGTCTGCGCGTAGTTTAGCTTCATCGTTTCAAACTCAAGCTCGGAAATTTTTAGCTTTGATTTAAGCTTAGAGTAGTTTAAAAACGGCAAATTTATCGCGATATTTCCGCTTAAGAAATTTAGCTTAAGCCCTTCGCTTGCGCTATCTCCGCTACCGCTAAGACCAGCTCCTACCGTGATGCTTGGGTAGAAGTTTTTTTGGCTAACCTTGACACCTAAAAGCGCCTCTTTGATGCGCGAGATCGCGGCTTGCAGGTCTGGACGCGCACCTATAACGTAAAGCGGCACGTTTAAATTTACACCCTGCGGCTGGATATCGCTTAAATTTCCGCTCAAATTTAACTCAAACTCTGACCTAACGTTTAGCAGATTTCTTAGCGTTTTTTCCGCCGCATCAAGGCTCTTGCTTGCGTTTAAAATTCTATTTTTAGCCGAGATTACCGAGCTTTTTACTTGCTTTAGGCTTAGCTCCTCTTCTTTGCCCAGCTCAAATTTAGCCTTTACGATAGCTTCTAGCTCTTCGTAGTTTTTTAGCGTTTTTTCGTATAGATTTATGCTCTCTTTTTGATATTTCGCTTCAAAATACGCGTCCGCGACGGAGTTAATAAGCGCGAGTCTGGCGGCCTCTAGGTCGTATTTAGTCGCATTTGCCTCCCACATGGCGGCGTCTGCGGAGTTTGCGAGCTTGCGCCACAGATCGATCTCGTAGCTTAGCGATATGCCGCTTTTGTAGCTCTCGCTCCAGCTGTCGCCAGTTTTTATATTTTTATCCGTTTGCGCACCCAAATTTGCGTTAAAGCTAGGCACGAGATCGGCCTGCAAGACGCCTGCTTGAGCTAAGGCTTTATTTACCGCGATAGCTGATTTTGCCAGATCGATATTATTTTTTAGCGCAAGGCCGATTAGCTCGTTTAGGCGCGCTTCGCCGTAGCCCGTCCACCACTCGCGGTTTATTTTTATATCGGCGCTTGCGTCCTCTTTTAACAAAATTTGCTCGTAGTTTTCGTTTATCTGCGTTACAGCGCAGCCGCCGAGCAAAAAGGCGGCTAGGATTATGGAGATTTTTTTCATTTTATTCCCTTGTTAGAGCGTCGATCGGATTTAGCTTTGAGGCGCTGCGAGCTGGCATGTAGCCAAATATCACGCCTATCGCGCTAGAAACGACGAGTGCTACCACGATAGAAGTCTGCGAAAATATCATCTTGACGCCGGGCGCGAAATTTTCCGCTAGATAGCCGATGCCAAAGGCCGTCCCAACGCCGATGAGTCCACCGATGAGACACAGTAGCACCGCCTCGATCAAAAACTGCTCGAGGATATTTCCTTGACGCGCGCCGATCGCCATCCTGATGCCGATCTCTTTGGTGCGCTCGGTTACGGAAACTAGCATGATATTCATCACGCCGATGCCGCCCACTAGCAGCGAGATAAAGGCGATACAAGAGATCAGTAGCGTCATGGTTCTAGTAGTCTCCTCGATCGTTTTTTTGATCGTGTCGGAGTTTCTGGTAAAAAAGTCCTTTTTGCCGTGCTTTGCGGTTAAAATTTCAGTTAAACTCTGCTCGGCGATTTGCGCGTTTACGTTATCTTTTACCTTAACCGTGATAGATGACAGGTGCCTATCGCCGGTTAGTTTGTTTATGACCGCGGTATAGGTAGAAAACGTACGCAGAGTGCTGGAGTCTGCGAACATATTGTCGTTTTTTGCCACTACGCCGATGATTTTAAAGGGGCGTTTGTTAAAAAGCACGGTCTTGCCTAACGGATCTTCGTTTGCGAAAAACTGCTCCCTAGTTGGCTGATCTATCACGATAACCGACGCCGACTCTGCGACCTCTTGGGCGGTAAATACCCGCCCGGCCTCTACCTTGTAGCCCATGACGTTTAGGCTCTCCTCGCTGCCACCCCTGATCGTAGCCGAGGCTGATTTGTTGCCGTAAGTGAGCGTGCCGCTAGCGGAGGCGTTTGGCGTGACGCTATCTAGATAGTCTTGCTTAGATAGCATTGCCGCGTCGCTAACGGTCAAATTTTTCACCCGTTCCGAGCGCATATCGCCAAAACCCTTGCCGTTTAGGATATCGATCGTGTTTGTACCAATACCGCGGATATCTGAGAGGATCTGCTCCTGCGAGCCCTGCCCAAGTGCCACGACGCAGATGACCGAGGTGATGCCGATGATGATGCCAAGCATCGTTAGCGCCGAGCGCAGTTTGTGGCTAAGGATCGCATTTATCGACATTTTAAAGCTCTCGATAAACTGATCTTTGTAAAAGCTAAAGATATTTTTTTGCTTTGGCGCCTGTTTTTCGGAGGCGAAAATTTCCTCGCTTTTTACCGTATCGCTCAAAATTTTACCGTCTTTTATCTCGATGACGCGGTTTGCGTATGCGGCGATATTTGGGTCGTGCGTGACGATTATGATAGTGTGGCCTTGTTTGTGCAAATTCGTTAAAATTTCCATCACCATGAGGCCGCTTTTGCTATCTAGCGCGCCCGTGGGCTCGTCCGCTAGGATGATCTCGCCGCCGTTAATAAGCGCCCTAGCGATCGAGACTCGCTGCTGCTGTCCGCCGCTAAGTTTACTAGGCAAATTTTGCAGCTTTTCGCCAAGTCCCAGACCTTCTAAAAGCTCGCCGGCCTTTTTCTCGCGCTCTTTTTTAGAAACACCCGCATACACGCTAGGCAAAGCCACGTTTTGCAGCGTAGTTAGAGTAGATAGAAGGTTATAGCGCTGAAATATAAAGCCGAATTTTTCTCTGCGCAGACGCGCTAGCTCGTCGCCTTCAAATTTAGATATGTCGCGCTCTTCTAGCAGATACTGCCCGCCGCTTGGGTTGTCTAGGCAGCCAAGGATGTTCATGAGCGTAGATTTTCCCGAGCCGCTTTGACCGATGATAGCGATAAACTCGCCCTTTTTTATGGTTAAATTTACGTCTTTTAGCGCGTCAAATACGTTATCGCCGAGTTTAAATTTCTTGCTTAAATTTTTAAGTTCTATCAAATTTTTCAAGACTTAGCCTTAGAACTTCATTCTTCTTTTTTCTTTTTCGAGCATTTCGCTGATTTCAGCCGCCGAATTTTGCTTCGTTACGACCTCCTCGCCCTCCTCTACTCCGCTTAAAATTTGAGTTTTTAGGCTATCGATTAGTCCCGTTTGCACCTCTCTTCGCTCCGCTGTTTCTAGCCCGTTTTTGTCTCTTTTTAGCACGTAGACTACGCTTTTGCCCTCTTCGTTTTTGACCGCTATTGAGGGCACTATGACGGCGTCTTTAGCGCTATCTAGGATGACTGTGTTTTGCGTAGTCATACCGATCCTTAGTGTGCCGTCAGGATTATCTACCACGGCCTTAGCGTAGTAGTAGATCGCCGAGCTGCTAGAGCTTGAGGTAGTAGAGCCCGAGCGTGAGGTGGTTTTGTATTTGCCGTTACTTAGCGTGGTTAGACCGGGATCTATCGAGCTTATCTGAGCATGAAATTTACGATTCGGCTCGGAGAGTATCGAGTATTCGACTTTTGAGCCGACTTTGATTTTAGTTATGTCGCCCTCGGCGATCTCCATTTTTAGCAGCACTTTGCTTAGATCGGCGATATTTACGATAGTGGGCGTAGTTTGGTTTGAGTTTACGGTTTGCCCCTCCTCTACCTGCACGGAGACCACGACGCCGTCTTTTGGAGCCGTGATTTTAGTGTAGCCAAGGTCTATCTGAGCGGTATTTAGAGAGATTTTGGCCTGCGCGACTTGCGCCTCGATCTCTTTTAGCGAGGCTTCGTTTGCGGCTAAGGTATTTTTGGCGTTTTCAAACTCCTCTTTTGAGGTTGCGTTTTTAGCAAAAAGCTCTTGCTCGCGCTTAAATTTGGTCTTTGAGATATCAAGCGCGACTTTGGCTGAATTTAACTTCGCTTCGTAAATCCCGAGCTGGGCTTTTTTAGTATCTACGTTGTTTTGCTGAGTCGCGGAGTCGATTTCTGCTATCATATCGCCGGCTTTTACGACGTCGCCGAGTTTGACGTAGAGCTTTTTGATCTGGCCGCCCACCTGCGCGCCCACGTCGATTAGCTCGGTAGCGTAGATCTCGCCGTTACTTTCGATGCTTTTAACCAGCTCGCCTCGAACGGCTTTTGAGGTAATAAACTGATCGCCCTGTGGAACGTTATTCTTATCGTAAAAATAATAGCCCGCACCCGCCAAAATAGCTGCTATGACGATAAATTTGATAAATTTCTTCATTTTTCTCGCTTTATTTAATTTAAAATGCGCGATTATATACAAAAAAGCGTTAAGGCGATGTTAAAAAGAAAATATAACAAAAAGACATAAATGTTGCCTACAAATAGGCTGAAAATCGGCATTGCGTCGGTATCGCAAAAAAATATTAATTCAAAAATATACATAAAATACATAAGAATATATACTCCTTTTGGCACACTTTTGGCACATTTTTTTAAGATATATTTAAGTATATTCTAAAATATTCTTAATATTTTGCTATATAATTTTTTGCTTTTTTTAGGAAGTTTTTATGCTACCTTTTTAAGCAAAAAAGGACGCTATATGAACCTATCTCCTGAGCTATATCTCAAATTTGCTAAAGACGTTGAACCTGAAATTTTTGAAAACAAGACGCCTAAATTTCACCTCGAAATTATCCGCTTTATCGACGGCGACGGACAATACAAGGCCGTGGCAGTTTTTCGCGGCGCCGGCAAGACCACCCTACTAAATAAAATTTACGTATTAAGCCGCCTTTATTTCGCCGCCGAGCCTTTTATCATGATCGTTTCGGCCAACGAAGACAAGGCTACGGCGTTTTTGGAGGCCATCAAAGGCAGTATCGACAAAGCGGCTGCTAAAGGTTACGCCATAGCCCGCGGTAAGGCTTGGAATAAAGGGTTTATCGAGGTTATTATAAATCAAGGCATGAAGGATGAAAGCGGCAAAAGTATAGAGAAAAAATGCTACGTCGTCTCTCTCTCGGCCGGGCAAGATCCTCGCGGTATGAATATCGACAACATGCGCCCTACGCTACTAATCATAGACGACCTGGAGAGTAAAGTCGGTAGATACCCTATCGATTCAAACGCTAACCGCCAAAAGCTTCGCAGCTGGTTTTATGCCGACTTGCTCCCTACTCTACACCCTACGCGCGGCAAAGCCGTAATACTAGGTACTATACTGCACGAAGACAGCATCCTAAACAACATCGTAAACAACACCGAGGAAATGGATGCCAAACAAGACTGGGTTTACATAAAAATCCCTATCATCAGAAACGGCGTAAGTTCATGGCCGTCTCGCTTCCCGATGGAAAAAATCAAAAAGATACAAAGTACCCTAGTCTCAAAAGGGCTGGCAAATGAATTTTATCAAGAGTATATGTGTGCCGCGATCGACCCGCAAAAGGCCATATTTAAGCGCGAATATTTCAGGTATTTTAAGGGCGTGGAATACAGAGCAAATGAACCGTTTACCACCGTTACGGTAACCGACGGGGTAAATAAGCAAGAGCTAAAAATCAGACGAGCAAACAAAATTGAGCTGGAGGGCGGAGAGAAAATTTGGCTAAAAGAGTGTCAAATTTATACCGTGGCCGACATATCAAGCGGCAAAGGCAGAGACCAGACCGCCTATGTTACCTTTGCGATAGATAGGCAAAATAGGCTCTTTATTATCGACATCACGAGCGGATACTTTACGCCTTTTGAGCGAAGCTTGCAAATTATCGAAATTTATCTCACGTTTGACCCGGCGCGCATCGGCATAGAAAAGGCCGGCATGCAAAACGACTTTTTCTACACGATCGACACTATCCAAAAGCTAACGGGCGTAAAT
>NZ_CAUQHQ010000054.1:0-14334 GCF_963517995.1 uncultured Campylobacter sp.
ATCCAGGGCATGACGCTAGAAAAGGTCGCGCAAAAATGCGGCGTCAAAGAAGAAGTCGCGCCAAAAGAGGTCGAGATGTCGAATTTGCCGATCTTTTACCACACTTTACGTCAGCATACAATACGCTTTGACTCCGAAGTCGTGGGCAAAAACCTAGCCGAGCTTGAGCTTCCTAGCGACTTTTTGGTGCTACTCATCAAGCGCAAGGGCGAATACATCAAACCGACGGGCTCATCGGTGTTTGAGGAGGGCGACTTGCTGCTCATTCAGTGCGAGGACGAAAACAAATACAACGAAACCTTAAAGACGTTTACGGCGTAAATTTGCCGCCGTTTGCGTAAATTTTAAAGAAAGGAAACAGAAATGAAATTTAAGGATTTGACTTTATCTACGTTTTCAAGCGCGTTTCGTAGAATAAGAAATAAGAGAGGACTTAACAAAAATAAAGATAAAAACATTAAAGAGGAGAAATAAAAATGAAGTTTGTCAATTTATTTTTAATAGCCGCTTTATGCGTTACGTTTAGTTATGCAAAAGAAAAAGTAGATTGTAGCGACCCGAAAAATAGACCGCGTATGATTGCTGGTATGTTAGTAGGGGGGAAAAAGGAGTGTTATTTAACTGCTAAACAAGCTAAGCGTAATCTTGACGGCACTATCGGCAGAAATCCAGTTACGGGCAAAGTAACTTCAAAGGCTGAATTATTAGGTGGAGATAACGCTACGACAAACATCGAAAAAGCGCAGATGAATTTTGGCAAAGCGCAGCAAACGTTAAAAGACGCAGAGGAAGCTTACGAGGACGACCGCAGCGTTAAAAACTCTCGCCGCGTAGATAAGGCGCGCAAAGCGTTTAAACAAGCGCAGCTAGACCTTGAGGCGGCAGAAGAGATAAAAGAAAAAGCCGATAAGAAAAAGGACAAGTAGCCTGCTCAAATTTGAGTTTGAACGAGCCAAGTATCAAGAGGGAAGCCCTCTTGACCAAATTTAACAATCTAGCGTTTAGCCCCCTCAGCGGCGAAGCCGCTTAGGGATATATTTAAATCTAGCTTAAATTTAGCCGAATTTATCTTTCAAATTTAACCCTCTTTTACTCCAAAGCCTGCGCGAGATCGGCGATGAGGTCGTCTGCATTTTCTAGGCCGACGCTGATTCTGATTAGCTCCTTTGTTATGCCTGCCTTTATTAGCTCCTCGCTTGAGAGCTGCTGATGCGTAGTGGAGGCCGGGTGCGTGATGAGCGACTTTGAGTCGCCGATATTTACGACGATTTTAAAGAGCTTTACTTTGCCCAGCATCTTTACGGCGCGCTCATAGCTATCGGTTTCAAAGCACATTAGCCCGCTAGCCATGCCGTCCTTGAAGTATTTTTGCGCCTTTTCGTGCTCCGAGTCGCTTTTTAGCGTCGGATAGGTTACGCGTTTTACGTGTTTGTGCGAGCTTAAAAACTCGGCGATTTTGTTCGCATTTTGCGAGTGCCTCTCGATACGAACACTCAAAGTCTCAAGCCCCTGGATGAGCTGCCAAGAGTTAAAAGGCGAGATCGTAGCGCCTATATCGCGCACCAAAGCCACTCTCATGCGTAGCGTGTAGATGTCGAATTTGTCCGCCATCTGGGCGTAAACTAGCCCGTGATAGCTCTCGTCTGGCACGTTAAAGTGCGCGTATCTGGCGTTGCCGACTAGCTTGGCGTTTAAATTTTTGCTAGCTACGACAGCGCCCGCTAGGCTTAGGCCCTGGCCGCAGATATATTTGCTCGCGCTATGCACGACGACGTCGATGCCGTGATTTAGGGGCTGGAAAATGATCGGCGTAGGCACGGTGTTATCTGCGATCGTTACGATGCCGTGCTTGTCCGCGATCTCGACGATTTTTTTAAAATTCGGGATTGCGATTTGCGGATTTGATAGCGTCTCGAAAAATATCGCGCGGGTTTTGTCGTCTATCAAATTTTCAAGATCGTCCGCCGTGTCGCTGTCAAACACCCGCGCCTCGATACCGAAACGCTTAAGCGTATGTATGAAAAGAACCATCGTCCCGCCGTAAATTTTCTTTGCCACGACGATGTTATCGCCGACTGCGGCTAAATTTGCGATCGAGTAAAAGATCGCCGACTGGCCGCTAGCCGTCACGATAGAGGCCGAGCCCTCCTCGAGCGCGGCTATACGGCTCTCTAGCACGTCCGTCGTCGGGTTGCCCAGCCTCGTGTAGATGTGGCCAGGATCTTCTAACGCGAACCTCGCCGCAGCCGCCTCGGCGCTACCGAAATCATAAGCCGTAGTCTGGTAAATCGGTACCGCCATGGCGCCAGGGCCAGCCTTTGTATCGTAGCCGTAGTGCGTGGCGATCGTCTCTTTTTGCATGTGTCTCTCCTTGTAAAATTTGCGCGCATTATAACCGCTAAAAGTTTAAATTGGTATAATTGGGCTTTTGAAAGGAAAAAATGGCTGAACAAAACGATAAATTTAAGCGCGTAAAATACCTGCGCGGTCTAGAAAAGTTTGTAAAATCTGCGATTAGCGGCCTAAAGCGCGAGGATTTCGACGACGCCCAGTTTCGCGCTAGAGCGGCTAAAAATGCCGAAATTTTACGAAAAATAGAGCCGGTATTTTTAGATAGTCCGTATGCGAAATCTTTGGAAAATTTCGCGAATTTAGTGATAAATCAGATGCCGAGATGCCAGCTTATAGCCTTTGCCAACGCGCTAGAAAAGCTAAAAAATCAAAAAACCTACAAAAAAGAAAAGCACAAAAAAAACTACAAGGACGAAGAGTGAAATGCGTGATATTTGACATGGACGGCACGCTCATAGATAGCGCAAAAGCCATCTGCGAGACGGTAAACGAGGTGCGGCGCGAGCTTGGGCTTCACGGCGATCTAGCCGCGGAGTTTATCGTAAAGGCCATAAACGAGCCGGGGCGAAATTTGGGGCTTGATTTTTACGGTATCGATAAGCCGGATATGAAACTGCGGGATAACTTTGAAGCTAAATTTAAGAAAAACTACTGCGAATACGCCGCAGCCTACGAGGGCGTAGAGGAGCTGCTAGCCGGACTAAAAGAGGCCGGGCATTTCGTCGCTTTAGCTAGCAATGCGCCGCGATATACTTTGGATGAAATTTTACAAAGAAGCGGGATATTTAAATTTTTTGATCTCATCGTCGGAGCGGATGAAAACGTACCTCAAAAACCAGATCCCGCGATGCTAAATTTGATACTAAAATCAGGCGAATTTGATAAAGCGATATTTGTCGGAGATAGTAAAAAAGACGAGCTTGCCGCGCTCAATGCAGGTATGAGATATCTAAACGTTTGTTGGGGTTTTGGTAGCAAAAGCCCAAGCTGCGATAATGTCTTTACGGTGGCGGAAGCAGCCCAATATATCGAGAGGTTATAAAAATTTAGCGCATTATTTTACGAGAAATAATGCGTATTTTAAGTTTTAAGAAAGGTTTTAAATTTATGGATTATGATATATTTTCTCAAAGTCCTAGAGAAAAATTCTTTGATATTTTATTTAACGCGAACAAAAATTTAGTCGAAAACGAGCTTGAAAAAACCTTTGAAAAATTTATCGCGATGAGCGAATTTTGCGAAAAAAACGGCTTTGACGAAACGGCGCAAAATTCGTTTATCTCTCAAAATCAGACGCTTATAAACGAGCGCCTAAACGACATTTATATCGGGCTTAGTGGGGATATTTTAAGTCAAAATGAGTAAAATGGCCGTTATATTTTCGTTGTTTTTATCGCTGGCTTTCGGTGCGGTAAATTTCGAGGAAGAGCACCTTTTTGAGCTCAAAAAAGACGAGTGGGCGCGGGTTTTCGTAACCAAAAAGGGCACAAACGAGCGCGAGAGTTTTGATTTTCGTTGGACGCTTTTTGATAATACGAACATTATCGTACATTCGCGCTACCGAAACTATCCTCGCCAGCTTGTTATGTCGCTAAGACGCGGCCTTGAGACCTATAAGCAGACTTTGATACCGGACCTCAAATATCCGCCTAGCGACCGTGTCGCGCTTTATCTCGTTTTTGAGGATTTTAAACAAGGCGTAGCGAAATTTCGCGTGCTGATAAAGGACGACGAACAGCGCGTAGACGTGGAGTTTTTGGACCCGCTAAGAAAGCAAAGCGGCGCTCAAAATAGCGCGCAAAACGCAAGATAAAAGCAAAATTTAAGTGAGCATAAATGGAAAAAATCGATCTGATAATGAAAAATTTTATCTCAGAGCTTGGCTATGAGCCTGCAAATGCGATGTTTGCTCGGATAAATTCGGGCAAAAAGCTGCGCTCTAAGCTGCTTTTTAAAATAGCGGGCGAGAGCGAACAGAGTCTTAAAATTTGCGCGATTACCGAGCTTATCCACCTAGCTAGCCTGCTTCACGACGACGTGATAGATGATGCGGGCACCAGGCGCGGAAGTCCGAGTATAAATGCGAGCTTTGGCGCTAAAAACGCCGTGATGCTGGGCGATATCCTCTACTCGAAGGGTTTTTACGAGCTGTCGAAATTTCCGCACGAGATCGCGGGCGAGATATCGGGCGCGGTTAGCAAGCTAAGCGTGGGCGAGATGATGGACGTGGAGTTATCGGCTAAATTTAACGAGGACAAATCCGCGTACGAAACGATGATTTATTATAAAACCGCCGTTTTGATCGAGGCTGCCGCCGCGGTCGGAGCGATGCTAGCCGGACTTGATGCGCGTAATTTTAAAATTTACGGTAAAAATTTAGGCCTAGCTTTTCAGATCGTAGACGACATCCTAGACGTCACGCAAGATGCCGCGACGCTTGGAAAGCCAAATTTTAGCGACTTTAAAGAGGGCAAAACGACGTTACCTTACATTTATCTTTACGAAAGCTTAAACGAAGCGGACAAAGAGAAGCTAAAAAGTTTGTTTAAAAAGGACCTGAGCGAGGCTGAGCGAGGCTGGGTGAGGGCGAAGATGAACGAAACGGGCGCGATAAAAAAAAGCATAGAAGCGGCTAAAAATTTAGGCGAGCAGGCGATAAAATCGGTAGAAAAATTTAATGTAGACGGCCTAGAAAGTATCGTAAAATCAATGATAGACAGGGAATTTTGATGCATTACGCAAGCGTGAGCTTTACGCATAAAAACACCGATATATCCGTGCGCGAAAAGCTCTCTTTTTCCAACATCGAGCGCAAAAACGAAATTTTACGCCTCATTAGCTCCAGCCAAAACATCAACGAGTGCATGGTGCTAAGTACTTGCAACCGCGTCGAGATCATCGCTAGCGTAAAAACGGTCGAGGGCGCTAGCAAGCACATAATCGCTTGTATGTCGCTCATCTGCGGCATCCCTTTTGAGGAGCTGCAAAGCAGAGCCGACGTCTACGAGGATAACGGCGCCGTGCATCATCTCTTTGCCGTAGCTAGCTCGCTAGATAGCCTTGTTATCGGCGAAACGCAGATCGCGGGGCAGCTAAAAGAGGCGTATAAATTTGCCCGCGCTAACGGTAAATGCGGCGCAAAGCTCGGAAGGGCGATGGAGTTTGCCTTTAAGTGCGCGGCGGAGGTGCGAAATAAAACCGAAATCTCCAAAAATCCGATCTCCGTTTCAAGCGTCGCGGTGGCGAAGGCAAAGGAAATTTTCGGCACGCTAAACGGCATGGTCGCCGTGATAGTGGGTGCCGGCGAGATGGCGGAGCTAGCCGCAAAGCACCTAATCGCAAGCGGCGCGCGAACGATAATCATCAGCCGAAACAAAGAGCGCGCTAAAAATTTAGCCCTAACGCTGGGGGATAATAACGAATACGACTCACTTTCAAACGTAGCGCAGTACATAAATAAATATCAAATAATATTTTCCGCGACTGCCGCGCCGCATCCGGTTTTGATCGACGCGATGGTTGAGCCAAAGGAGTTTAAGCGCTACTTTTTTGATATAGCCGTGCCGCGCGATATCGCGATCACGCAGAGCGAAAATATCAAAATTTACGCCGTGGACGACCTGCAAGAGATCGTAAATAAAAACCTTGCCCTGCGCGAAGAACAAGCCCAGATCGCATACGGCATAGTCGGGCGAAATACGGCGGCATTTTTTAAAATGCTGCGCGAGCTAGCCGTCACGCCGCTAATCAAAGGCATCAGAGAGCAGGCCAAAGAGTGCGCCCAGAGAGAGCTAGCAAAAGCCATAAAAAAGGGCTATCTAAAACATAGCGACGAAGAGGAGGCGTATCGCCTCATACATCAGGTTTTTAAGGCGTTTTTGCACGCGCCGACGATAAATTTAAAAAACCTCGCGGGCGCTGCGGGAAGCGAAGCACAGCTAAGGGCGATCGGGGAAATCTTTAACGTCGCGGAGCAAACGCCGCAAGAAGAAAATAACGAATTTGAATGGGAGAACGAATGAAATTTAGTAAACTTTACGCGCCGACGGCAAAAGAAGCGCCAAAAGACGCAAGCCTGGCAAGTCATAAATTTTTGCTCCGAGCGGGCTACGCCGAGCAAGTAGGTAGCGGACTTTACAACTTTTTGCCGCTTGGCAAACGAGTGCTTGAAAATATAAAAAATATCGTCAAAGAGGAGCTTGACGAAGCGGGTGCGCAGGAGATTTCGATGAGCTTCGTCACGTCTGCGGATCTTTGGCGCGAGAGCGGACGCTTTGACGTCTACGGCAAGGAGCTTTTACGCTTTAAGGACCGCAAAGAAAACGACTTCGTTTTAAGTCCGACAAACGAAGAGAGCATAGTCGCGCTCGTGCGAGGCAAGGTAACGTCCTACAAGCAACTGCCGCTAAATTTATATCAGATAAATACTAAATTTAGAGATGAGGCAAGGCCGAGATTCGGGCTGCTTAGAGGGCGCGAATTTTTGATGAAGGACGGATATAGCTTCCACGCAAACGCCGAGGATCTGGACCGCGAATTTGACCTGATGGAAAAAACTTATAGCAAAATTTTTACTCGTCTCGGGTTAAATTTTCGCGCGGTTAGAGCCGATAGCGGCGCGATAGGCGGCAGCGGAAGCAAGGAATTTATGGTGCTAGCAAATAGCGGCGAGGACGATATCATCGTCTGCGAAAACTGCGACTACGCCGCAAACATAGAGGCCGCAACTCGCGCAAAACGAACGACGCAAGCCGAAAGGCCCGAGGCCGATGCGGCTAAATTTTTAACGCCAAACGCCAAAACCATCAAGGACGTGGCGGAGTTTTTTAGAGTCGATGAGTTTTACTGCATAAAAGCTGTGATAAAAAAGGCGATTTTTATCGATGCTAAAGGCGAAAAGAGTGAGAAAATCGTAGTATTTTTCGTGCGCGGCGAGGACGAACTGCAAGAGGTCAAGGCTCAAAACGCGTGCGGCGCGGTTGAGCTAGCGGACGCAACCGAGGCCGAGATCTCGGCGGCCGGGCTAGTCGGCGGATTTTGCGGGCCGGTCGGGCTAAAGGGCGTAGAGTTTTATATCGATAATGAGCTTCAGGGTGAATCGCAGATGATCTGCGGCGCAAACGAGCTGGATTATCACTTCGTGGGCGTTAGCGTTAGCAGCTTTAACGCGGAGCGTTTCAAGGACCTAACCGCCGTAAAAGCGGGCGATAAGTGCCCTTGCTGCGGCGGAAATTTAAGCGTTAGCAAAGGTATCGAGGTCGGACATATATTTAAGCTAGGCACTAAGTACTCGGAGCCGATGGGTGCGACGTTTTTGGACGAAAACGGCAAGGCAAAACCGTTCATCATGGGCTGCTACGGCATCGGCGTTAGCCGCCTAGTTGCCGTTGCCGTCGAGGCTAGCCACGACGAAAAAGGCATAATCTGGAACGAAACCCTGACTCCGTTTAAATTTGAAATCATCATCTCAAATTTAAAGGACGAAGAGGGCGTTAAATTTGCGCAGGGGCTTTACGAGAGCTTGCGCGTGGCCGGCGTTTCGGTGCTGCTTGACGATAGAAATGAGCGTTTCGGCGTTAAAATGAGCGAATTTGAACTAATGGGATTTCCTTACGCCGTGATCGTGGGCAAGGGGCTAGCAGAAGGCACGGTAGAGCTTGTTACTCGGGGTGGTCTGGTTAAAGAAACCGTCAAAGCGAGCGAAATTTTAGCGCGCCTAAAGAGCCTATGATAAAGCATTTTTTTACGCCTTACGTCGTTTTGGAGATCGTGGCGGCGTATTTTTTTATCCACGCGTACGGATTTTTAAATTTGGTCCTAGAGGTCATCGCATCGGCTATTTTGGGGCTATTTTTTATGTTTCGCGTCGGATTTTTTCAGCTAACTAGCAACATCGCGTTTTTTAAGCCCGCAGACGTCTTTAGTAGCGTAGGTATGGCGATCGGGGGCTTTTTTATGTTTATCCCAGGGCTTATCACCGACGTTTTGGGCGCGGCGATCATAGCGGTCGCATTTTTTGCAAATTTAAAAAACGGCGGCGAACGCAAGGGCGGGAGCGAATATTATTACGAAAAATTTGAGAGCGGACGTGACAAACCGCGCGATGACGGCGAAATCATCGACGTCGAAGTCGTAGAAGAAAAGAGGCAAATATGGAAAAATTAAAAATCGCAACGAGAAAAAGCGTGCTGGCTATGTGGCAAAGCGAGCATATCAGGGATAAAATTTTATCGCGCTACCCAAATCTTGCGGTTGAGCTAACGGGCATGAAAACCAAAGGCGACGTGATACTTGATACGCCGCTAGCTAAAATCGGCGGCAAGGGGCTTTTTACAAAAGAGCTAGAAGATAGCATGCTAAGCGGCGAAACGCACATCGCCGTGCATAGCCTAAAAGACGTGCCTGTCGTGTTTCCGGAGGGGCTGGTGCTAGCCGCGATCTGCTCGCGCGAGGACGTGAGAGATGCGATGCTAAGCGAAAAATACGCTAAATTTGAGGATCTGCCCCAGGGCGCGCGCGTGGGCACGACGAGCCTGCGCCGCAAGATGCAGCTTTTAGCGATGCGCCCCGATCTTGAGATAATCTCGCTACGAGGCAACGTCCAAACTCGCCTGCGCAAGCTAAAAGAGGGCGAATTTGACGCGATCATCCTAGCGATGGCGGGTGTAAACCGCTTAAATTTACGCTCCGAAGTCGCGCATATAGTGCCGTTTGAGCTAGATCAGATGATACCTGCGATGGGGCAGGGCGCGCTTGGTATCGAGGCTAGAGAGGACGCTGAAATTTTAAATTTGATAGAGTTTTTAAAAGATGAAAAAGCCGTCATAGAAACGACCGTGGAGCGCGATTTCGTCGCGATGCTAGAGGGCGGCTGCCAGGTGCCTATCGGCGTAAATGCAAATTTAAACGGCGACAAGATCGAGATACGCGCGGTCGTGGGACTACCGGACGGTAGCGAGAGTATAAGCGAAAATATCGTCGCGCAAAAAAGCGAATGGAAAAGCGTGGGCGCCGAGCTTGGACGGATATTTATCGGTAAGGGCGCAAAAGAGCTGCTAAAACGCGCCGTGGAGATGGCGAATATATGAAAAAAGCGCTTATATTGGCGCTCTTGGCGTCCGCGCTTTTTGCACAGGTGGATTTAGAGCTTATTTATTCGCTCTTTACCGATAAAAATTTTGATAAAAACGCCTATTTTAAAGGCGAGATGCGAGATCGCCTAAAAAGTAATTTTTACTCGCCCGACAAATTTGACGAAATCAAAGTCGCCAAACTCGGCCACAGCAGCGAATTTAGCGGGATATTTCGCGTTTGGCTCGCTTCTAAAAACGGCGCATCCCTTGATCTATACATTTTTGCTAAAAAAGACGGTATTTATGCGCTTAGATCGCTCGCTCAAACCGGCATCATAGAGGCGATGATAAGGGGCTATGAGGCTGCGAGCGAGGCGGAAAAGGCGCAACTTAGAGCAATGGGCGGGGATATAGAAAATTTAAGGCTGATTTTAGCAAGCGATAATGCATTGCTAAAATTCGGACGCGAAAACGAGGCGAAATTTGAAGAGCTGTTTGCGCTATATCAAAAGGACGAAGCGGCGGCAAACGAAGTCTTAAAGCGCTTACATCTATCTCATGCGGCGTACGACGGCGGAGTTTTTGAGCTTATCGTAGGCGGCGTAACGGATAACGTAGCGGGTTTTATGCGCGTGGAAAACGAACCCGATCTGCCGCAGATGAGTCCGAGCGAGTTTATAATGCTAGAACGGCTCTCTCCAAACTCAAAATGGTATCTTTTTAAGACGACTTAGACCGATAGAGGCAACCCTAGCCGGTTTTCACTTTTTGCTTGCCTTAACGCTGCAAATTTAGCGCCATGCACTTTTGGTTAGAGGTTGTAAGAGATTAAATTTTTGCTAAGTCGGCGTTAAATTAGTGTATCAGCTAAAACCGATAATTTTTACGATTTTACTAATTTTTCGGCAGTTAAAGTTGTGTTTTTGGCTCAAAATGTTTGCAAATTTAACTCAAACGCGGCCAAAATTTTAGCTTCAAAAACGGCTCGTTCGAATATAAATTATTAAGGAAAAATATGAACTACATCAAGCTTCTAAAAGATAACGGCCTACTGCGCGTCATCGACGAGCCCGCGGATATCGATCTAGAAATCGCGCACGCAAGCTACATCGAGGTCAAGCGCGAAAACTCGCAGGCGCTACTTTTTACAAATCCTATCTGCAAAAAAACGGGGCGCAAATTTGCTCCAGTGCTAACAAACATCTACGGCTCAAAGCGCGCTTTAGAGCTTATTTTCGGACGAGATCCGGACGAGATCGCGAGCGAGATCGAGCGGCTTTTAAAACCAAAAAAGCCTAAAAGCTTTGGCGAAAAGCTAAATTTTACCGCGTATTTGTTTGAGATGAGAAAAATTTTTACGAAAAGATTAAAAGGCGAGGGCAAGTGTCAGCAGGTCAAATTTACGGGCGAGGAGGTCGATCTGTTCTCGCTTCCAGCGCTAAAAACATGGCCGCTTGACGGCGGGGCTTTTATCACGATGGGGCAGGTCTATACGCAAAGCCCTGACGGCGAGCTGCAAAACGTCGGCATGTACCGGCTGCAAATTTATGGTAAAAATCGCCTCGGCATGCATTGGCAGATCCACAAAGACGGCGCGAATTTCTTTAACGAATACAAGCGCGCAGGCCGCAAGATGCCCGTATCCGTGGCAATAGGGGGCGATCCGCTCTATATCTGGTGCGGCCAGGCGCCGCTACCAAAGGGCGTATTTGAGCTGCTACTTTACGGCTTCATCCGCAAAGAACCTGCCAAGCTCGTAAAGTCGCTAACGAATGAAATTTACGTCCCGCACGACGCGGACTACGTGATAGAGGGTTTCGTGGATACGGATAAATTTGAGCTTGAAGGGCCGTTTGGCGATCACACGGGCTTTTATACGCCGGTGGAGCCGTTTCCCGTTATGGAGGTTACGGCGATCACGAGCAAGCGTGAGCCTCTGTTTCACGCGACCGTAGTCGGCAAGCCGCCGCTAGAAGACAAATACATGGGCTGGGCGACGGAGCGCATTTTCCTGCCGCTTTTGCGTACGACGGTACCGGAGCTTCTAGACTACAACATGCCTGAAAACGGCGTCTTTCACAACCTCATTTTAGCTAAAATCAACGCCCTTTATCCGGCGCACGCAAAGCAGGCGATGCACGCGTTTTGGGGCGTTGGGCAGATGAGTTTTGTCAAGCACGCGGTTTTCGTCGGCGAGGATGCGCCTGATTTGAGCGATTATGGCGCGCTTGCGGAGCATATTTTAAACCGTTTTGGCAAAAATGCTCTGTTAATCAGCGAGGGCGTGTGCGATCAGCTAGATCACGCGAGCCCAAACTCGTGCTTCGGCGGTAAGCTGGGGATCGACGCGACGCAGGACTTTTCAACGCCTGCGCCCGTGCTTTTGGATGATGCCGCGCTGCTGGCTAAATTTAAAGAAGTAGAGCCGAATTTAACCGAGCTCGTGCAGTTTAAAACAAATACCAAAACTCCGATTTGCGTCGTCAAATTTGATAAAAACCGCCTCGTAAAAGAGGTTTTTGAAGAGCTTTTGAAATTTAAAGAGCACTTTAAACTACTCGTTTTCGTCGGTCCAGAAAACCGCCTAGAAAATCCGTATATGCTGCTTTGGCGCGTGACGAATAACATCGACGCCTTGCGCGATATCTACGTGCGTGAGGGCGCGGTCTGTATCGACGCCACCGCAAAAGGCGAGGCCGAAGGCTATACGCGCGGCTGGCCGCTGCAAACCGACTGCGACCGCGACGTCGTGGCAAATTTAATCAAGCGCGGCATAGTAAAAGACGAACCGGAGCTATTTAGTAAATTTGAGATTTTCGGATAAATTTTTAAACTCGGCAAATTTGAGAGGCTAAATTTGCCGAGCCGCTTAAATAAATTCGTTTTTCAAGCGCCTTTTTAGCCCGAATTTTATAAAATCGCAAAATGGATAAAGAACGCCTAATAATCGATAAATTCAGCAACTCCTTCATCGGCGACGACGGTGCCGTCGTGGCGCATGAGCGCGGCCGGTGGGTGTACAGCAAGGACCTTTTTTGCGAGGGAACGCACTTCCTAGCAGGCTGGCTTAGTATGGAGGAGATCGCGCGCAAGGCGATGCTCGTAAATCTCTCCGATGCCGTCGCGATGAACGCCGAGCCTAAATTTGCGCTTTTGGGACTTGGGCTACCCAAAAACACTAGCGCGGCGCATATCTCGGCGCTACGCAAGGGATTTGCGGACGTTTGCGACGAGTACGGCGTGACTATCATCGGCGGCGACACGATCGGCAGCGATAAAATTTTACTTAGCGTTACCGTTATCTCGCGGCTTTGCGGCAAGGCGGTTTTACGAAGCGGAGCAAAAAAGGGCGACTTGGTTGCTTTTACGGGCGAGCTTGGAGGCAGTCTAAAAGGGCTTAGGACGCTTTTAAACGGCGGGCGTATCGCGTCAAATTCGCGCTTTAAAAGGCCTATTTTAAAAGATAAATTTTTCTACGCCGCAGCGGATAAGATAAATGCTGCCATGGATGTCTCAGACGGGCTTGGCGCAGATCTAGCCAAGCTTTGCGCGCAGAGTCGGTGCGGGGCGAAATTTAGCAAGCGGCTAAGCAAACGCGAGCTAAATAGCGGCGAGGAATACGAGATTTTATTTACGTTTAGTCCGAAAAACCGCGCCAAAATTCTTAGCCTTGCTCGCAAAACCCGCACGAAAATCACGATTTTTGCCAAAATAACGAAAGGAAAATTTAAAAGCAATGCAAGAAACCACCATTTTTAAGCCTCTCTACGCGCTCACTCACGCGCCCATTAACGCGTATTTTAGTAAAAACTCGGACGATTTTGTGGTGCGCGAGATCCCGCTTTACGCATTTAGCGGGCAGGGCGAGCACCTCATCGTTGAAATTTGCAAAAAAGATATGACGACGCAGGAGGCCTTACATGCGCTAAGCGAAATAAGCGGCGTAAAGATGCGGGATTTTGGCTATGCTGGGCTAAAAGATAAGCAGGGCATGACGACGCAGTTTATCTCGATGCCGCGTAAATTTGAGGCGGCGCTAGCAAATTTTAGCCACGAAAAGATGAAAATTTTAAGCCTCGCCGCGCATGATAATAAGCTTCGCATCGGGCACCTAAAAGGCAACAGCTTTTTTATCCGCCTAAAAAAGGTGATGCCTAGCGAGGCCGCCAAGCTTGAACAAGCCGTGCGAAATGTGGGCGAGACGGGCTATCCAAACTACTTTGGTTATCAGCGTTTCGGCAAA
The DNA here is from genome assembly GCF_963517995.1 of uncultured Campylobacter sp. Taxonomy (GTDB): domain Bacteria; phylum Campylobacterota; class Campylobacteria; order Campylobacterales; family Campylobacteraceae; genus Campylobacter_A. The sequence continues at coordinate 13,669 of NZ_CAUQHQ010000054.1, forward strand.
TACGGCGACAACGCGCAAAGCGGGCTGGAGCTGCTAAAATCCGGTACCGTAAACGGCAAAAAGAGCAAAAATCCAAAGCTAAACGACTTTTTGATCTCGGCATATCAAAGCGATCTTTTTAACCGCTGGCTTAGCAAGCGCGTTGAGATTTCGAGATTTGCGCAGGATTTTAGCCTAGGCGAGCTAGGTCAAATTTACCCGTATCTGGGCGGCGAAAATTTGAAAAAATTAAAATCGCAAAAGAGATTTTTTAAGCTGATAGAGGGCGAAGTTTTGGGACATTATCCGCACGGCAAGTGCTTTTTGTGCGAGGATTTGGACGCGGAGGGCGCGCGCTTTGACGCTAGAGATATCACTAGCTGCGGGCTGATCGCAGGCGCGAAGGCGTATGAGGCGCAGGGCGCGGCTAGGGCGGTAGAGGATCAAATTTTCGCGCAGGCGAATGAATATAAAGCTAAGATGACGGGCTCAAGGCGCTTTGCGTGGTGCTATTTGGAGGATGCAAGCTACAAATACAACGAGGAAAAGGCGCACTTTACGATAAATTTCACGCTGCAAAAAGGAAGCTACGCGACGGTGGTGCTGGAGGAAATTCTCCACAAAAACATCTTTGAGTAGGGCGGCTCGTCTTTTCCGCTATATATCGCCGGCGGCCGGGCTTTGGTG
>NZ_CAUQHQ010000055.1:0-14286 GCF_963517995.1 uncultured Campylobacter sp.
TCTAAAAGATAAGATAGAAGAGTATGCTAAAGAGCATAATATTAAGGATTAGGTAGATTGGGATAATTTAAGCAAGCCTGTTAAACGAGCTTGCTTAAATTTATATAGTATTATTTTTTTGAGATATAGCTTTCTAGAGCCTTTAGTACTAAATATTCAAAGGCCTCTTTTTTCTCCTGAGTACTTTTAGTAACGGCTCCTGATAGGTACTTAAAAAACGAATTGTTTTCGACTATATCATACATATGGGAGTATAACTCCTTGCATACTAGCTGCAATAAGACGGAGTTGATTAGTTTTGTAGAATCAGTTAGGCGTATGGTGGAGAGTATGGCTTCCAGATCGGCTACACTTAGAGTGGCGGAATTTGACTCTATCGTGTTTGGCGCGATTTCGTTTCTAAGTTGACCCAGTAGTTTTTGCGTTAGATCGTTTAATGTTTGCGAAGATATCATGTTTTGCGTAAAAGGTTTTGGAGCATATGCGGGATTTGGCTCGGTCGCCTTTGCAGGAGAGTCGTTTTTGATATAAAATTCGTCATCTTCTTTCGGAAATATATTGATATCGGGTTGCTCTTTAAAATCAACATTTAAAAGCTTGCCTCTAGGCTCAAGGCGCACATCGTCAAGCTTGTCGAAACTAGGCGTATTTTCTATTAGTTTTTGCGTTTTAGCAGCATATTCTTCTAGTTTTGAGGGATTTATAAACATGAGTTTTAAGCTCCCTACCCTAAACACGTCCCCCTCATTAACAACCGTTTCGTAGTCGCTTGCGATCTTTGAAAAAGAATCGGCGTAAAATATATCGCAGTTTTCATATGAAGATATCGTAAAAAATCCCTCTTCATAACCTATGCGTGCATGCCTGGCGAGTATGGCTCCATCTGAATCTTGACATCTAAAGGTTACGCCGCTATCGCTTCCTATATCGCCGCCGTTTTCATCAAAGATATAAAATTTAGACGAGTAGTTTGTGGCATTTTCTAAATTCTGTATAGTAACGGCTATTTGCTCCATAATCTTCCTTAATTTAAAATATTTTTAGGCAACTTAAATGAAGATATATTTCTTAAAAGTTCCATCAGTTCGGCATTATTAGGCGTTACGTCAAATCCGAAGTAGTATTTTTCTTGCGGATTAAGATAAAGAGAATATTTACCCTGCTCAGAGTTATAGCTTGAATTTCGCAAAAGCCTATGCCAAGCCCACTCTCCGCTAAACGTTTTTTGCTCGATTTTATTACCGTTTTGAAATTTGGCCGCAAATTTGATCTGTGAGGAGGTATCAAAATCTTTAGGCGCTATGTGAAGACTTGAAGGCAACGTATGATCGTAGGTTATGCTTTTATCGTTTACCGACGAAACGTTGATGTTGCTAAAATCCGCCGATAAATCAATGGCTTTAATATAGAAGTTGATTTTAATCTCGTCGTTTAGATCAAGCATGGTGTTTGCGATATTATCTATCACAGATATGTTTTCTAAGAAACTCTTACTAAATTTAAAATCTTTCGCATACGCCGATTTTACTCTGTAGCCGTTTGTCCCTTTGGTTAAAATTTTCTTTAAAAATCTATCGTAAAACTGATTCCAAGCCCCGTTTTTACCGAAAAATGCTTTAAACGATTGTATGCTAACAGACTGTGCCGCCGTCTCGTCAAATGGGTAAAACGGCATTATTTCGTTTGCGTAAAGGCTGTAAATTTCATCCTGCCATGCCGTATTTAATAAAGTAGAGGCTCCGGACTCCACCTGCTTCCAAGACAGCTTAGATACTTGCTGATAGTAGTTCATAAGCTCTTTAGGGAGCATTTTTGAGTCGTTATTTAAAACTATAAACGGGTCGTTTTCATTTTTGACGCCGCCTATTACGTAAGTTATTTTGTCGTTTTCGCTTTGTAACATCTCATAGTTAAAGTCGAGGATTTTTTTATGGATTTTAGATACATCGTCGCTTATGGTATTTAGTATGCCGTTTTCTTTCGAGCTATCGTTTAGCATATGGTACGGGCTAAAATCAGAGCTAAAATTTGAAAATAATTTTCTAATCTCGGTAGAAGGATAGCCAAGACTGTATATGTATTTTAAGAAAGCTTCGTCGGTTAGAATAGTATTTGCATTTAGCGTATCTACAAGCGAATTTACCGGATTTTTAACTTTCGATAATATCTCTAGTTCATCTAAAGTCTCTTTTCTGGAGTTAAATTTTTTAGGCGTTATGCCGCTTATCACGGTCATCCATCTGGAGCGGTATTTTTGTAAATACAGCCTAGCTATGCCTAAGCGCAGAGCCGATTTATCTTCGTTTGCATCAAGTCCGCTTGCTTGTTTGTTTTGAAATAGCCATTTTTCGATATTCGCCGAGTCGTCTATGTAGGAGCTTAGATTTGATAAGAACTGCCTCATGCCCTCTTTCGTATAAATTTTATTAAACGGCTCGAAGGCGTTGCTATTTTCTATAACGCCGTTAATTCCGGAAATTTCTTTTTTTATATCGTAAAATTCTTTTTCATTTTTATAAGATATAAATTCCAAAAGAGAATATAGCCTTTCCAATCTTTCTACTTTTGCAAGTTTGTCGTCGGCTGCTTTGATGGATTTTAAATTTTGAGGTATGTCTTTTAAATCAGCATTTAATACGCTATCGACGTGCGATAAAAAATCCTCTTGATTTACGTTGTATTTTTCAAATTTAGCCCAATTTGTCTTGATCCAAATTTTAAACAAATTAGCATTTATAAAATCTTTATCAAACAACGATTGGTACATATAAAAGGCTTTTATGAGATTGTCCGGGTTTGTCTCGGTCTCTAACATATTTTCCATCTCGACAAGAATGGTATTTTTAAGAAAATCTATCGTTAGCTCCGTATACAAGTCTTTGGCGGACTTAAAACCTTTGTAGGATATATCCAAAAGCGGATATTCAAATTTAGTATCCCCCGAAAATAGTCTAGGGTATATTTTTAAGATATCTTTTAGATTGCGTAATAATTCTATCTTTTGAGTAGGGGTATAGTCTTTGTATCTTTGGCCGTCAAGTAGCGTGGATACCGAAAGCATAGCATTCTGCGCCTCTAGCTCTTTTGCCGATTTTAGCTTTAAAAAATGGCTACACGCAAAGTAAGCGGCGGTACAAATGAAAACTATTAATGCGTAATTTAAAATTTTTGCTCTTAGGCTTGTATTTAAATTAGGGTTTACCAGGTGACCTTTAAAAACAATATCTTTTAGTAGTGATTTAACAAAATAGCTTTGCTTGCTATAGTTATTAAAGGCTCTAACTAACGGCTTTTTCACACCGTATCTATCGCACACCGTATTTACTAGATAGTTTATAGGCACGTTTTCTTGAAATGCGCTAACAAAGTAAACGCCTTTGATCGGCGAACTATTTTTTAATGAATTTTCGTCTTTTAATTTTAAGGCAAAGTCGCTTACGAGCGCAAACAGATTGTCTAGTTGTTTTAAGAATAAATAAGAGCGTTTTTTGTCCTCGAGGGAGTGGGAAAGCGAGTTTTTACTCATTATGTTGTAAAGTAGCGAATGGCTTAGCTCTTTAAAATCATTATCTAGCTCGTCTTTATTAAAGCTATTTGGCAAGCTGAGTCCAAAAGCTTTATTTGCGACATCGTCTTTAAAAAGCTTAAAATAATCACCCATGCCCTCGACTAGGTCGAGTTTGCTAAATACCACATAAATAGGAAATTTTATTTTCAAGCTATTTTCGCAGTCGTTTACTCTTTTTACCAGGTATCTTATTAGATCATTTGAGTACTCTTTGGGATTTTCTAAAAACTGTTGAGTATCCACTATTAAAATAGCGCCGCCTAACTTAGAGTGAAAAATATTTTTATTTAAGAAATTTAAAAACTCTTTCCATATGTTCTTTTTTATGAGAAAGTCTTTGTTTTTTTCTACGTCATCCTCGGGAAGCTCGTCCGTTGAAGAGGGATTAAATAAAGCCTCTTGCGAAAAATGAATACCTTGTGTATCTATAAGGGCTCCGCTCTTTGATATGTAAAGATTAAAATTAGTCGTGCTTTGATGTATTTTTTTGTATGTATCAAGGCTATCTCCAAGCGGGTATTCTATATTAGAATAATTAATGAAAGCGCTTTTGCCGGCTCTTTCATTTCCTATTATCATAACAAGCGGTATTTTTTTAAATTTTATATCGTTTTTCCAAGTATTTTTTGCTTCTTTTACGGATATAAAAAAATTTCTTTTAGCTTTATTTACGGACTCGTTTGATTCCTTTTTTATCTCTTTTATTTGCTGCCTTTTATCGTCTTTTATAGAAGAGAAAAATTTTATCGTTGCGCGCAAAGCAAAAATAACGAATGCAATTAGCCAAAAAATGCAAAGGGCTATTACCCTATATGACGTGTTTGCAAAAATATAAACATCGCTAAAAGCAATATCGGGGCTATACCGCCAAAACAGAACGCTAATCGCAATAAGCGATATAAAAATAGAGACGCCTTTTATTTTAAAAATGCTAAGAATTCTAGATATGAACGAGAGAGACAACTTTACCACCGATCCAAGATTTGATTAAATAATTGTTTGATTATATCACAACTTCTTAAAAATTAAAACGAATGCTTAATTTGGATTTATGAAATATCAGGAGTATAGCCTAAAAAACATCAAATAAGAGCCTTTTTTATCTTTTCCTATTATGGAGCCGTAGCCTAATTTGCTATGAGAGTCGTCCCCTAGCTTAAGATTCATTTTTGGGGAATATTTTATGTTTATGTATAAATCCACGGCAAATTCGTTATTTGTAAGAAAAATCACGCTTTGTTTTAACTTGTCGTATTTTTGCCCCTTTGGAAAGTATTTAATGGCTTCGTCGTAATTTATGCCCTTTATATAAATAGCCATTTTACTTTGATAGTCCAGCGCTTTCTTGCCCAGTATAAAATTTTTACTTAAGCGGTTGTTTAGTTTACCTAGATAGCTTCGTTGCTTTGGCTCTATAACTACTTGATGCGGGATATTTTCCAATATAAAAAGTTTATTTTTAAGATTAAAGTTATATTCTAATACCCTTTGTATTTGTAGTTTCGGTCTCCTTAAGCTTAGTAGTAGCGGCGCAAACGGTAGATAAGACCTGGCCACCTCTTTGTCGTCTATGCCTAAAATATTAAATAATATAGTTGAAATTCTATCGCTAAAATCTTTCTTAAAAGATTTGGGATAATTTTGCATGGATACGCTCTCAAAAAATATCCATAGCAAATAATTATTAAAAAAGTCAAAAAATAATTTCCAGTTTTCGTTATCGCTTCTTGAAAATTTATCTAGCATATAGCTTGGTAGCTGTGAAGAGCTGCCATATAGCCCCATAAAATTTACCATTATTTCTAGAAAATTTTTCTTTTCTTCATTGTTTGGCCTAACATATTCTATTTCTTTATTGGGATGACCTAGTTTTGAGCTATTTCTTAAAACGATATCGTTTTTGTCGTAGTCGTTTAAGGCTTTTTTGATAAGTCTATAAAAAGAAGTTTGTCCGGTTAATTTCACAGTAGCGCTTTATTGCCGCTATGAAGCGGATAGTCTATCGTTATTTTACTTTGGGTACATTTTACTTTTAGCTCGCAGAATGAATTTATAGAGGCAAAGCTAGCTAGAAATTTAGATAAAACCAGCCCCGCGATATAAACTTCGCCTATGCTATAAAATTTACTTTCATCCATATAAAATATACACAATGTGCCTTTTTTCGTCATACGCCCGTCTATTCTATAAATGGATTTGGTCTTTATGTCTTGTAGCGAGCTTGCCAGAATTTTAGATACTAAACTATCGCCGAATGAAAAGGCGTCCAATACGGCTAAGAATGATTTTTTTTCGAGTATGGTTTGATAACTAAAAGATAATATGGATACGAGTCGCCAAAGTAAATTTCCGTCTATCGCAACCTTTTGCATAGATGTGGGGACTGTAATATTTCTTGTATTAATTTCAGGGCGAGTAGGGAATTCGTTTATTTCCGATATCTTAAGCTTTGAGGGTAAATTTCCATTGCAGCATAGCGTTTCTACCGTTACCGTTTGATCTTTTTGAGAACTTGAAAAAAATGAAATCTCTTTGTATGGATTTAAATTACCGTCCAACTTATCGCCTAAAGAGTAAAAATCGTCTATATTTTCGCCGTTAAAAAAATTAAATCGTTCAAAACTTTTGTAGTTTTTTAGCACCCTTCTACCAGTATCGCTACTATGCGCAACTACTTTGGTTACTTGAACTATATCATAAGCATCAATCTTTGCCCTATCTAAAAAAATCCTATAACCGTTTTTATTGTTGTTATTTAATATAGGCTCTGCGCTCATATCGAATAAATTTATAGCCGGAGTAGAAGATAAGGAAAAGTGCTCAACTCTTGGAAAATAGCCGTTTGGAAGGCTTCTATCAAATACAAATTCGATAGTAAAATTTCTAGAGCCGGAAGATTTTAGTATGTCCAAATTTTTTATTGATATAAAATTAAATTTATACGGCATAAAAAATAGTTCCTGCAAAAGAGCAAATGCCTCAAAACCGAAATCTTCATAATCAAGAAGTTTATCGTCAAGCCCTAATACTTCGAGCGATGAAGCCGGAAGATTAAATGTTTCTCCGCTATCGGAACAAAATACGATAATTTTTTTTAGGTATGTTTTCATCCACATAACTAGCGTAGAAGACATATATACGTCATTGCCTAGATATAAATCAATGCGGTTTAAATCAATATCCGATAAACTTATTTCATCTTTCGTGATACTTAATTCCAGTTTTAAAACATAATCGCTTTTGTTATTGTCTAGATACGTTTTATTTATCTTTAAAGGATACAAAAATACGTCATATGCTGTTTTAAATTTGCATTTTACGTCATTAATCGGTCTGGAAACTACGACTGAGCCTTTGGGTATGACTGCGCTATTTTTTTTGCTATCGCTTTTTAAAGAAAATTCTTGAATACATACCGAAGGTATCGGGTTGGTGTAGTTTGGCGATACGATATTTACGAGCGACTCAGCGATAAGCGGTATATTTTCATCTAGTTCTTGATGGATTTTAGATGTAAGTATGGCTAAGTTTTCTATTATTCTTTCGACATCGGGATCTTTGCTGTCCGTATTTAAAAACGGTGCTACTTTTGGAAATTTTTCTATAAAAAGCTCTCTCATTTCACGAAGATAGGCCATTTCTTTATGAAAATACAATATGTTGTTTTCGTTTTTTTTCATCACAAAACCTCGCAATACCTATTGTTGCGAAAAGTTACTTTTATGGCAAATTCCTTAAAGGCGTCATTTTGCCTAGTATATCTTATATTAAAAGTTAATTGCCACGGCTTTAATGAATCATCGTAATTTATGGCGACTATATTAATTCTATTTTCATATTTTTGAATGAGGTTGTATATTTCTTTTCCCATTAGCTGGCAGAGTTCGTGCGAATCAATGTTTAAAAAAGACATATCCGGCAGGCTTGAGCCTTGTATGGTTATACAGTCGTCAAATTTGGAATTTAATAGTATGCTTATATTTTCTTTTATATCGTTTAAAATATCTTGGCGATAGGGATTGTCTACGTTTTCTTCATTTAATGTATGTAAAACCCTATCGCTTAATGACATAGTCCGCCCAAATTTATTCTTTATCTAGTTTTCCGACCAGCGATAGCTCAAAATTAGCACCCATAAATTTAAAGTGCGGTCTAGCTAGTAGCTCTATTTTATACCAGCCAGGCTCGCCAGGAATATCGTTTACGTTTATTTTAGCGCTTCTAAACGGTCTTCTACTCCTTACGTCTGCAGGCGGATTTTCTTGATCGGAAATGTACTGTCTTAGCCACTCGTTTAAACCGCGCTCTACATCTGCTCTTTCCTTCCATGTACCTATTTCCTCTCGCTGTAAAACTTTGAGATAGTGAGCTAAGCGGGATATTAAAAATATATAAGGTAGCTGCGTGCCTAGTCTAAAATTCGTTTCAGCTTGTTTTCCTTCTGGAGTATTTGGGAAAATTTTAGGTTTTAGAGCCGAATTTGCAGAAAAAAATGCGGCGTTATTGCTGTCTCTACGTAAAGTAAGAGTAATAAATCCGTTTTCGGAAAGTTCATACTCCCTTCTATCCGTTATCAAGACTTCGGTTGGTATTTTTGCTTGCACGCTACCGTAGTTTTCATAAAGATAGGTAGGTAGATCCTTGACCGCTCCGCCGCCCTTTGGACCTATTATATTGCCGCACCATCTAAAATCAGCAAAACTCTCCGTAAGTCTTGTGGCAAACGTATATGCTGAATTGCCCCAAAGCAAGTGATCGTGAGAGCCTTCTACGTTTTCTCTATAGTTAAAACTTTTTATAGGATTATCCTCCGGCAGATAAGGCGAACGAGTTAAAAACCTGGTTGCTAATAAGCCCACGTATTTTGCATCCTCGTTTTCTCTAAAAGTTCTCCATCTGGTGTATTGAGGACCCTCAAGCATACTTTTCATGTCTTTTATATTTTCTAGCTCGGCATAGTTTTCTAGGCCGAAGAATTTTGAGGATAAGGATGTTAGAAACGGAGAGTGGCTCATAGCGGCGATGGAGGACATTTTATTTAAAAACGTCATATCGGTATTGGTTTTGTCAAGCTCGTAATCGCCTATAATCGCCCCTATCGGCTCTCCGCCGAACTGGCCGTATTCATGGGAGTAAACCTGCTTATACATTACGCTTTGCGTGATATCCAAATTTGAATCAAAATCCTCAAGAGCTTCTTCTTTGGTTATATCGGAGAGGACGATTTTGATATTTTCGTTAAAATTTGTTCTCTCTACTAAGAATCGGATACCCCTCCATGTCGACTCAAGTTTTTGGAAATCTTTATTGTGAAGCACTTCGTCCATTTGCTTTGACAAAAGATCGTCTATGTGGGATATCATTTCATCAAGGGCAAGTTTATTTATCTTCTCTTCCGGGTTTTGGGACGTTACTATATTTGAGATAAATTCCGCTACGCCTTTTTTTACTATACTGTAGCTTTCGTCGTCTTTGGAGTACTTGCTTTTTTCCATAATACTTTCGATAATAGGCGTTTTAACTTTTACTTCTTGCATTTTTACTTCCTTATTTTACGTCTTTGGAGTCTTTTATTTCCAAAAGAAGCTCTTGTTTTGTTTTCTTGTCTTTTAATGCATCTAAAACCGCTTTTCTGAAATCTGGAATATTTCCCATCGGACCTTTTAGCGACACCAGCGCTTTTCTTAACTCCAGGAGTTGATTTATTTCAGGAATTTGTTTTGCTATGTTATCCGGAGAGAAGTCTTTCATATTTGATATTTTAAGCTCTACGTTGATCTCATCTGAGCCCAAGCCCAACTTGTTCTCTACGGCAAAATTTGTTTTTATATCCATTTTTTGCATTACTTGGTCGAAATTGATTTTATTTATGGACACTACCTCTCGCTCTTCAAGCGGAGTGTCGTTATGGCCGGTCAGGTTTGCCATAACCATAAGCTTAAGCGGCAGCTCTACATCGGCCTCTTGGTTATTCGTTTTGGTTTTATACGTTATATTTATACGCTCCTTAGGTGCGACGGAATTCTCGGCCATATTGTGTCCTTCGTTTGAATTTAAAATTAGTCTCTAAATTATATTTAAAAAAATATTAAATACTATTTAAGTATTTTTATCGGTTTATAGTCTTAAAATGATTTAGCTTCTTCGTATATATCGTAAAGATACTCTTTTAGTTCGGTATTTTCTATAAAATTTACTATTTGAGCGTATATGGTTTTTGCGTTACTTTTCATGCCTTTGTCGGAAAAGGCGCTCGCCATTAAAAGCATAGAGTTTAAATTTTCTCTGGAGTTGTTGGTTGTATTTTTGGCGTTTATGTCTATTAAAATTTCATTGATATCTAAATCATTGATATTTTTGTCGGGAGCATTTTTTTGCTTAGTATTTTTTTGGCTCATGAAAAAATCAAAAGTTTCCTTAGAACACATATCTTCAGAGTTTTGAAATTTTAATTTTCGTATATCTATATGGTTGTTTAAAAATACGGCAGTTTGTTCTGATATGTAATTTTCTATGAAAAATAGATTATTTTTTCTTAAAAATTTACAAAATATCATTAAGCCCTCTATCCAAAAAGGATTTAGGACCAAATTTCTTATAAAAAGTATTAAATTTTCTAAATTCAGCGATTCTATATTTTTAATGTTTATAATTAAATTTTGATCAGGATATCTAACTGGCGAGATAAAATCGCTGTTTGTAGGCAAAGCCTTAATTCTGCCCCATAGCGCTTGCATAAAAATAGCATATGCATTGATGTTTTGTAAGTCGTCCTTAAGAAGCTCAAGCGATAGATTTACAAAAAAGTCTCTATATTCCCTATCATTGATGGCTTTAATATCCGTATGAGTTGCAAAATTCAAAGAAATCGTAGCGTGCGTATTACTTTGAGGCTGGTTGGCGATTTGCGTATGCGACGGTTGTACATTTTCAGATTCGGATTGCTTTGACGCGTAAGCCGAGATATCGATATTTACAAATTTATGATCTATAATTTTTTCTAGTTCGTTTAGCAAAAAGACTATGGAGTCTACAAAATTTTGAGGACAATTCAAATTTTGTTTATTCAATTCTTCTATAAAACCGTCCAATGAATTAATAAAAATTTTTCTTTTTATAGCTAGTAGTTTTTCCGTTTGGCCAAGCCTTTGCGGATCATCTTTAAGTGCTTCTAAAAAAAATTCTAAAACGTCTTTCAGAATTTCATAGTTTTTGGGGGAATTTATATTCGTAGCCGCTATGCACAAAAAGCTAAAAAATTTCGTATCGAGAGAGAATGATTGTAAAATTTGATAAGAACAGTCAAAAACCCTATCCCATTTTATGGTTTCGTGAGCCAGTGTTTTGTATTTAGACATCTCGTCTTGCAACTCATCCAAAAAAGCATCATTGGAAAAATCTTTATTCAACTCATAACATAACTGCATTTAAAACCCCTATATATTTAAAATCTGATAGCTATTATTAGTGAAAATCATAAAATTATTTACCTTAATAGTATTTTAAATTTACTTTGATATACTTGTACAAATATACTACTCAAGGTTATTAATCGTGTTTAAAAAAGCGCTTTTATCAACTATTTTTATGATATTTATGGTAGGTTGCGGCCAGATACAAGTCGGCATAAACAATATGCCTAACTCAAACTTAAATAATCGCGGCGATAATGTTCCAATAACCGTTATAGTTTATCAGTTAAGCGATATTAAGAAGTTTGAAGAGGCTACCGAGATGGATCTTATTGCAAAAGAAAACGAAGTACTAGGAAAAGATAAGATTGATTCCATTAAGCTTCAAATTCAACCAAATGCCAATGCATCTATCGTGAAAATAGACAAAGAAAATGTTCCTTATGTAGGCGTATTGGTACTTTATGCCGATCAAGGAAAAACTAAAATAAAGGAGTTCAAAAAGACTTCAGATATAAAAGAGGATTATTTAATATTTAGCATATCGGACAAGGATATAAAAGCTCTGGGCGCAAAATCCTTAGTAGTAAAAGAATAAACGAAAGCTTGTGTAGATATGGCTGAAAATTTAAAGGTCATTTGGTATAACGGAATGAGCGTCGATAAGATCCACTTTGAGCAGCAAGAAAGGTATCTTGAGAGAAATATAAATTTAAAAACTATATCTTCTTTTTCCAACCTTTATGGTATTTTGGATATTCAAATTTCAAGCGAGCTACTAGAGCAAGGGAAAATAGGACTAAGAAGTATTTCTGCCATCGTTCAAGACGGATCCGTATTTAACGCCCCGGATGAGGATGAACTACCAGAACCCCTAGAAGTAGAGTTTGATTCATTATCCTCGTCTATAATAGTTTTGAAAATACCTATGAGCAATTTAGTAGTCGACGTCAGCTTGCAAAATAGCATAACAAGCTCTAAATTTAAAGCAACCAGAGCCCTTATTAGCTCCAAAGTTCATGATGATGCTAGTGTCGATGTGCTAAATGATTTGAGCGACGAAGAAGAGTATCTACTGGGATCGGCCTTTGATCAGGATAAAGAAAGCATCGTTCTTGCTAGTCTTAAAACCAGTTTAGGCGTTTTGGGCAGCAAGACCCCGTATGAGCTAGAGATTCCGATTTGTAAAATACAAAATATTAGCTCAAGTAAACAAATAAAGTTAGACGATAAATTTATTCCGACCTGCCTTGATATAAGCAAACATCCGTTTATAAGGCAATTTATCGATGAGATGATATATTCGACAAGACAACATAAGCAGACTTTTTTAGGCATATTTAAGGGTATAGATCAGTCAAAAAATACTCTTGATTTTACCACTTATTTGACCTTAAATATGCTAAAAAAATGGAGTCTTAACTTTGCATCTATAGCAAATAGGCAAAAAATTCATCCTGAATTTTTATATGAGAAGCTAGTTGATTTTCAGGCCGATTTGACCGCCTTGAGCAACGACGATAGTTTTAGCGATTTTATAGCCTATAAACATGACGATCTAAGCACTACTTTTTCTCTACTTATTAACAATATAAGGCTATTGTTTTCCAAAATCATCTCCCCAAAATATGTCATGGCGCGCATTGTATCAAATGCTCACGGCTTTTTTGATTGTATGTTTGATAATGCTGGTATTATTGAAAAAGGCGAGCTATTTTTGGCTATTAGCTCTAATGTTAATAGCGACTATTTACTTAAGAATTTTAAAGAACAGTGTAAGATTCATACTCAATCTAGCATTAAAAATATAGTGGCATCCCAGCTTAACGGCCTTAATATCGAACAGGTTTCAATCATTCCAACCACTCTTCCAAGATTAAACGGGTATGTTTATTATAGACTAGACAAAAACGACAAGCTATTCAAGTCTTTTATAGGCGAGAATATTATCAGCATATATGTCACAAATAATATAACTAACCCGGATATAAAAATGTGGGCTATACTATAAAATTTTAAAGGCCGATAGGTGCAAGGTAAAGATAATTCATTTTCTATATTGTTTGAAAGTCGACTCCAAGGGCTTGGGACAAATCAGGCTCTAGATCATGTCTTACCGCTTTTGCTTCTAGCTAATAGAATGTCAAAGATACAAAATATTTCACAAGAGCAAATGGTTGGTTTAAAAGAGAAATTAACCAATGATATACTTAGCATAAGCTCAAAACTGGCTAGTCTTAGAATTTATGATGAAGACGATATTACTAGGCTTAGATACTGCGTCTGCGTCTTTATAGACGAAAGCCTTATGAAAAATGAACTCTTTATGAATAGTTTTTGGGCAAACAATACTCTTACTATTAGACTATTTAACGAAAATTTAGGTGGAAATAAATTTTTTGGTATAATGGAAAAATGGTTTGAAAACCCCGCAAAAAACAAAGATCTTTTGGAGGTCGTTTATGCTTGTTTAACTCTTGGGTATAGGGGCAAATACGACCTTGAGAATGATTGTAACGAAAAGATCGGATATCTTTGTGAAAGTATAGCATCGGCTATTGCCCCCTTGATAGGTAGCGATGAAGATACTTTATTTAAAAAAGCCTATACTCCTTCTAAACCCGACAATATACTGAATAATTTTAATTTTGGCGGAGCTAAAGCTCTTGCAATACTGATAGCTATAATAGCGGTCACGCTTTCATTTATGTACTCAATCTATAGCCTAGATAAGGAAAACATAAAAAACAATACAAGTATTAATAATAAAATCGACGCTTTTATGAGAGATTCTAATACCAAAATATAGTTAGCTTTATTGTATTATAGAAATTTATATGACGTTTTTATATACATCAAGAGCCATAGTCAAAAATTAATTTAGTTCTATTAAACTTAAATTTTATGAAACATAGCTAAATTTAAAATGTAAATACAAATTTGTATTTTATTTTTGAAGCCATATTATAAATTCTACGTATTCACCTCACTGCATCAGTTCCTTTTTGTATATTATCGCAACGCTCGTATATAATTCTTAGCCGGAATAGCCAAGAATGCCGAACGAGAAATGCCGAGCTCTTTTGCGGCGGCATCTATCTCTTGCATTATATTTTCTTTCATAGTAATAGTATAGCTTTTGGTTTTATGGCTAAGTAGCTTAGGCTCTATTATTTCTTCATTATCCGATAGCATTTGGGCCAATGCGTCTTTAAAAGCACTTTTTAAATCGCTTATAGCTTCAGCTTCGCTTTCCCCCAACCTGCCATAAGGTTATTTTTAGTTAATCCGATATCGGCATACTGT
>NZ_CAUQHQ010000056.1:0-14254 GCF_963517995.1 uncultured Campylobacter sp.
CCTCTTTACCGTCTACGCCGACCGGTATAGCGCGAAACTCATTATACGGCATGGAGTAGTATCCGTAATTATCAAAATTACCTACCGGAACGCCGGCCGTAGGCCTTGATTTTACGTATCCAGAACGATTAAAGCCTATTTTCATTTTTACGCCGCTTGGCCTTATGATAAAAGTATCCGAGTTCGCTGAAGCATACTGGGATTTAGTACCCGGCTTTGCTATAACAAACGTATGCCCCCGTGGCAGTATAGGGAGATTGGATGTATCCAATAAAATATCCATGTGTACGCCATTAAAATTAATAGGCGTATTTTCCTGTATCAAATTTCCAGAAGCATCATATATAGTGTTTGCACTGTTTGAATTCATGTCTCCATATATGCTACCAAAACCCACCCTGACATATATTGGCCCATTATAACCAGATGGGTTACCATACTTATCGAAGTGGACTATTCTAAATCTGTTCTTAAACTTATTATTTCCGGCGACTATAGTATAAAGTTTTTGATCCGGATGTGCGCTTGGATTATATGGATTGTAGTTGACATTAGTTACTCTAAAATACCCTTCATTATCATAAACCATATATCCGACCGTATTTATGTACTGTATATAGTTATATTTACCGCTTGGGATATTGCCCCAAGTCGGAGTGATGTTATAGCTTGGAGCGTTTCTACATTTTCTTAGTTTTCCGGAGTATGTAACCAAATTTATTTTATCAGATTGCATATTCCATCCAAGATGCGAAAGGGATGGATATACTCCATTTATATTACTAGAATAAGCCCCCTTTGCCTTACGATAATCCAAATAAAAATTAGCCGCTACGCTATATTCATTAGGTTTCCATACATAGTTTAACTTATCATAATGCTCTTTATAAAAAATCCTATTACCTAAAAACCCCATTCTCATACTATTATATTGATCACTGGACAAACCGGCTTTATGATAAAAGCCATTTTCATAACGATCCGAATCGTTAACCATACCTTCATAGCCAGGCTGAAAGCCCGAGTTTGAAAACGCAGGATACCCGCTCCATACCGATCTATCCGTTCCTCTAGGGGTAGCTCCGCCTCCTACGTTACTTGACTCCCTAGGGCTATCATACGTTATATTATAATTCTGATACCTAACGTCTGCAGTAGCCCCAACGATATCGGGATCAGAATTTTCATACATAACGCCAACCGTAGTTCTAATGGGAGTTCCTACTTGTAGGCTAATTCCCCCAGCAGGTACCCTTACAAAATTACCTGATCCATTCATGTACTCTATGAGTTCAGCGTAGCACAGCTTACGACTAAGTTCGTCTACCGTGTAGTTCTTTTTCGTCTTGGCGTTTAAAGAACCTAGCAAAACAAAACATAGAAGTATGATTTGCATAATTTTCATTTTGTTCTCCTTTTTTGAATATTTTTAAAACTAATTATTCCGTTTTTTCTTTTTTATTCCGCTGAAATTTGAAAAAATTCTAATTTTCTTGAAAATTTTAAAAAGAAATATAGGCATTTTCTAAAAGGTAAAATTTTAAAAGCGTACGATATGGACATTGAAGTCATCCTCATAGAAAAATAGTAAAATTAAAAATCTTTCTGGTTACGATTTTTTAGGTTAAAATTTACACGATTCCCAGCAGAGCAGAGCCTAGCATTGATGGATTTTTATTTTGCAAAGCTTGCTGTTTTTCTAGCAAAGAATTGCTTTGCAAACTAGCTCGTAGCTCTTTTTCGTATTTAGTCAAAAGCTCGTCTAACACGGCTTCAAGCTCGTCTCTTAGGCTTTTTTTCATATCGGTATTTAGCCCCAGAGCTTCCATCAGCTCCTCTTTTTTGGCTCTTAGTTTTTCTTGGATTTTTTGTTCGTTCATCTGCGATAAATATCCAGCCGCGCCAAGTTCGGCAAGAGTCCTTTTAAAGCCCTCCACATCTGGCTCTTTGGAGGTTTTCACCGGCTCTGCAGCTCTTTTAAGCTCCTTTTCAAAGTCGCCCTCATTTGCCGCTTTTGCACTCTTTTCAGCAACTTTTTGCGCAAGCTCGGCCAAAATCTTTTGGATAAATTTTTGCTCTTCGATCGTCATTTCGCATCCTTTATAAAAGATACATTATCGCAAGCAAATTTTATTCCTTAGCTCTATCTGCGATAAATTTAGCAAATTTTTCATTATCGTTTGGACAGTCTACAACGTCGTAAAAATCAAATTTTAGCTCGTCTGCAATATGCTTAAATTCCTTTGATAGCTCAAAAACGGTTTCGGAGTTATCGATACAAAACGAGATCGGATAGATGAGCGCTTTTTTATCTTTTAGCTCGGCTAATACCTGGTTTAGAGAGGGTTCGAGCCATTTTACGGGACCTAGTCTTGACTGATACGCCAGCATCGTTTGCTTAAATTTAACCCCTCTCTTTTCCAAAATTTCGGTTAAGATTTGAACGTGCCGCTTGACGTGCTCCTCGTAAATATCGCCTGCATCAATGATTTTTTGCGGCAAAGAGTGCGCCGAAAATACTAGCGTTATATCATCCGTATTTAGATTACGCGCGCTTTTTTCGATACAGTCTGCGATGATTTCGTTATATCTATCATCCGCAAAAAACGGCTCGACGATTTTTATTTTTGCTTGTAAATTTAGCTCGCGGCACGCCTTATTAAAGTCGTTTAGGCTTGATGTCACGGTGGTGATAGAGTGATGCGGGTATAGCGGAAAAACGACGATCTCCGAGGCCTGCGCAAACTCGGCCAAAACATCCTTTGCAAAAGGCGGCGTATAATTCATCGCAAATGCCGCCGTCTCGTCGCCGTTTAAAAAATGCGAAATTTTACCGCAAAGCCTAGCCGTAAGCTCGCAGATAGGCGACTTGCCGCCGATTTGGCGGTAGTTATTTTGCGCGGTTTTTAGGCGCGATTTTGTTATCGCAAATGCAACGAATTTACGCAAGAGCTGGCTTTTTATCCCCAAAATACAGGGGTCGTTAAACATATTTTTTAAAAAGACTTCAACCTCGCTAAGGTCGTTTGGCCCGCCCATATTTAGTAGCAAAATAAGCCTCATTCGCAAATCTCCTGAGCCTTTAGCGCATCTTCAAGCGTGCTTAGATCGCTTTTTGCGCCGCAACAAGCCTGGTAAAACTCTGCAAACAATGCTTTAGCCGGCGAAACGTCGCCATAAACTTTCAAATTTTGTTGCCCCTCAAGAGTATATTTGTTTAGCTTAAGGCCCGACATATCGCCGAAATACACGCCTCCACTCGCGGCGAATTCGATCGTAAATCGCTCGGCTTTAAATCGCTTCGAGTTGTGAACGCTGGCTAAGGTTTGATTTTTAAATTTAAGCTGAAAAAGCGCATCGGTTTCGCTTCTTTTGTCTTCATTTTGGATAGAGATTTTGTTGCCAAACACCACTTCGCTACCCGTTACAAACCTTGCTAAATCGACGTTTTGTAAAATTTCCAGCTGTAAATTTACGCCTTTGTTAAACCCGCGCGAGATATTTAGCGAGAAAATTTCCCTTTCTTTAGCCAGCTCCTTTTTTATAGAGGCTATCACGGGATTAAACCTATCCGTAAAAGCTACGTAAGCACCGATATTTTGGGGCTTAAAGCAGTATTTTAATTCTCTTATCTCGCCTGATTTGCAAAGCCACGGATCAAGCATGATAAATTTTATAAAATTTAGGCACTTTGGTATTAAATTTAGGTGCTTGTGCGTGTCGGTGACGATTATGGCGTCGATTTTAACGGAGCTTAAAAGATCGTTTATGTTGTTATAAAACGGTATGCGCGTGCAAATTTCGTGATTTTGCACTCCGTCAAATATTCCAACCAGCTCGAAGTTTTCCGAGCGACGCAACTCATTGTAATAAATTTTGGCGTTACCCGTAAAGCCTATAATCGCAACTTTTTTCTTCATATTAATCCCAAATTTTATTGTTTTTGAAATAATTATAGTAAAAAACGGTAATTAAACGGATAATGCGCCCTATTTTTAGATTTTTTAGTCTTTTTTACAACCGTTTTTATTGCTTAACCTCAAACAAGTTTTATCAAATTTATGATAAAATCAGCCCTATTTTAAAACTTTAAATCAGGAAAAACGATGGATATTAGAGAGGCTTATTTAAATTTTTTCGCAAGCAAAGGTCATGAGATCATCCCGTCCGCGCCGCTAGTGCCAAACGACGCTACGCTACTTTTTACAAACGCGGGCATGGTGCCGTTTAAGAGCATTTTCACCGGCGAAGTACCGCGCCCTACCCCGCCCATACGCACGAGCTGTCAGACCTGCATCCGCGCAGGCGGCAAGCACAACGACCTAGACAACGTCGGCTACACCGCGCGCCACCACACGTTTTTTGAGATGCTGGGAAATTTTAGCTTCGGCGAGTACTTTAAAAAAGACGCGATCGCGTATGCGTGGGAGTTTGTGACGCAGGTACTAAAACTACCAAAAGACTGCCTATACGTCACCGTTCACGAGAGCGACGACGAGGCGTTTGCGCTATGGGAGCAACACATCGCAAAGGAGCGCATTTATAGATTCGGCGATCACGATAACTTCTGGCAGATGGGCGATACGGGACCGTGCGGACCGTGCTCGGAGATCTTTTACGACCAAGGCGGCGAGCACTTTAACACGCCTGAGGACTACATGGGCGGCGACGGCGACAGATTTCTTGAAATTTGGAACCTAGTTTTCATGCAATACGAGCGCAGCAGCGACGGCAAGCTAACTCCGCTACCAAAGCCTAGCATCGACACGGGCATGGGGCTTGAGCGCGTCACAGCGATAATGGAAGGCAAATTTAGCAACTACGACAGCTCGCTTTTTATGCCGCTTATAAACGAAGTAGCCGCGCTTTGCGGCAAGCCGTACGCGTATGAGAGCGGCGCTAGCTACCGCGTCATCAGCGACCACATCCGCTCGGTGACTTTCCTGCTGGCTCAGGGCACTACATTTGACAAAGAGGGCCGCGGCTACGTGCTTCGCCGTATTCTACGCCGCGCGATACGCCACGGATATCTACTAGGTATAAAAGAGCCATTTATGTACCGTCTCGTCGATAAAGTCTGCGAGCTAATGGGCGGCCACTACGCCTACCTAAACGAGAAAAAGGCGGCGGTAAAAGAGCAAATCAGGCTCGAAGAAGAGAGATTTTTAGCCACGATCGCAAGCGGACTCGAGCTTTTTGAGAGCGAGCTAGCGCGCACGAAAGATATTTTTAGCGGCGAGGCTGCGTTTAAGCTTTACGATACTTTTGGATTTCCGCTAGATCTCACGGCCGATATGCTACGCGAAAAAGGACTCAAAGTAGACGAAGCTAAATTTGACGAGCTAATGAGCGAGCAAAAAGCGCGCGCTAAGGCTGCTTGGAAAGGCAGCGGCGACAAGAGCGCAAAGGGCGATTTTAAGGCGCTTTTAGAGAAATTCGGCGAAAATAAATTTAGCGGCTACGAGGAGCTTGAGCGCACGAGCAAGGTTTTAGCGTTGCTTGACGAGGACTTTAAAGAAACTCAAATTTTAAAATCCGGCGAACAAGGCTGGGCGATGTTTGACGTGACGCCTTTTTACGCCCAAAGCGGCGGCCAGGCGGGCGATAGCGGCGAGATCGTAGGCGCGGCCGACGTGCTAGATACGCAGAAGTTTTTCGGACTAAATTTATCAAACGTCGCGGTTAAAAAAGAGCTTAAAGTCGGCGACTCCGTGAAGCTAAAAGTAAGCGAGCAAAGAGCCGAGATCGCACGCCACCACAGCGCCACGCATCTACTCCATGCCGCGCTTAGAAGCGTTCTGGGAACGCATATCGCGCAGGCTGGATCTAGCGTCGAGGCAAACAGACTCAGATTTGACTTCTCGCATCCAAAGGCCGTAACGGCAGAGGAGCTAACGAAGATCGAAAATTTCGTAAACAGCGCAATCGCCGAGAACATCGCGGCAAAAACGGAGATAATGGACGTAGAGGACGCTAAAAACAGCGGCGCGATCGCGCTATTTGGCGAAAAATACGCCGACAAGGTGCGCGTGCTAAGCTTCGGCGAGGTTAGCAAGGAGCTTTGCGGCGGTACACACGTGGCAAATTTAAGCCAAATCGGTGCGTTTTTCATCACCAAAGAAGGCGGCGTGAGCGCGGGCGTGCGTAGGATCGAGGCTGTGTGCTCTAAGGCCGCGCTAAATCTAGCAAAAGCCTGGCGCGGCGAGATCGAAGAGCTAAAAACCGAGCTAAAAAGCGCCGAGCCGATGAATGCGGTAAAAAAACTAAAAGCCGAGATAAAAAGCCTAAAAGACAAGAGCAAGCAAGCCAAAGACGCGCACGCGCTAGCGGTGGTGAACGTAAACGAGACAAAGCTTTGCGTCGCGGTGCTTGACGGCGGCGATATAAAAGCCACGATAGACGAGTTTAAAAACGAGAACGAAAAGGCGGCGATCCTGCTCGTGCAAGTAAACGAAGAGGGCAAAATCGCTCTGGCCGCAGGCGTGAAAAATGCGGCTTTAAAAGCGGGCGAATGGGTCAAATTTACGGCGCAAATTTTAGGCGGAAACGGCGGCGGCAAGGATGATTTCGCAACCGCAGGCGGTAAAAACGTACTAGCTATCGAGGATGCGGTTAGGCAGGCGTTAGAGTTTGCTAAAACGAGGCTTGAAAAATAATCTCGCGTCGGTCAAATTTAAGAAAATCGCTTAAATTTGACCGCGGTTTTGAGGCGTAAAATTTAAAGCAAATTTGAGCTGCCTTTAACTAGGCTAGATTAAAATAGTCGAAAGTCGGTAAATTTAACGGGCTGGTTTGTAGCGTCAATTTTATTAAATTAAAGTTTAAAAATGAGCTCAAAAATAGTCGTAAAATTTAACCCAAAATCCGGCTAAATTTGATCTCAAGGGGCTTAAAGCGAGTTTCAAAGCGGATAAATAAAAAACCGAATTTGTTTGATTTCTAGGCTTAAATTTAAAGCAAAGATGTGCGAAGTTAATAACTTTTAAAGCGAGCTCAAAATTTTGTCCGCGCATTAAGTCGTTAAATTTCGGCGCCGACAAGGGTAAATTTAACACAAACAAATTTTAAAATCAAAGGGGGCAAATGCCTGAATTTAATATAGCTTTTGCAAGAATCGATAACGCCTTGCCTTTCATCCATATCCTTGCGGTTATCGTTTTTATCGGATTTCAGGCGAATTTTTTACTAATGGCTAAATTTTTTATGAAGAATTTAGGCAACGACGCGCAGAGCTACGAGACGATAATCTCGATGATGAAACGCCTAGGATACGCGGTTTACGGATCGATTTTAATCATAGGCGCGACAGGCCCGATGCTGGCTAAGGAAAGCGCGGCAAAAACCGCCGATCCTATGCTAGACACGGTTTTAACGACGAAGTGGGCTCTTTACGGCTTTTTGCTTCTAAATATAATTTATGTTACTTACCGTCTAAACAAGGCCGTAAAAGCATTTAAAAATAGCGAATACGTCGAGCTTCACGAGAATCTCATCGTTACGATTTATTATTTCATCCCGCTAAACGTCGCGTTTGCGCTGCTAGCGACGTATCTTGGCATAGCATATAGGGAGTTTTGATGATTTTTTTGGCCTCAAGTTCGCAAACGCGAGCAAAAATTTTAAAGCAAAGCGGAATAAATTTCGAGCAAATTTTCTTTAACTACGACGAGGGCGGCGTAGATAAAAATTTACCGCCGCACGTTTACGTCCAAAAGATAGTCGCAGCAAAAAAAGAGCAGTTTTTAAAGGCAAACAGCGGCGTAAAAAACGTCGTTTTCGCCGATAGCGTCGTCGTATGCGACGATAAAATTTTAGGCAAAGCAAAAGACGAAAATGAAGCTTTTAAAATGCTAAAAATGCAAAGCAAAAATACCGCTAGGATCGTAACCGCAATGATATTTTTAGGCGAGAAATTCGAGCTTTTTAACGTAAGCTTTGCCGAGTATAAATTTGCTAAATTTGACGAAGCCGACTTGCAAAACTACCTATCGGGCGATATTTGGCGGGGCAAGGCAGGAGCCATGACGATAGAAAATTTCAACAAAAAATACATCCTAAGCCAAAACGGCGAAACTAGCACCGCAATGGGGCTAAACATGAAAATTCTAAAGGCGTTTTTATGAGAATTCTAGCTTCTATTTTGTTTATTATCTTTGTTTCGCTAAGCGCGGCGTTTGCGTATCTTTACTCGCAAGTTACCTTTGATGCGTCAAATATTATTGATTTTAAGCCAAAGCTCACGACTCAAATTTACGATAGAAACGGCGAACTCATCGCAAATATCTTTGACGAAAATAGAATCTACGTCAAGTACGAGGACATCCCGCCGCGCGTCATAGAGGCGCTAGTAGCGATCGAGGATACGAGTTTTTTTGAACACGGCGGCGTAAACCCTGAGGCCATCACGCGAGCTATCGTTAAGGACATAAAAGCGGGCAAACTAGTAGAGGGCGCTAGCACGCTAACGCAGCAGCTCGTTAAAAACATGGTATTAACCAGAGAAAAAAAGCTAACTCGTAAGCTAAAAGAGATGATCATCTCGATGAAACTGGAAAACGAGCTAACCAAAGAACAAATTTTAGAGCGCTATCTAAATCACGTCTATCTAGGACACGGCTATCACGGCATAAAAACCGCGGCGAAGGGATACTTTAGAAAGGAGCTTGACGAGCTCACGCTAAAAGAGATCGCTATCCTAGTGGGCTTGCCAAAAGCGCCTAGCACCTACGACCCGACCCGCCACCTAGATCTATCGCTTAGCCGCGCAAATAACGTCATAGCAAGGATGAACGCGCTAGGCTGGATCAGCGACGCAGAGTACAAAGCCGCGCTAGTCGAGCAGCCCGTAGTTTTTGACGACACCCTCACGCAAAACAAAGCCCCGTATATCGTGGACGAGGTGCTAAAAGAGGCCTCAAAGCGCTTTGAGGACATAAAAACCGGCGGCTACGTCATCGAAACCAGCGTTGATTTAAAGGTGCAAGATATGGCATCTGAGGCGCTAAAATACGGCTACAACGAGATACTAAAACGCAACAAAGATGCAAACGCCAGTATCCTAAACGGCGCTATCGTCGTTACGCTACCTAAAACGGGCGAGATCCTCGCACTAGTAGGCGGCGTAGACTACGCCAAAAGCAGCTACAACCGCGCCACGCAGAGTATGCGCCAGCCGGGCTCCAGCTTTAAGCCCTTTATCTATCAGGTCGCCCTAGACATGGGCTACTCGCCGATGAGCAAGGCTGCTGATATATCAAGGGTTTTTAACGAAGGCAGCCAGTACGAGTGGCGACCGAAAAACTATAGCGGCGGCTTCCAGGGCTATATCACGCTGCGAGAGGCTCTACGCCAGTCGCGCAACCTCGCTACGATAAATTTACTCGACGAGATCGGGCTTGACACGGCTTATAAAAAGCTAACCGAGATGGGCTTTAAAAACATCCCTAAAAACCTCTCCATCGCGCTTGGTAGCTTCGGTATCTCGCCGTTAGAGTTTGCCAAATTTTACTCGATGTTTCCAAACAGCGGCGAGATCGTGGAGCCAAGCCTCATAAAACGCATTATAAACTATCAAAATTTAGAAGCCGTTTTCGAGCCTGCACGCGTATTTGTTACGGAACCCGAGCAGGCATATCTGATGACCGATATGATGAGGACGGTCGTAGAGCGCGGCACCGGGCAAAACGCCAGGCTAAACGGCGTGCAAGTCGCGGGTAAAACGGGTACGACGAATAATAACGTCGATGCGTGGTTTTGCGGATTTACGCCCGAGGTCGAGGTGCTAGTGTGGTACGGCAACGACGATAATACGCCGATGAGAAAGGTCGAGGGCGGCGGACGCACGGCGGCTCCGGTGTTTAAGAAATTTATGGAAAGCTATATGAAGGAGTACCCGCTAAAACAAAAAACCTTCATCGAGCCAGAAGGCGTCTTTCATACCGCGCACGAGGGCTTAGCGGAGATCTATACGAAGATCTCGCCCGTGCCTAAACCCGACGCCCAGGATATGTTAATAAAACAAGACGACGAGGGACTGATTTTTTAAATTTCGTAAATAGAGTCGGCTAAATTTGAGCGATTTGCTATGCAAATTTAACCGCTGATTCGTTAAATTTAAACCGTTCGTCAAAGCTATAACGCCCCTAGCTTGTTCAAATTTGACACATACTTTAAAACCAAGTTCCGCTACGCGGTCGAATTTGAATTTATTTAGACCCGAATTTAAAGCCCGCTTTCAGGTTTTAGTCGCGTTAAATTTAACGCTTTTTAGCGCGGATGGCAAGTCTCGTCAAATTTAGGCTTGCCTGCCAAACCGGGTTTAGGCGAGCTAAATTTACAAATCCGTCCGAATTACAGTCCTGTCGCGTCCCGGCAAAAACCGCGTCAAGCATGCTTTGATTTAATCACGCCTCGTCCTTTGGGATATACGTACTTCGGTTAAACAGATAGCATGCCGCAAAAATAACCAGACAAGCCGATAATACGTTTGAACCGCCCAAAAGCAAGCTCATCGTCTTTTCGTCATTTCTAGCGATTAGAGCCGCTATTATGAGCACAAGCGGATACAAGATTAAAGCAATGCTAGCTAAATTTTCAACCGTAAAAATCGCCAAGCAAAGTCGCTGATTTTTTATAAAAAATTTGCTGTATTTTTTCGTAGGGTAGCTTTTTAGGTAAATTTTCGTGAAAATATACGGCAAAATCAGCACCACGGCAAGGTATGCAACTCCTAAGATGTTTCCTATAAAGCCCGCAAACCACGAAACCATGAGCGTAAATCCGATAAATGCCATACTAGCGCGCCTGATAAGCCTATGGACGTCGTAACGGTTTTTTAGATGCCAAGGTATTTGATCAAATTCCGCGTCCAGGTCGTTTAGCTCGCAGAGTCTTTCCTTAGCAGACTTCGCGCTTTGAGCTAGACCGGACTCCCTGCGCAGATCTGCATCTTCGGGTGCGGGCTCATATGAGCTTATGTTCAAAGAGTAGCATACGGCAAAAACAAGCAAGCAAATCGGAGCCACGACAAGGCCGTATAAAACGCATAAATGCCATATCCGCTACTGCCACCTGGGAAAAACGACCCGATAATAAGCAAAATCGGATATAAAATCAAAACTATGCTGGCAAAATTTTCTATCCTAAAAGCCAGGAAGCTATCCCACTGATCCCTCACAAAAAGATAGCTGTATCGCTTGGTTTGATCTCGCCTTAAAACATAAAACGCCCAAAAAATAGGCGCAACTATCATCATAGCGCCCCGAATATAGCTAAAAATTCAGGCGGCAATTCTATGTCGCTATTTACAAAAAATGATTTCACATACGGCACCAAAATCGCAAAAAGATAAAAAAACGACAAACGTCAACGACCGATACGTCATAATCGCCCGTCTGATAAACCTATGCTTATCGTACCAACTTTTTGCGTCCTAAGAGATTGCGGCAAATTTCTCGTCCAGCTCTTTCATCTCAGCTTGAAATTTTGCGTCCACAGCCAGTCATTTTAAAAATTTAATCCTGTAAAGCGCCCAAATTCGAGCTTAAATTTGGTTGCAAAGGCGTAACCGTATTTTTATTTTTTAGATTTGCCGCCGCTTGACAAAGATTTTAAGACTTTTGTCAAGGGGTCATTTTGATAATAGAGTTTATGAAGTTTTGAAAAACCCGATTATATCGGGCTTAGGTTAATGTTTTATTTTTTTTATTTTTTTGTTAGCATTGCCTCTCAAAGTGAGGCGTATCTATAAAGCTTTTGAAGTTACCGCCCCAACGGTTGCTTTGATCTAAGCTTTCCCAATAGTCGCCAATGCTTTGAAGCTGGGTTTTGCTTTGCAGCCACTCGCCGTTTTTAAAGACGTGTAGATCGGCGGCACATCTTTTGAGGTGCATTGAGTTATTTGTTTTTGACTTGCCCTCTTTGATATAGATTTCTTGCTGTGCCTGCGTGCGCTCAACTTCGCCTATTCTTACGGCATAGCCATTGTCGATTAAGTGGTTTAGCAATTTTGCTAAGTCTTGAGTAAATTTTTCTTGATTTTGTCCGAGCGTCATCTGTGTAGCCTTACGTTTTGATTGAGGAATAAATCGTAAATTTTGTCAATTTTCTTTTCGAGATTTGATATATCTTCACTGAAAGATTTTTCAAATAAAGATAATTTTTGATTAAAGGCGTTAAGCCTTTGCGAGATTATCCAATTTATTATAGTAAAGAATAGAGCCGTTAAAGTTATCAACGGCTCGATATATTCAACTATGAAGCTTGCTTGCATTTCTTACGCAATAGTTACGGGGGTCATATTAGTGATAAACACTTCTTCAAACTTAACCCCGTTAAAGGTTTTGTTTAGAAGCGCAGTGCGTATCTCGTCCTCGGTTTTGCTAAAATCCGCATAAAATTGGAACGTATGTTTGCCTTTTGTAGTAGCGGATTTTCCCGTAACTGTTACATCCCAAAGGTCAGTAACGACATCGTTGCCCGAAGTGCTTTCAACCTCATATACGACATATTTGCCGTCTAGGTTATTATCTGCGAACGTTTTCGCCGTAGCTCCGTCAGCAGGAACTGCGAAGCCAAACGTGCGACTGCCTAGCGTATTTCTTATTAGTGATTTAGCCATTTTTATACCTCTCTTTCTTATGCGTCAAATTTTAGTTTAGCGTATTCGCATTTTGTGGTTAGGACGTAGTCACAGTCAAACTTACCTTTTATGTCCGCTAGCAAGTCTTTAAAGGTCTTAGAGGCCTTGACGTGCGGAACGCTAAACATTGTTGAAAGTCTACCCGTAGCGTCCTTTTTACCCACAACTATACTTTTTTTATTTAGAGGATTAGGAATTGCGGCTACAGCCGTGCCACCCTCGCCAACGTTTTTAAATTTTTCTACCTTACCAGCCATTATGCCGATTAACGCCGTAGTGTCGCCATCAGTCGCACCGATAGCAGAAACGTTTAAGGTTTTTAAACCCTTGATTGTTTGCCTTAGCATTCTCTTCACTCCTTGAGTTTTATTTTTTGCTTTATGCCGCATAAACGATGAAATACTATCAAACATAATACAAACTTGCTTTATCATTCACGGGAAAGACCAAGAAATCAAGGTTTGAACGAAAGAGCAAGCAAGTCTAAGCAGTCCGAGATTTACGCTAGCACGAGCCAAAGCGACGCCGCTCAGCAGTTTAATCCACGATAGACTAAAGTTTAAGGAATACAAGCCACGAACGAAAAAGCTAAAGTCGCTTTGCGGGTAGCTCGTGCAAGCGGCATCTAGGGATGGAAAGATGCCCCGGTTTTAAGATAAAAAAAGTCCGAAAGGGAAAGCTAAGAAGCAACGGAGAGAGGAAAAAAGCCAAAAAGGAAAGAGAAAAGCAGGGGAAAAGATCGCCAAGCTCCGACGGCGCAGAGCGCCTGAAGCTTGGCGGGGAAAGAAAAAAAAGGCTAAATCTTATCCTTTAAAATCGGCTCGACGGCTTTAACGACTTTTTCCAAAGTTTGAATTTTGATAACCGCCTCAAGCAAAAAGCGAGCATAAGGCGGATACGGAACCTTTGACCCCCAACCGTTGACGGTAGCGTAGGGAATACCGACCAGCTCCGCAAGCTCGCGTTTATTTAAGCCCGTTTTTGATAACAATTCCTGAAACTCATTTTTATCCACAAAAACTCCTTAAAAATAATAGAATAATAGCATAATGATAAAATAAAGTCAAATAAAAATAGGATAATGATATAATTTTAAGTTAGATATAAGTGTCATTATGCTATAATTTTAACATAAATAAAAAGGATTATGACACATAATCCAAAAAAACAAAGGAGAAAAAAATGGAAAACATAGTGAGCGGCTCATACAATGTAAGAGTAACAGATAAACACAGAAAAAGCAAAGATAAAAAAGGGGAATATTTCGTAAGATATTATAATAGCCAGCTAAGAAGGCACCACTATATAAGCGACGGAGACGCAGTAGCGTGGGACGAATACGATATAAATACGGGAAAAACAAAAAGAATATATAAAACTATATCATCAAAAACAAATAGCGAAAAATACTATATATCACACACATTCCGAGGGAATAAACAACCAGCAGGAAATGGAAGTATAGACCACTTTCTACTACTAGAAAACGGCGATATATTAGCAACGTGGGTAGTAGGATACGGATATTTAAAAGTTACGGAATGGGAATACGAGAACGAAACTTTTGAATATTAAAAAAATGAAAATAAATATAGGGAAAGTAATCAACCAAAT
>NZ_CAUQHQ010000057.1:0-13744 GCF_963517995.1 uncultured Campylobacter sp.
CTCGTGAAATACGGCCTTTATTTCGTTTGTCGCGGCCTCAAATTTACCGTCTTTTAGGTTTATGATGGCTATCATCGAGTTTATTTTATTTGAGTCGCCGCCCTTGTTCAGCGCTAAATTTAGCTTATTTCTGGCCTTTTCATACTGCCCTAGTCTTGCGTAAAGCATGCCAAGCGCCAGGTCTGCGTCAAATTCCTTTTGCGCTTCTAGTTTTTTTATCGCTTCGGCATCGTCGCCGATAAAGCTTAAAATTTTAGCCGAGAGGTAGTCGTAGCGGTCTTTATAGTAGCCGTTTTCGGCGTGCGAGAGAGCCGCTAGAGCCTCGACGTACTGGCCTTTATAGTAGTTTATTAGCGCGTAGTAGTAGTTGTATAGCGGAGAGTCTGCCTCCTTATACAAAAACGAATTAGCGAGATTTATATAATAGTTAAAATTTTGCTCGTTTTTTAGTTCTAGCGAGCTAACCGCGGCGTTTATGGCGCTAACGGCAACGTTTTCGTCGTTTGCGATCGCTTTTTTAAAGCTTTCTAGCGCGTCTTCGAATTTACCTTGCCTCATCTGCGAGACGCCAAGATTGTAGTTTGATAGGCTTTGGTTGTAGACGGCGATGTTTTCGTAGATTTTCAGCGCTTCAAATTTATTGCCCTTTTCGTAGAGCAAATTTGCCTTAGCGATCATGTCGTCGATCTTTGAACTGCCGAATTTTTGCGACTCGTAGCGCTCCTCGATATCTTTTACGATCTGTTTTTCGTCTATGGGCGGCTTTTTTTCGCCCCTAAAAACGAAAAACAAAACTACGGCTATGATGGTGACGAGCGCGCCTACCGCCCCGACGATGATAAAAAGCTTTTTCTTGCTTTTTTTAGTCTCTTCTTGCGCCTCTTGCGGCGGCTCTTCTTGGACGACGGGTTCTAGCTCGTCAAGCGAGACTAAGCCTTCTTCTTGGCTATTATCCGGTTCGTCTAAGGAGCTTGTCTCGGGGCTTTGCTCTTCGTCTATATCTTCAAGGATTACTACGTTTTCGTCGTCGTTTTGCGCCACTACATATACCTTTTAAGAACTTCGGGGATTTCGATGCTGCCGTCTGCTTTTTGGTAGTTTTCCATTATCGCTATTAGCGTTCTGCCTACGGCTAGGCTCGAGCCGTTTAGGGTGTTTACCAGAGCGTTTTTCTTGCCGTCTTTGTAGCGGATTTTAGCTCTGCGCGCTTGGAAATCGCGGGTATTTGATACCGAGCTTATCTCGCGGTATTTGTTTTGTCCAGGCAGCCAGACCTCGAGGTCTATCGTCTTTGCCGCGCTAAAGCCCAGATCGCCGCTGCAAAGCAGCATGTGGCGGTGCGGCAGCCCAAGGCTAGTTAGCAAGTCGCTGGCGCACGCTACCATCTCGTCTAGCATCTGCGCGCTTTGCTCGGGAGTCGTGATAGCTACGAGCTCGACCTTTTCAAACTGATGTTGGCGTATCATGCCGCGCGTGTCGCGTCCGGCGGAGCCCGCTTCTTTGCGGAAGCACGCCGAGTAACAAGTCATCTTTATCGGCAAGCTCTCTACGGGCAAAATTTCGTCGTTGTAAAGATTCGTCACCGGCACCTCGCTAGTGGGTATCAGGTACAAATCCTCGTCGCGCACTTTGTAAAGAT
The DNA here is from genome assembly GCF_963517995.1 of uncultured Campylobacter sp. Lineage (GTDB taxonomy): Bacteria > Campylobacterota > Campylobacteria > Campylobacterales > Campylobacteraceae > Campylobacter_A. Next base: position 1,640 of record NZ_CAUQHQ010000057.1, read on the forward strand.
CTTCTTCAAATTTAGGCAGTTGTCCGGTGCCGTAAAGCGTATTTGAGCTAACCAAAAACGGCACGTTAACCAGCTCGAAGCCGCGCGCGTTGTTAAAGTCTATCATGTAGTTAACCAGCGCTCTGCTAAGCCTTGCTCCCATACCCTTTAGCACGCAAAAGCGCGAGCCCGAAAGCTTAACTCCGCGCTCAAAATCAAGCCAGCCTAAACTCTCGCCAAGCTCGTAGTGCTCTTTGGGCGCGAAGCCAAATTTTGTCGGTTCCAGCACCGTTTTTACGCAGACGTTGCCATCCTCGTCGGCGCCAAACGGCACGTCGTCGTCGGTGATATTAGGCACGCAGCTTGCGATATTTTCTAGTTTTTCCTCGTATGCGCGCACGATATCGGCAGCATCGCCCATCGCCGTTTTGTTTAAATTTAGCTCGTTTTTTAGCTCGTCGGTATTCTCGCCGTTTCTAGCCCTTATGCCTAGCTCCTTACTCTTAGCGTTTTGGATCGCTTGGAAATTTTCTAGCGCTTGGCGTTTGGCTTTTAGCTCGTTAAACGTCGTCAAAAGCTCGTTTAAAACCTCGGGCTTTACGTTTTTTCCTTGCAATTTTTTTACGAACTCGTCGTAGCGAGTGTCGAGTAGTTTTAGATTTATCATTTTTATCCTTTACACCATAAACATAACTTTAGCAAATATCACGATGATCGCCGCCGCCGTAAACGCAAACGGGTGGATATTGCCTAGCGGACTAGGACGTTTTAGTATAAATTTACATGTGAGATTGGTCGCTACGGCCGCAAATATCAGCAGCGCCAAGATAACCTTTATCATAAAGACGATTTGTAAATTCGACCCAAAATATCCGCCTGCTTTCGAGCCGACCCAGCTACTCATCATCATGCCGCCCGTTAGCACTAAAAGCAGCACGCAAAGCGGCATGATTTTTATCGCGACGCTTGAGATGGCTTGTTGCGCTTTTTGCGCTATTTCTGCGGGCAGTTTGGCTTTAGCTCTTGAAAAAATAATCACGTCGAAAAATAAAAATCCGACGAAAATGATAGCGCAGATTAGGTGAATAAGCTGCGCGTAAGGGTAGATTGCTTGCATTTTTTTCCTTTAAAATTTATTTGTATATGCCTGTTACGGCGCGTATTTTTTCCATTATCGGCGCTGCGACGGCTCGTGCTTTTTTCGCGCCTTCGTTTAAAATTTCACCCACTTCGCCAGCGTGATTTAGATAATAATCAAATTTGCCCCTCGCGTCCGCAAAATAGTCCCAAACCAGCTCGTTTAGGTATATCTTGAAGTGCCCGTGTCCTTCGCCACCTCGCTCATACCGCGCTTGCAGTGCTTTTTGTCCGTCCTCGTCCAGGAATAATTTAGCGATATTGTAGACGTTGCAGTTTTGCCACTGCTTAGGCGCTTCAAGCGGCTCCGAGGTCGTCACGATGCTTGAAATTTGCTTTTTTAGCTCTTTTGCGCCGGCAAAAATATCTATCGTGTTTCCGTAGCTTTTGCTCATTTTCGCGCCGTCTGTGCCTGGCACGGTAGCGACGTTTTCATCGACTTTGTATTCCGGCAAGACGAAGATATTGCCGTGCTCGTTGTTAAATTTGATCGCGATGTCGCGCGCGATCTCGACGTGCTGGATTTGATCCTTACCCACGGGTACGACCTGCGCACCGTATAGTAGGATATCGGCCGCCATCAAAACCGGATAGCTAAAAAGCCCGTGATGCGAGGTTAGGCCCTTTGCGACCTTATCCTTGTAGCTGTGTGCGCGCTCGAGCAGGCCCATAGGCGTGTATTGGCTCAGTATCCAGTAGAGCTCTAAAACCTCTTTGACGTCGCTTTGCACCCAAAATACGCTCTTTTGCGGATCGATACCCAGCGATAAAAACGCGCTTGCCGCCTCATAGGTGTTTTGTTTTAGCTTCCCCGCGTCGGCGACCGAGGTCATGGCGTGGTAGTTTGCGATAAACATAAACATCTCGTTTTGCCCCTGCGCTTCAACCATTTGTTTGATCGAGGCGAAGTAGTTGCCTAGGTGTAGCTTTCCGCTTGGTTGCAAACCCGTTAGTACTCTCAAATTTTATCCTTTTTTGCGGCTTATCTTTTTCCGCTTTACTTTCTACTCTGCTTCGCCCCGTAGCTGCAAGCAGAAGTTAGATTTTGCTTCGCTTCACTGCGACGCACGACAAGTGCGCCTCATTCGCAAAGCAAAATCTGCCGCGTCTAGCGAAAAAATATCGCGCCTTATTTTTGTTTTTTATAAAATTTGCACGGCCATTTGACAATATTGCCGCTTATTAAATTTTACAATCTGCAAATTTAAAAATTTTTATCTGTCTTTTTTGCGCTAAATTTTGCAATTCGTCAAATTTGAACTCAAATTTTAGCTCACTTAAAATTTGACGTTTACCGCTCAAATTTCAGCGATACGAACCGCGCCGAATTTTCACACCGATACGGTTAAACGCTTTCGCATTAAATTTAAACCGCTCAAATTTAAAAATAGAAATTTAAAGCCGCAAATTTTAAAATTTACGCTCAAATTTCAACCCAAATTTTACTTAATCCTTTTTTATTTTTTCTAAAATCTCTTTCGCGACTTGCTCTAGCCCTTTGCCTTCGACGTCGATTATGAGATCGGCGACTCTTTTATACATCTTTTTTCTCTCGCTAAAAAGCTTTTTAGCCGCGTTTAAATCTTTTAAAAGCGGGCGTTTGGCGTAGTGCATCTGCGCTTCGCCGCTTTCATCTATTCGCTTTAAAATCGCCTCAAAACTTGATTTTAGATAGATGATTTTGCCGATTTTTTTAAGGCCTTTAACCTTTGCAAAGCCGCCGCCAGCCGCGATCACCGAGGATTTTACGTTTTTGGCCAGCTTTTTAGCGAGTTTTGCCTCGCATTTTCTAAAATACCCCTCGCCCTTAGCCTCGAAAATTTCTCGGACTTTTAAATTTTGCTCGCTTTCGATCAGCTCGTCGGTGTCTAAAAACAGCTTGCCCGTTTTTTTTGCGATATGCCTTGCTACCGTGCCTTTGCCCACGCCCATAAAGCCGATGAAAACTAAATTTTTACTCACTTTTTCCCTCGTTTTCCTCGTCCCCGCCGCTGCGATTTTTCGGGATCAGTACGATTGGAGTGCCGGATAGCTCGAATTTCTCGCGCAGTTTGTTCGTTAGGTAGCGTTTGTAGCTAAAGTGCAGGGCGCGCGGACGGTTCATCACGAGCGCGATCTTTGGCGGCGCGAAACCAAACTGCACCGCGTAGTAAATTTTCACGCTTTTGCCCTTTTCGCGCGGTATAGGATGCGCTTTTACCGCCTCTTCGATAGCTTCGTTTAGCCTTGCGGTTTGGATTTTTTGCGTGTAGTTTTTATAAACTTCTAAGATCAGCGGGTAAATTTTATGCACCCTTTTGCCGCCCAGAGCCGAAACGCTGATGATCGGCGCGTAGGCGAGAAATTTGAATTTATCCCTGATCTCTCGGCTAAATTTATCAAAATCTTCCTCGCTTTTGTCCCATTTGTTTAGCACGATTATGACGCCGAGCTCAAATTTAGCCGCTAGACCCGCGATACGCTCGTCAAGCTCGGTTAGCGGTTCGGAGCTATCAAGCACCAAAAGCGCGATGTCGGCGAGCTCGAGCGCGGACTGGGTGCGGTTTAGCGCGTATCTTTCGATGCCTTCTATCTTGCCGCGCTTTCTGATGCCCGCTGTATCAACGAACTCAAAAATCCTATCCTCATAGACGAAAGTCTCATTTACCGGATCTATCGTCGTGCCGGCTATGTCGCTCACGACCGCGCGAGATTCTTTTACTAGCGCGTTTAGAAGCGAGCTTTTGCCGACGTTTACGCGTCCGATGATGCCTACTTGGATATTTTTGCGTTCATAATCCTCGCGGGCTGAAATTTCCCTGACTACCTCGCCGTCGTCGCCGAAATTTTCTAAAAACTCGTCCAGATCTTCGCCCATGTCGGGTCTGATCTCGTCTTTTAGCTGTTTATAGATCCAGTCCGCTAGCTCGTCGATACCCGCGTTGTGGCTGACCGAAATAGCAAAGCTCGTTTTTGCGCCGAAATTTGCAAACTCGTAGCTTCGCAGCTCGTCTTTTTTGCTATCTATTTTGTTGATTACAAGCGCGGTCGGTAAATTTAGCTTTAAAAGCGCGTAGTATAGGGCTTTATCCTCGTCGCTAGGCATCATTTTGCCGTCAACCATAAAGATTATGGCGTCCGAGCTTTTAGCTTCGGCTAGGGTTTTTGCCTTGACGTTTTTAAAGAGTTCGCTGCTATCGTCTAGCCCGCCGCTGTCGATCAAAACGCAGCTTTTGCCATAAATTTCTATAATCGTTTTGTTCGTATCTCGCGTCGTACCGCTAACGTCGCTGGTGATAGCTATACGTCTGCCGGCTAGGCGGTTAAAGAGCGAGCTTTTGCCGACATTTGGCTTGCCGACTAAAATTATCTTTTGCAAAATTTTCCCTTAAAAATCCCGTTAAATTTGCGGCTGACTTCGCCGCTTAAAATCCCGATTATACAAATTTTTTGCTTACATTGTTTATAAATTTAAGCCGTTTTGCACTACAATAAAAGCCGATTTTTTAAAAAAGAGAAGTTAAATTTATGATTCATAGATTTTTGATGCGCCATTTAGGCGTTTATTATATGCTGGTAGCTTGCCTGTTTTTCTCGGTTACCGGAGCGTTTGCAAAGGCTTTAGGCGCGTATCTGCCTTCAATCGAGATCGTATTTTTTAGAAATTTTATAGGCCTGCTCATCATCTGCTACGCCATCTACAAAAAACCGCTTCATCAAAAAGGCGGACATCCATGGCTGCTCGTATTTCGCGGCGTAGTCGGTACGCTTGCGCTATTTGCGTTTTTTTATAATATCGCTCATATAAATTTAGGCGCGGCGTTTACTTTTTCAAAAACCAGTCCGATATTTACGGCGGTTTTGGCTACGATATTTTTCGGCGAAAAACTCGGCTCTCGCGGCTGGTTTGCGGTTTTTTTAGGCTTTGGCGGCATACTTTTTATAGTGCAGCCGAGTTTAGGCATCAGCAAAACCGATCTACTGGGCATCTGGAGTGGTCTTGGAGCGGCTATGGCGTATACGAGCGTAAAGGAGCTAAAAAAGAGTTACGACACGCGCACGATCGTGCTTTCCTTTATGTTTTTCGGCTCGGTTTTGCCGCTTATTTTTATGGGCGCGGCGGAGTTTGTTAGCTTTGCGGACTTTGATTTTTTGTTTTCTAAATTCGTCGCGCCAAGCGGCATAGAGTGGGTGTTTATCTTGCTGATGGGCGTTGCGGGACTTTATTTTCAGGTGTTTATGACGAAGGCCTACGCGGCTGGTAAAAAAGCGGGCGTCATAGCTACGGTCGGTTACGCCGACGTTATTTTCACTATCGCCATCGGTACCGCTATGGGCGATGCGTTGCCTAACGCGGCAGCGTTTTTCGGGATATTTTTGGTTATTTTTAGCGGGATAATAGTAGTCAAAGAAAGATAAATTTAGCCCGCAAAGCGTCTTAGTAGCGCATGAAATTTAAAGCCAAAATAAACAAAATCTCTTACCGCGTAGTTTTGGCGCAGGCATAAAAGGCGGATTTGATTAGCAAAACGGCGCGCGCTTAGCAAGCTTAAAGCTTGCTAAATTTAATCAAACAATGCCGCCTGCGCGCCGCAAGCTTGCTAAAAGCTATAAACTAGGCCCGCGCTTATTTGCATCATCGCAGGGTATCTAGGCTGCGCTTTAAACGTCCGATCAAACGTCGCAAACGCCCTTAAATTTTTAGCAATCTCGTAGCCTAGTCTCGCCGTTAGCTCGTTTTGGCGGTAGGTTTTATCGTCTGCACGCTTTAACCTATACTTTGTAGTGCCTAAAAGCATTCCTAAATTTAGCTTTTTTATCTTCGTATCAAACGCCGCGTAATACGTCCTTGCGTCGCGCTCGTATATCACGTCGCCTTCTTCGAAAAATACGATTTGATCGCCGGCTAAATTCATACTCCCCCAGCCTACGCTTTTGCCCGATTTTACGTAAGCCAAGGTAAGCTTGGTGCCCTCTAAAACGCCGTAAATTTTAGCCTCCGCCAAACTTCCGTCGCCGCTTTGTTTTCTCTCGTCGCTTCTTGCGTAGTGTAGCATCCAGCCTAGCTTCATCTCGCCCGCGCCGCTTTGAAAGCCGCCGCTTTCGTAAGATATTTTGCCGCCTAGCGCGCTAAATAGCTCGCTTGCGTAAAGCGCGTAAATTTTAACCGATGCGCCGCCTTGTTTATACGTGGCTCCCGCGTTAAAAATCCCTCGACCCTCGTTTAGCTTCGTAAAGCCCCACATTTCCTTTAAATAAGCCCTTCCGCGCCTTTTAGAATAGCTTGCGTCAAGGAGTAAATTAGGCGCTGCTTCGCTTGTTACCCGCACGCCGTCTTGGATCTTGCTCGACCAGTCGTTTATCATTTCAAATCGCCCGATTTTTAGGGTATTTACGCCGTCGTCGTAGCCCAAAAACAGCTGCGATAAAAGCGCCCTGTCGCCCTCGTAAATTCGCTCCGTGCTATCGCCCTTGCCGTGCAGCGTGCGGTAGTTTCTGTCGCCTTCATAGATCGGTACGCTACCGCGCCCGCCGATGCCAAGTTTTAGCGCGTCTAGGAAGCTAAGTTCGTAATTTAGCGCCGCTGAGCCCACCAGCCACGAAGTATCGTTAAAATACGTCGTTTTAGTCCCGCTAATTACCCGCCTAGTTTCGCTGTAAGCGCCTATTTCTCCGCTAAATTTAGAGCCCTGCAAGAGCGTTTCCAGCGGAGAAGCATGCAAATTTAAAGCCGTAAAATTTAAAGCCGCGAAGGCTACGAATTTTGCTATTTTTTTCATTATGACCCTTAAAAAAACGTCGATTTTACAAGAGTAATTCTTAAAATTTAGCAACAATGGGCTATAATCTTCGCAAAAAGGAGAGACGATGATACTAATAGCAGGGCCTTGCGTCATCGAGAGCGAGCAGCTCGTTTTTGATGTGGCAAAAAGGCTAGTGAAATTTAACGAAGATAAGCGGATAGATTTTTATTTCAAATCAAGCTTTGACAAGGCAAATCGCACGAGCATAAGCTCATTTCGCGGGCCCGGACTTGAAAAAGGGTGCGAAATTTTAGCCAAGGTAAAAAAGGAATTCGGTTTTAAAATTTTAACCGATATCCACGAGAGCTACCAGGCCGCACCCGTAGGCGAAGTAGCCGACGTGCTGCAAATCCCGGCGTTTTTGTGCCGCCAGACTGATCTGCTCGTGGCTGCGGCTAAGACAAAAGCGGTCGTAAATATCAAAAAAGGGCAGTTTTTAGCCGCCTCCGCGATGAAACACTCTGTTAAAAAAGTACTAGAAACAAGGGGCATTAGCGGCGATGGATACGAGATTGCCAAGCAAAACGGCGTGTGGCTAACGGAGCGTGGAAGTACCTTTGGCTACGGAAATTTAGTCGTAGATATGCGAAATTTGGTGCTGATGAGGGAATTTGCGCCCGTGATTTTCGATGCTACTCACAGCGTGCAGATGCCAAGCGCTCTGGGCGAGAAAAGCGGCGGGGACGCGAGATTCGTGCCATATCTGGCGCGAGCTGCGGCTGCTGCGGGCGTGGATGGATTTTTTTACGAGACGCACGTAAATCCTTGCGAGGCGCTTTGCGACGGGCCGAATATGCTAAATTTAGACGAGCTAAACGCAAATATCGCTCAAATTTTTAAGATAAAAGACGCCCTAGGCGATGCAAACTAAGGGATTTTTGTGGGTGCTAGGCGGTGCAGTCGCCGAGTGCGGCTGGGCGTATGGGCTAAAGCACGCCCAAAACGCCGTAGGATTCGCGCTTACTGCCGCGTTAGTCTGCGTTAGCTTCGTATCGTTTATGAAGGCTATGAAATACTTGCCCGTTAGCGTTGCATATACCGTATTTGTGGGATTTGGAGCATTTTTTATCGTGGTCGCCGAAAGCGTTAGCGAATTTCGCGCGAGCGGCCAGACGCCAGATCCTTTGCGGCTATTTTTTATAGCGACGCTGATCGCGGGCGTGCTTGGGTTAAAAAGGCTAAAATCTTGACGCACGTTTTAGCTCTTTTGGCGGCCGGGTGCTGCGAGGTTTTGGGTGTGTTTTTTCTAACCAAATTTCAAAAAAGCGTCGGCGTGAAAAAGGCGGCGAATTTTTTGATTTTGGTCGCAAATTTCGCCCTTTCGCTCTGGCTTTTGAGCTACGCGATGCAGGCGATGGCGATGTCGGTGGCGTACGCGATTTGGACGGGTATCGGAGCGGTCGGAGCCGTGGGCGTCGGAGTGATTTTTAACGGCGAAAAAATGAGCGCGCAAAAGGCGTTTTATCTATCGCTAATAACGCTAAGCGCGGTAATGTTAAAAATAATCTAAGGGGCAAATTTGGAGGTAGTAGAGCAGGTCACGTCGCGAGATAAATCCATCGTAAAAACAGGCCTCATAGGCATAGTGACAAATGCTATTTTAGCGGCTATAAAGGCGGTAGTGGGCTTTGCTAGTGGCTCGATCGCTATCATTTTAGATGCGGTAAATAACCTAAGCGACGCTCTCTCGTCGGTCATTACCATCGTCGGCATAAAAATAGCCGGGAAAAGCCCTGACAAAGAGCATCCATTTGGCTACGGCAGAGTGGAGTATCTAACGGCTATCGTTATAGGCGTGATCATACTTTATACAGGCGGCACGTCCGTGGTCGAGTCGGCCAAAAAGATCATCTCGCCAAGCACCCCAAACTACGACACTATCTCGCTTATTTTGATCGCCGTTTTGATTGTGGTCAAATTTGCGCTTGGGCTTTACACGCAAAGAGTCGGACAAAGGGTAAATTCCGACTCGCTCATAGCAAGCGGAGTGGACGCAAAATTTGACGCTCTCATCTCGCTTGGTACGCTTTTGGCGGCTTTGGTCTTTGTGTTTTTTGGCGTTAGCCTTGAAGCATATCTTGGCGTGATCATATCGCTACTTCTTATCAAGGCGGCACTTGAAATTTTACGTGACGCGATAGATAAAATTTTAGGCGAAAGGATGCCTAACAGCGAGAGCTCGCAAATTTATGAGTGCATAGGCTCGTTTGACGGCGTGCTTGGGGCTTATGACCTTATCTTTAACGACTACGGCCCAGACAAGAAGCTAGGCAGCGTGCATATAGAGGTGGCGCACGACATGAACGCTGCGCAGATAGACGCGCTTACTAGACGCATACAAAATGAAATTTTTGCGAAATTTAACATTGTTTTAGATACCATTGGCATCTATGCATTTGATAAAGAGAACAACGCAACAAGGCTAAATGTCGAAAAGATAGTTTTTGGACATAAATTTATCAAGCAAATGCATGGATTTTACATAAATAAAGAGACAAATACGATCACGTTTGATATCGTCATAGACTTTAACGCGCCAGATAGCTCGGCGCTCTACCGCGAAATTTTATCGCAAGTAAGCAGCGCATATCCTAGCTACAAGGTCATCATCACGCGTGACACGGACTACAACGGATAGAAATTTAAGGAGCAGACATGAAAATAATCGAAGGAAATTTGGCTCTAAAAGGCGGCGAGAAGATCGCTATAGTGGGCGCGAGATTTAACCACATCATCACCGATAGGTTGGTCGAGGGCGCGAGGGATGCGTTTTTGCGTCACGGCGGCGACGAGGCGAATTTGAGCCTCATTTTGGTGCCGGGCGCGTTTGAGATACCGATGGCGCTTGAAAAGGCGCTAGCTAGCGGTAAATTTGACGCCGTTTGCTGCGTGGGAGCGGTGATCCGCGGCTCTACGCCTCACTTTGACTACGTTAGCGCCGAGACCACCAAGGGCATCGCAAACGTCACGCTAAAGTACGGCAAGCCGGTGACGTTTGGCGTGCTAACGGTCGATAGCATCGAGCAAGCCATCGAGCGAGCTGGCTCAAAGGCCGGAAACAAGGGCTTTGAAGCGATGACGGGCGTGATCGAGATGCTAAGCTTATATAAAAATTTGGAGGCGTAAAATGGCGACTCGTCATCAGGTTAGACAAGCCGTCGTTTCGCTACTATATGCGCGCGAAATGGGTAGCTGCGGCGAAGAGTTCGTCGAGGAGTTTTTAGAAGAAAAAAAGATAAGAAATGATCAAAGAAGCCTTGCGCTGTCGCTTTTTCACGGCATTTTGGAGCATGCAGAGGAGCTTGACGCGCTACTAAACGCGCGCCTAAAAGAGTGGAAGATAAACGAGATCGGCAGCATCGAGCGCGCCGTGCTGCGACTGGGGGCGTACGAGATGAAATTTACCCCGACCGATAAGGCCGTCATCATAAACGAGGGTATCGAGCTTGGCAAAGAGCTGGGCGGAGACTCGGCGCCGAAATTTATAAACGGCGTGCTAGACGCGCTAAAGGCCGACCTGTGAAGCTCTGCGTCGCGCTTGATCTGGGCTCGAAGCAGGAGTGCTTGCAGCTGGCGGAGCGGCTTGCGGACTTTTCGGATAAAATTTGGCTCAAAGTCGGGCTACGGGCTTATTTGCGCGACGGGGCGGGATTTATAGAGGAGCTAAAAAAGCTCGGAAATTTTAAAATTTTCCTCGATCTAAAGCTCTACGACATCCCAAACACGATGGCCGACGCCGCCGAGGAGATCGCTAAAATCGGCGTAGATATGATAAACGTGCACGCAAGCAGCGGCAAACGCGCGATGGCTACGGTGATGGAGCGACTGGACAAGCTCGGTTCGCGTCCATTGGTGCTTGCGGTCTCTGCGCTAACGAGCTTTGACGAGGCCGAGTTTAGAGCGGTTTACGAGCAAAATTTAAGCGACGCCGTGCGCAAATTTAGCGTGATGAGCTATGAAGCGGGGCTTGACGGCATGGTTTGTTCGGCGTTTGAGAGCCGCCTGATAAAGGACGCTACGAGTGCAAATTTTATCACGCTCTGCCCTGGCGTACGGCCGTTTGGCGAGAGTGCGGCAGATCAAAAGCGAGTAGCGGATCTGGGCGTCGCGCGCGAAGCGGGAGCCGATTTTATCGTGGTCGGTCGCCCGATCTATCAAAGCGCCGATCCGCGCGAAATTTGCGAGCGGATTTTGGGTCAAATTTAGCATCAAAGCTTGCGTAAAATTTAGTCTCAAATGGTTTTGGTCTGCTTTTCGCATGATAAATTTTAATCAAAACGCGCACAAAGGCGGCTCGGAGGATGTCGAAGCGCCGTCATCATCTTTTTGTAAAATCCGTTGGAGTTTGAAACAAACGCGTCAGATTTTTGCATTTGGCGCAAGGCGGAAGCGTAAATTTACTCCGCTGGGGATTTAAAACGTTTAAGTTCTGCCGTGCCCAAGCTCCCTGCTAGCTGGCGGATAAAATTTCCGATAACCAGCGCGGCAGCAGATATCTTAATACTAAAAAGCGGCGCACATAAGGGTGGCGGCCCGGCGGCGAGGTAAAATTTTAAAAATTTTCGCACCGCGTGGATAAAATTTTAAAATTTGCCTCACACGAGTAAGACTTTAGAATTCCGCACTCTCAAGGGGCTTTAAAATTTTATCCAAATGGTGAGCCCGGCGAAATTTAAATAAAGATTGGAGTAAAATTTGAGTAAAGGCGCGAGTGATTTTAAGAAAATCCCATATGTCGGCGAGGCGACCGAGATAGATCTCCTCGCACTCGGCTACACCGATATCGCTTCGCTAAAGGGCGCGGATCCAGATGAGATGTATGAGCGCACAAAGGCTCTCGGGCGCGGCAGCGACAGGTGCATCCTCTACGTTTACCGCATGATTTGCTACTACGCCAGCACGCCCCGTCCCGACAAAGCCAAGCTAAAATGGTGGCTTTGGAAGGATTAAATTTGCAAATTTGACATGCGATAAGCGGTTTAAATTTGAATAAGCAAGCCTGTCTTTGTGAAATTTAGCTTAATGCGCCGCCGTTGAACCTCGTAAATTCATCGGCTATTTTACGCGGCTGTTTTGCTGCGGGAGAGCGACAGGCTCGAAAATGCAAATTTAAGCAAGATATCAGCGGTATTTAATTATAATGCGGTTTCTTTTTTGTGGACAGATGGGTGAGTGGCCGAAACCACACCCCTGCTAAGGGTGCAGC
>NZ_CAUQHQ010000058.1:0-13734 GCF_963517995.1 uncultured Campylobacter sp.
GTCAAATTCCTGGGTACCGTGCCTAAAAGATGCGTGAAAAACAAATTTACAAAATCAGCCGCCAAAAGCGCGCGTATAAAAAGTACAAATTTAGTCTGGTAGTCGAAAAGTACCCGATTTACGGCAAAAAAGCGAATAATCCAAAACAATTCAAATTTTACTGCCAAAAATCGCAAATTTTATAAATTTAGCGGTTTTGGGCGACAGATTTATCGTCGTTTAGAGCGTTTTAAGCTTTTCGCGCACCAAGGCAACGTAAATCATCGCTAGCGTCGTCGCAAACCAGATGACGTAAGGTAGACAAAAAACAAACGATTTTTCGTAATAATCGTATTGTATGCCGACGTTGCGGCTGATGTAGAGGTAAAAGCCGCCTACGATGATGATGTAAAACGTGATAGCGACGGCGTCGCAGACGCGAACTAGCTTGCTGGTCGGATGTTTTTGTTTAGATACGGTTTCGTGATTATGGCTCATCTTTTCTCCTTTATTTTTGGGAAATGTTATCATAATTAGCGTAAAATTCTGATGATTTATATCAAAAATTTGCTTTTAAAATTTAAATCAAAAGTCCAGTATAAAATTTAAGACGAAATTTAACCAAAATTCGCGTAAAATCCATCCAAAAAGCAAGTAAAAATGATAAATAAACGGGCGCAGCGTATCGCTCGGGCGATGGAGTATGTGTGGAATAGCGACAAAAACGCGGAGTTGTTTTAAATTTTAGTTCGCGACAGTTGCTAAAATTGAGCGCTAAATTTAAGCCGAGTCAAATTTACCGCAATAGCGCGCTAAAAAACGGCGAGTGCGATTTGAGCGTACTTCACGCACTCGCCAAATTTGTCTCGCGTTACCACAGTTTTAGGCATACTTGCCCTATTATGACGGCGATAGGAGCTCCGTTTATGTCGTAAGTGTTGCTTGAGTTTGAGCCAAAATCGGGCTTGACGACGTTGCCTTGTGTCACCCAAGTGTTGCTTGAGTTTACGCCGTATTTTGGCTTGAGCTCGTTGCCCTCGTATACCCAAGCGCCGTTGCCCGCAGACCCTCCGTCTCGGTTGATTTTGGGTATCTCGTCCTCAAAATTTACGCAGATTATTTTCCGCGGCTTGCTTCTTTTGCTTTTATCGCTTCGTAAATTTCATCCGCGTTCGTCAAATTTGCGTCCAAAAACTCCTGCGCCTTTTTGAGCGTGCGCGCGCCCATGATGCCGTCAGATTTGACGCCGATAGCCTTTTGCACGTATAAAATTTTATCTTTTTGCGTCATCCTTGGCACGGTTTTGGCGGCATCGGTGGAGTTTGTTTCGCGCGCCGTCTCGCTTGAGCCGTCAAATTTAGCCGTTATCTCGCGAAATTTGGCTTCCAGGCCGCGCGATGCCTCAAAGCGCTCGTCAAGCGCCGTAAGAGTCGGAGCGTAGCCAAAACTCGATATCGCGCCGTAGATCGCGCCGAGGGCTCCAAAGCCCGATAAAATTTTAAAAAATAGTGAAAAAGCCTCTTTGTTTCGCATGTTTTGGCGGTACTCTTTAGGCACGGAGCTTCGGCGAAATAGCGTAACCAGCGCGCTAAGAGGCGCCAAGACGCACCAAGCCATGCCCGCGCAAATAGCCAAAAATATAAGCGTATAAATAGGCGCCATGATGTAGCGATCGGCTAAATTTTCGCCCAAAAATCCCGCTGTAAAAACTAGCGCAAGCAGCCAAAATAGCGACCCCAGACCAAACCAAACTGCAGGCGAATAAACGGGAGAGATTTTATTTAGGCATTTTTTCATCGTTTCGCCCAGTTTGCTTGCCGCACCCCTTGAGATGTAGCCGTCGCAGGCCTCTATCACGGCGTTTGCGGCCTCGTTTTGCGCGCCGTCTGTTTTAGCGATACGCTTTAGCGCGGAGTCAAGGGCTGGCTGCGAGCAGTAGCGCGTGAAAAATTTAAACGCCTCGCGTCTAGTTATCTTGCCGTCGGCGTCAATCTTTTCTAGCATCATTATCTCGTCCGCGAAAAGATCGTCGAAAAAGGGCGGCCTGATAAAGGCATAGGGCGGGTTGCTAAAGCCCACCGCCTCGTACTCCTTGCCAAGCAGTATAAAATTTAGCCTCGTTATCGCGCTATATCCTACGTAAGAAAACAGGTGCGAATCCTCTCCGCCGCTCTCTTCGTCTTGATAAAAAGGTATCGTCTGTGAGATAAATTTACAGCTGCGAGCGCATAAAAAGTCCAAAAGCTCGTCGGCATAAGCGCGTGATTTTATGCGTAAATTTACGCCGGGTTTCGCGTAGGCGCCGATGTTTGCTACCGTGGTAAAGTACCCGTGTCCGCTACACTGGGCGCACTGCACGTAGCCGGACCCTCCGCAGCCGCCGCACCTTACCGTGCCAGATCCCGAGCAGCCGTAGCAGGTATTTGAACCGCTACCGCCGCACGACGAGCAGCTCTCGTAGCGATACGTCACGTAGGTGCTGCCGTCGGAGTTGTACTGCGTGTGAGGGCGATTTACGCCGCCGCTACCGCCGCACGTAGAGCAGCTTTGTCGTCCGCGTCCGCCGCAGCTGGAGCAGGTTTTTTTGCCTCGTCCGCCGCACTCGCCGCATCTCGTCTGCCCGTCGCCGCCGCAGTTGTCGCAGCGCTCGCTCATGCTAAAGGGCTTAAAATCGTAATACCTAACCGTACCGCCTGATTTTGCGACGGCTTCTTTTGCGTCTTGGCGTAGCTCGGCAAGTAAAATTTCGTGCAAATCGGCGCTATCTCTAGCCTGTAGCAAGCACTCTCTGGCGTGATTTTCGTAGCCGCGCACGTCGTCGCCGAAATGTATCTGTTCCTTTGCGCCGCCTGCGATTTTGCTCTCTTCGCGCTTGCCGTAAAACTCCCACGTCACGGTTGCCATCGCTTCAAAATCAAAAATTTCGTGCGAAATTTCTACCAAATCCTCAGGCTTAGCTTGGTTGCCGCTTACTAGATTTCGCAGCCCTTTTAAAAACGGCTCGTGTAAATTTAACTCGTCAAATTCGCTCATTTTAAATCCTAAATTTTATTTTACGCGTCTAGTCCCGCGCGCTTTTTTATCTCGCTTAAAAACTCCGCACCGCCGTCTGAAAAAGCCTCGCGCGGCACGGCATAGAACATGGAGTTTGCGATGATAACGACGACGAAACTACCGACATAGCGGGCGTGGCTGATGGCGTTATAAAAATATCTGCCCTCGCCGAATTTGCTTTTTTGCACGAAAAACCCATCCTCTAAGATCACGCTTTTTGGTCCGAATTCGCCGTAGTTTGCTTTATTTATCAGCGCGCTAGTAAGCAGCCAAGGCCGTAGCCCAGTAGCGTAAAGCAGAGTAAAAAACGCGGCCATCCACGATAGGTAGGCTAGATTTTCCACGCCGCTAAAACCGTAATCCCTAAGCAAGTCGCTAAGCTCCCTGAAGTAAAATTTGACGCACAAAAGCGTGATAAAAAACATGCCAAGAGCCGACGCCGCAAAGTCGCATATACGTATGTTTTGCATAAATTTATCGCCCTTATAGACTATCTTGCCCACCTCGCGCGTCATCGCTTTATACTCGGCGCTAGGCTTTATCTCAAATTCGGCTTTTAAATTTGACATTTGCTTCCTTTAAATTTTGATGAGATATTATCAAATTTGGCCTAAATTTACGCTATTTTGAAAACCGCCTTTAAAACGAGAATTAAGCCTAAATTTCGTAAAATCACCGCCAAGACGCGAGGTCGCGTAATACGATAAAAGGCAAACGATGCAAAACTTAACCACATAAATTCCGCTAAATTTAAACCAAATCAACCAATCAAATTTAAATTTAAGGCAGAATCATGAAAAGACGAGATTTTCTAAAACTAGGCGCGCTCGCGGCGGCATCGGCGCAAGCAAAACAGTTTGACGCGGCGGCGCAGGCGATATTTGACGAGCAGATGGGGCTTTGCGCGAATAAATTCGGCGCGTTTTACGTCCAAACCATCGGCGGCAGGGTCGTGGGTACCGAGCCCTTTGAGGGCGACGCGATGCCGACAGTGCTAAATAACGCCCTAAGCGATCATATCCAAAACGAAACGCGCGTGAAATACCCATACGTGCGCAAAAGCTTTCTCGAAAATCCTGCAGATCCAAAGCCGCAGCTTCGCGGTAAAGAGCCCTTCGTGCGCGTTAGCTGGGACGAGGCGATAAAGCTAAGCGCCAAAATTTTAAAAGAAAACCTCGACAAATACGGCTCGGAGGCCATATACGGGCAGCTTTATCAGTGGGGTAGTCTGGGCAAGGTCGGCCACTCGCAGCGCACCGCAAAGCGCATGCTAAACGCGCTAGGAGGCTACGTAAGCGAGCTTGGCGGCTACTCATACGGCGCGGCGACGGCGTTTTTGCCTCACGTGACGGGCTCGATCGATCCGACGCATGCTCCGACGCGCTGGGAGGGCGTGGTAAAGGAGGCCAAAACGATCGTATTTTGGGGCACGAATCCCGTCGTCTCAAACAAGATCGCTATAGGCGTGCCGATGCACAACTCCTACGCCTACTACGAGATTATGAAAGAGAAATTTAAAAAAGGCGAGATGAAAATTTACAGCGTGGACGTTTACCGCAACGAAACGGCGGAGTATTTCGGCGCGCAGTATCTTGCCGTGCGCCCTTGCACCGATACGGCGATGCTGATCGGGCTTTGCGATTATCTTTACGAAAACGGGCTTTACGACAAGGAATTTATAGAGCGCTACACGGTCGGATTCGATAAATTTAAGGATTATTTCACAGGCGCGAAAGACGGCGTGAAAAAAGATCTAAAATGGGCGAGCAAAATTTGCGGCGTGAGCGAAAAGGAGCTAAAAAGCCTAGCTGATACGCTAGCTAAAAAAGACACGCTAATAGTCACGGGCTACGCGATACAGCGACAGCACCACGGCGAGATGGCGTACTGGGCGCTGATCACGCTAGCGGCGATGCTAGGCGACATCGGCAAGACGGGGCGCGGCTATGTGATGAACGATCAGATGCATAAAAACGCCGACATTAGCTTCGCCGCGCCAAAGCTTCAGGCCTTTAATCCCGCGGTAAACGAAAAATACATCGCCCCGCAGGGCAAGCTAGCTAAGGCTAAATATCACGAGATACCAAACAGCAGGCTTATAGATGCGATCATGGAGCCTGGCAAGCAAATCGAGCGCAACGGCAAGAAGTACGTCATGCCGCACATCCGCGTGATGTTTAACGCCAACGGCTCGACCTTCACCCGCCATCCCGATACCAACCGCGCGGTAGAAGCGGTGCGCAAGATCGAAGCGATCATCACCACCGAGCCCTTTTGGACGAGTACGGCAAGGCTCAGCGACATCGTGCTACCGGCGGCGCTTGAGTGCGAGCGCACGGATATAGAGTTCGCAAACTCGACTAGCGAGTACCTTTTTGCTATTAAGCCGCTAGTAAAGCCCGCGGGCGAGAGCAAGAGCGACTTTGAGATCGCGCGGCTCATCTGCGCGCAGTGGGGCGAGGAGTACGAGCAGGCCTTTAGCGAAGGCAAAACGGAGCTTGAGTGGGTGCGCGAGATCTACGAAAACGCCGCCAAGCAAGCCGAAGGCATGGGTATAGCGATGCCGAAATTTGAGGAGTTTTGGGAGAAAGGCTACGTCAAATTTGATCAAGTGGACGAGAACAAGATGTACTTCACAAACTACGCTGACTTCCGCGCCGATCCCGAGAAAAACGCGCTAAAAACCCCGTCGGGCAAGATCGAGCTCTACTCCGAGGCGGTCGAAAAGCTAGGTTACGCCGACTGCCCGCCGCACGCGACGTGGATGGAGCCGTTTGAGTGGCTGGGCGGCGACGTGAGCAAGTATCCTATCGCCATCAGCGGCGCGCACTCTAAATTTAGGCTCCACTCGCAGCTAAACAGCTCGCTCATCCGCAACTACGCCGAGATCGCAGGCCGCGAACCCGCGCTAATTAGCCCCGCCACGGCAAAGGCGCGCGGCATCAAAACGGGCGACGTGGTAAGGATCTACAACTACCGAGGCGAGATACTCTGCGGCGCGCTGGTAAGCGATACCGCGCAAGATAACGTCGTGATCGTGAGCGAGGGCGCGTGGTACGACCCGGCCGTCTGGGGCGAGCGCAGCCTATGCAAGCACGGCAACATAAACGTGCTAACTAGGGACGTACCGAGCTCGCAGCTATCGCAAAGCAACACCGCGCACACGAGCATGGCGCAGATCGAGAAATTTAAAGGCGAACTGCCGAGCGTAACGGCATTTGATAGGCCCGCGACGATAGAGGCTTAGGCTTTTAGATCCCGTTTTTCAGTTTAAATTCGAGCGGCAAATTTAGCGCTTGAATTTAAATTTCGGCTTTTTGGCGGTTTAAAGGTAAATTTAACCGCCAAAACAGATTTTTGGCGGACTTGTTTTGGAGATATTTCGTTAAATTAGACCGCTTAGTCTTGAGCTAAATTTAGCTTTAGCGGCAAATTTTCGCGCAAATTTAGCCGCCGCATTATCAAATTTAAATTTATGCGGCACGGCTTAGAGACTTTAAATCTATTTAACTTCAGCTCAAAACCGCCGTCAAATTATGGCTTTGTTCTCTACGCCTGCTAAACAAGCGCCTAAAGCCGCATTTTTTACGCGTTAGATTCGGTTTTGCTACTGGTCGTAAAATCGGCTGCGTAAATTTACGCTTCATTTAAGGCCGAATTTATCTTAAATTAGCCGGCCGCGAATTTAGAACTTTTCGCGATAGCCATACGTACAAGAGTGTTTGGCCCTGCTAAATTTAGCCTTGCGGCGCAAAACCGCTAGCCGCAGCTTGTAGCCGCGCCTACTAGGCCAAGCCCGCTACTAAAACGTCTGCAAATTTAGCGCTTTAAGCCCCGCGCGACTATTTTTTGGTTCGTTTTAGCAGGTTCATCTTCATCTCGTAGTAGTCCACGCTCATATCGACGTAGTGTTTGTGCGGGTTTTCAAAGCGCTGCTCCTCCTGCCAAATTTCATTTTCGAGCTGCTTTTTTACGTAGTCTCTGATTTGGGCTAAATTTACTTTCTCGCTCACACGCTTGCCGTCTTTTACGACTAGATTTTGTAGCTGCCGCGCCGTGCAACCCTCAAAATACAGCTCCTTCCACGGCCTATCGGGATCTATGTAGCGGTATGGTTTTGAGAGGTCGGGCGTTTCGTCCGCGTTCGTGATCAAATCGGCGACGGCTTGACCGCCTTTATATATGCGCCAGACCTTTTTTAGACCCGGATTAGTCATCTTTTCTACGGCCTCCGAGACCTTTATACGCGGGCTAAAAATGCCTTCTTTTTCGACTGCGACTAGTTTATAGACTCCGCCGAAAACCGGATCACTTTTTGACGTTATCAGCCGCTCGCCCACACCAAAGCCGTCTATGCGTCCGCCTTGGGTTAAAATCGAGGCGATGGTGTATTCATCCAGGCTGTTTGAGACGATGATTTTGCAGTCTTGTAGCCCCGCCGCATCTAGCATCGCGCGGGTTTTTTTAGATAGATACGCTAGGTCGCCCGAGTCTAGCCTAACGGCTTTTAGACGCTTACCCATAGGTTCAAGCACTTCTTTTGCCGTTTTTATCGCATTTGGCACGCCGCTATGCAGCACGTCGTAGGTATCTACGAGCAGCGAAGCGGAGCCCGGATAGAGCAGGGCATAGCGCTTAAAGGCTTCAAATTCGTCGCCAAAATACATCACCCAGCTGTGCGCCATCGTGCCGGTCGTCGGTATACTAAAAGCCTTAGCCGCCAAAACCGTCGCTGTGCCGTCCGCGCCGCCGATATAGGCCGCTCTAGCGCCATATACGGCCGCGTCGAAGTTATGCGCGCGTCTAGCGCCGAAGTCAAACACGCTTCTGCCGTCCGCGGCTTTTACGATGCGCCTAGCTTTGGTCGCGATGAGGCTTTGGTGGTTTATCTGCGATAGGATCGCGGTTTCTATGAGCTGCGCGTCGATAGGCGAGGCCACGACGGTCATAAAAGGCTCTTGCGGATAGATGATCGTGCCCTCGGCAAATGCGTATATATCGCCTCTAAAGCGAAATTTACGCAGGTAATCCAAAAAATCCTCGCTAAATAAATTTAACGAACGCAGATACTCTACGTCGCTATCCTCAAAACGAAAATTTTCTACGTACTCAATGATTTGCTCAAGTCCTGCAAATATCGCAAAACCGCCGCCGCTAGGCACTTTGCGGTAAAAAACATCAAACGCCACGCGCGGCTGATCCGCGCTTTTAAAATACCCCTCCGCCATCGTAAGTTCGTAAAAATCCATCACCATGCTGACGTTTCTTGCGTCAAACTGCGTCATTTTTGCCCTTTCTCGTTAAAATTTGATAATGATATAACCTCGCGGCTTGCGAGATGCTGAATTTTACGCGCTATTTCTAAACATATATATTATTTGTTCTGAAATTATTATCATTTTTTATCTGTCTTTAAGCTCGTTTAGCATATAGTTTTAAAGTTTTCATTTAAAAAAATATTTTATATTATTTTTATATTTTAAGTTACACTTTTTATTTTCATTTAGACGAAATTTTTAAATTTAGGAGGAATTTATGAAGCAAGCCTTGCTTTTAAGCAGTTCTAGCTACAAAGATACGGGCTATCTTAGACACTGCAAAAACTGGGTGCATGATTTTATAAAAGAGTGCGGAGTTTACGGCGAGCAGGTGCTTTTTATCCCGTACGCCGGAGTAAGGCGCACGAACGACGAATACGAGCAAAAAGTCATCGACCGACTAAAATATAAAAATATCGCGTCTATCCATAAATTTAGCGATCCAAAGCGCGCCGTAGCCGAGGCTAAAGCTATCTGTATAGGCGGCGGAAATACCTTTGCGTTGCTTTACTATCTTTATAAATTCGATTTAATTGAAATAATTAAGCAAAGAGTAGAGGTTGGAGTGCCGTATTTTGGCTGGAGCGCTGGCGCAAACGTCGCCGGAAGCACGATAATGACGACAAACGACATGCCTATCATTATGCCAAAAAGCTTTGGCGCGTTAAATATCTTCCCGCATCAGATAAATCCGCATTTTATCAGCGGCAAGATCGCCGGACATAACGGCGAAAGTAGGGAGGAGAGGCTGGAAGAGTTTTTGATAGTAAATCAAAAAAGCCTGATCTATGCGCTACCTGAAGGTACGACTCTAAGGATAAAGGGCGAAAACGCAACCGTGATGGGCATGGATGAAAGCTGCGTCTTAAAAATGGCGTATCAAAAAGAAACCGAGCTCATAAAAGTCGGCGAGAGCTTTAAATTTTAGCCGTTTGGCTCGCGATCAAATTTAACGAGCGGGCTAAAATCGGCAAAACGTTCTTTAAAATATTCGTTATGATTTGGCAAAATTTGGCGAAAATCTCAAATTTGAGGAGCACTTTTTAGAGGCCCGCAAATTTTAGATAAACGCTTATCGGCGAATTTAACGAAAAGATTAAATTTGACTCAAATTTAGCGCGCAAAACTCAGGCGGCGTAATTTTGATCTAAATTTGAAATAAACACAAAACGAAAGGGAGTAAAAATGGCTACTGCTAAGCTAATCTGTGCGGTCATAGGCTTGATCGCCGTCGTATTTTTATTGGTCAAAAAAAGAGAGACCAAAACCGTGCTCATCGGCGTGGGACTCGTGCTGTGCGTCGTCTGTCTAAATCCGCTCGGAGCGCTTGAGAGCTTTACGAAGTCGATGACTTCGGCCGGCCTTATCAAGGCGATTTGCGCCAGCATGGGCTTTGCCTACGTTATGAAGGTGACTAAGTGCGACCAGCACCTAGTTTTGCTACTCACCAAACCGATGAAAAATATCGGATTTTTGCTGATTCCGGCTACTTTCGTGCTCACCTATCTCATCAACATCGCGATACCGTCGGCCGCGGGCTGTTCGGCTGCGGTCGGGGCTACGATGATACCGCTTTTGATGGCGTCGGGCGTACGTCCTGCGATGGCGGGAGCTGCAGTGTTTGCCGGTACGTTTGGCGGCGTGCTAAGCCCGGGCTCGGCGCACAACGTCTTCGTGACCGACATGGTAAATAAAGCTAACGAGGCTTTGCTTGCCGCAGGCAAGATTACTCAAGCAGCGCCTAAATACACCATCCAAGACGTCATCGGCGTGCAGTTTCCAAACGCCGTTGCCGCGGGCATAGTCGTCTTGATCGTGCTTAGCGTAACGGCGATAGTCCTTAAAGATTATCAAAAAGGACAGGATTTTTCGCCTAAATCTACAGGTAGCGCGGCTGAAGCGACGCAGACGAAGGTAAATTTGCTCTTTGCTTTAGCGCCTCTCATCCCGCTAGTTATCCTCGTCGTAGGCGCGGTAATAAGTAGCTACGCTAGAGATTTTTTCTTAACGAATTTAAATAGTATCGTAGCGGTGCTGGGCGATCCGCGAGACGTTAGCGTCGAGAAATTTTTCGGCGACCATTACGGCCTTTTTGTGGCGATTAAGTATTTTGGCTGGATGAATATGGGCGTGGCCGAGGCTATGATCCTTGGCGCTATCATCGCGGTTTTCATCACGTGGACGAGCCCGGAAAAGATCACCAAAGAGTTTTTTAACGGTATGGGCAGCGCATACGCCGAGGTCATGGGTATCATCATCGCTGCGGGCGTTTTCGTCGCGGGTCTACAGGCGTGCGGCGCGATCGGCGCAGTCACCGAGTGGCTAAAACACTCTCAGGAGTTTGTGCGCTACGGCGGTACTTTCGTGCCGTATCTCATGGGTACGGTTACGGGCTCTGGGGATGCGGCTACTATGGCGTTTAACCAAGCTATCACCGTTCACGCCGCAGATCTGGGCTTCGCGCAGGATAAACTAGGCATGGCCGCTGCGATCTCGGGCGCACTAGGCCGCTCGTCGTCTCCTATCGCGGGTGCAGCGATCGTGTGCGCCGGTCTTGCGATGGTTAGCCCGGTCGAGATAGCCAAGCGAACGGCTCCGGCGATGGCGATAGCCGTGTGCGTTATAGCGTTTTTTATGCTCTAAATTTACGGAGCTAAATTTGATAAAGTCGGCGCTTTGCCGACTTTTTACGTGGAGGGTATTTGTCGCCCTTTTTAGATCTCTAAATTTTAGAAAATTAGCTAAATTTAATCCTTGTGCGCGTCGTTTCTCTTGGGTATGCGCTTTTTCTATCAAATTTACCGAGCCGAATTTAACGCGCAAAGGCGGTCAGTGTTATTTTCGAGTAAAATCTTTATAGCGGTCGCAGGTTAGCTTGGGCTTCATTTCGCACGCTTTTTTGAGGTATTTTTCGGCTGCGCTTGCGTCCCCTTTGACGCCTCGCCTTTGCGCGTATAGATAGCCCTAGGTCGTAGCATCCGCCGCCGCTACCTATGTCGCAGGCTTTGGCGTAAAGCTCTGCGGCTTTTTTGCCGTCCTGCGCCACGCCGCTTCCGTTATCGTATAAAAAGCCTAAATTTGAGCAGCCGGCACCATTACCTAGATTGCAAGCCTTTGAGTAGAGCTCGGTCGCTTTTTGGTAGTCTTGCGCGGCTCCTCCTCTAGCGTTATCGTACAAGACGCCAAGCTCGTAGCAGCTTGCGCCGTTTCCGCCGTTGCACTCCTTTTGCAGCGCGTCTAAATCGGCGCCGATCGCCAAAACCGCGCTTAGCGTCAGAAATGGCTTTTATTAAATTTTCTCACGTTTCACGTTTACGCAAAGCGAGCTTAAATTCGGGAGAGCGGGTTAAATTTGACGTAAATTTGGGTTAGCGCCGTAAAGGGGCGGGTATCGGAGCGTAAGATAAAAGGCGGTTGCAAATTTGACCCCGATCGGATTTACGCTACTCACTCGGGCAAAACGCCGCCGCAAGCCCGAGTGAGCCGAACTAAATTCGTCTCGGCGACGGATCGCAAATTTAAAAAGCAGCCTAAAAATTTGAGCGCAAAGCACGCTTACTAAAAAGCGCATAAATTTAAAAACCGGCATTTTCAAAAAGCACGTAAATTTCAGTTTGACTTTTAAAATTTGAGAGCGAATTCGCCCTCAAATTTGACCCGGTTTATTTCTCGGCTATGATTTTAATTATCTCGCAGACGACGTTACTGGCCGCGCATAGCGATTTTACCGGCAGGTACTCGTAGATGGAGTGAAAGTTGTGCGCGCCGGTAAAGAGATTTGGGCACGGTACGCCCTTTTCCGAGATGACGGCGCCGTCGTAGCCGCCTCGCATCGGGATGACTTTTGGTTTTATGTTTAGCCGAGCGTAGGCTTGTTTTGCCGCGACGACTGGCAGGCTGTTTTCGCCGCCCGCTAGGTAGTTAAATACGTTTTTGTAGCGGTCTTTTAGGCTGATTTGAATTCTGTGAGCGCCGTAAATTTTAGCAAACGAGTCGGAAAGATCTTGTAAAAACGCCATGCGCTGCGCGTATTTTGCCTCATTAAATTCGCGAACGTCGAGCTTTAGCACGGTCTTTGCGCTGTTGCCAGATAGCTCCTTGACCCAGTAGTAGCCCTCGACGCCGTCAGTGTATTCGGGTGCTTCGCCGCCGGGTAGCATCGAGATAAATTTGTGCGCAAGTAGTAGTGAATTTACCAGCTTGCCCTTGGCGTTCATCGGATGCGCGGACTGCCCGACGAAGGTCACGACCGCGTCGCCGGCATTCCAGTTTTGGTAAATCAGCTCGCCTATGCCGCAGCAATCAAGACAGTAGGCAAAGTCGGCCTTGATCTCCGAGACGTCAAGCGCCTTGGCTCCGCGCAGGCCTTGCTCCTCGTCGGGTAAAAAGCCAAACGTCACGTCGCTGTGCTCGATTTGCGGGTTTTGGACGAAAAACTGCGCTGCGTTTACGATGGCGGCGATCGCTGCCTTATCATCCGCGCCTAGCAGGCTGGTGCCGTCCGTTACGATGAGATCGTCTCCGACGTAGTTAGCAAGCTCCGGAAATTCGCTAAGTTTTAGCGTTATGCCTAGCTCTTTATTTAGCGTGACGTCGCCGCCCTCGTAGCGCACGATTTGCGCTTTCGTGTCGGTTTTTTGCTCCGCGCTCGTGTCAAGGTGCGCAAAAAACGCCACGGACGGTAGCTTTTTGGCGGAATTTGACGGCAAAACGGCCGTAGTTATGGCGTTTTCTCGTCTTTTTATATTTTGCAGGCCGAGCTCCTTTAGTTCGCTTTCTATCAGTTTTGCCAGATCGTGCTCGGTAGGGTTTGAGGGCATGATGCCCGCCGCGCCCGCTTCGCGGTTCGTGGTGGTGTTGATCTTCGTATAGCGCAAAAATCTCTCGACTATGTCCATGTTTGCTCCTAAATTTGAGATAAAATTTATGAAATTATACTATCTTTTAATTAAGCTTAAAATAAAAATTTAATTTCTTCGGACGGATTTAAAATTTAAACGGTATAATTCGCAAACCAAATTTAAAGGAGCAAAAATGCGAAATTTACGCTACGTAAGCGATTTTTCGGACTTTTATCAGGTGTTTTCGGCGACTCTGGGCAAGATGGCGACCGTGCAAAATAGATTTGCGGATATCGTAGGCGATCTCGACTGGAACGCGGATTTTGACAGCTGCGAGATAGCTTTCGGCGATCAAATTTATAAGATACAGCTTATCGGCAGCGAGTCAAAGGTGAGCGACACGTGGCTGTGGGGATTTGCCAACCAAAGCGGCCTTAGCCCCGAGGCGACGGCGTTTTCGCACGAGATTTTGCGCGCAGGACGGGAGTGGGGCTTGCAGGCTTTTAGCGAACCGAGTTTTGAGCTGGATGAGATGTTTAACG
>NZ_CAUQHQ010000059.1:0-13505 GCF_963517995.1 uncultured Campylobacter sp.
TTATATCCAAAGATGAATTTTACGCAGATCCTGCAAATACGGTTATTTTTATAAACGCCGAAATTTTTGCTCAGCTTCCGCATTTGCTCTACGATAACGACTTTACGCATATTTATAGCATGCGAAGTCTTGCGAAA
Source organism: uncultured Campylobacter sp. (assembly GCF_963517995.1). Classification (GTDB taxonomy): domain Bacteria; phylum Campylobacterota; class Campylobacteria; order Campylobacterales; family Campylobacteraceae; genus Campylobacter_A. Next base: position 138 of record NZ_CAUQHQ010000059.1, read on the forward strand.
AATTTTATAAGCGATAGCTTTTTCGATAAAAAGCAAACCGGCTTTGAAGAATACGACTTTAACGAGCTAAACCACGTCTTTACTACGCCCGAAATTTCTCGCATAGTTACTCTCTACGGCTTGCTTAACGATGAGAAGTCAAGGCGCGTTTTTAAAGCCGCTTTGAAATTTAAACTTACCGAGGATTATACTTACCTTTTGGAGGTCAAAGACGACGTTAAAAAGCAGTATTTCGACGAAGTAGTGAAATTTAGCGACGAAGAAGTTTTCGTAGACTGCGGCGGATATACGGGAGATACGATAGAGGCGTTTTTAAAAGCCGTGGATAATAAATTTAAGCATATTTATAGCTTTGAGCCCGACGAGCGAAATTTTAAAATTTTAAGCGAATTCGTAAGCAAACTGCCGCAAGAAATAAAAGAAAAAATCACCCCGATAAAAGCCGGCGTCCATCACGAAAATGCGACTTTTTATATGCAAGGCGAGGGTTTGGGAGCGACTTTAAGCGCCGAAATTTCGGAGCAGAAGATCGACGTAGCCGCGATTAGCGACGCTATAAACCATATCCCGACCTTTATCAAAATGGACGTGCAGACGTTTGAAACGTACGCGTTGCTAGGTGCGATGGATGATATAATAAGCCATAAACCAAAGCTTGCCATTTGCATTTATCATAAATTTAGCGACTTATGGGATATACCGCTGCTTTTAAAGCTATGGATACCGGACTGCGAGCTTTTTATGCGCCACTACGAATGCACGCAGGAAGAAACGGTGATTTATGCCTTGCCCGAAGCGAAGTAAATTTAGTGAGGCAGCGCGGCGTCGTTTAAATTTCTAGCTAGGCAAACGCTAAATTTGCTTAGCTTTTCGTTCTTATTTTCTTAAATCTTTGCGTAAATTCGGTCTTTTGCACGACGTTTACTTTAACGGGGATTTTAAAATTATCTAGTTTATCTTTGCAAAATTTTCTAACTAAAATTTTGATACCGTTTGCATCGACGCCCGGCTTTAAAACCACGTCGCAGCAGACGCTTTGATTCGTGATAGCGTTTTTTTCCGCGTAAACTAGGCAGTCTTGTATCTCTTTCATCTCAAGCAGCACCGACTCCACCTCACACGGAAGCACCTTTTGTCCGCCCACGTTTATGATCTCTTTGCTTCTGCCGATGATTTTTATAAAGCCGTCCTCGCTTTGCTGCGCTAAGTCGCCGGTTTTAAACCAGCCGTCATCGGTAAAGCTGTCCATTTCCGCATTTAGATAGCCTAAAATTCGCGTTTTGCTTTTTAGCCACAGCTCGCCGTCTACGATTTTATACTCCAAATTTTCATCGTCTATCTTCATAAAGGTAGAATCGGACGATTTTGACGACGTGGACGCGATGCCAGTCTCGCTGGTGCCGAAAGTCTGCAAAAATTTAACTTTGGCAAACGCCGATTTTAGCCTATTTAAAAGCCCTTCCGGCATAGTCTCCGTGCCGTAGGTTATCATCCTTAGCGAGCTTAGATCGTATTTTTCGTAAGATTTGCCGATAAGAATAAGATTTAAAAACGTAGGGCTTGCGGGCAAAACGGCTATTTTATACTCGTTAATTAGCTTGCAGACGTCATCGGCGTTTCTGTTTTGAGGGATTATCATCGTAGCGCCCGTCGATAAGATATTTAACATCGTATTTATGCCGCCGATATGGTCAAACATCAAAAAAACGAGCATATTCATCCGCTTTTGTTTTTTATTTTTATAAAGGTCTATTAGCGCGTCTAAATCGTGTATCATCGCCTTTGGCTTACCCGTGCTACCGCTTGAAAATAGCGTGAGGCCGGCTCGTCCGCTCTTTTTTAAATTTGATAAAATTTGATGCGTCCCGCTAGGATTTAGCTCTTTTACGTTAAACCCTCGGCCGCAAATTTCGATCGCTTTATCGCAAAAAGACTCTTTTAGTTTTAAATTTATCTCTTCTTGCGCGTTTGAGATTATGGGCGCGATTATGTTTTTATTTTCGTATAGAGCGAAAAAAAGTGCTACGCTCTCAAACGAATAATCGCTCAAAATCGCGACTACTTCGCCGCTTTTGATTTTATTTTTTATAAAATTTAGCGTCTCTTTTATTTTTAGATAAAGTTCTGCGTAGCTATATTTTTTGTCTTTATGGATTATCGCCGTTTGGCTGCCGTCTTTAAATTTTTCGATCATCTCTCGCATCAGTTATGAACTCCGCCTAAATATAAAATTTGCCCCGTGATAAAGTCGCTTTTTTCGTCGATAAAAAAATCGATCGCATTTTTTATATCGCCGAAATTCCCGAATCTCTTTATAGCTTGTCTTTCAAGAAGCGCGTTTATCTTGTCCTGCGGTACGGCCTTTATTAGGTCGGTTTTTATCGGCGTAGGGCCTAGCGCGTTTACGGTTATGTTAAATGGCGCTAGCTCTTTTGACAGCGTTTGGGTTAAATTTTCTATCGCGCTTTTGCTGGCGGCGTAGATCGCCTCTCCTTCTAGTCTTAGCGCGCTTGCGACGGTCGTATAATTTACGATACGGCCGTATTTTTGCTTCATCATGACTTTGCCGACTTCCCTGCTAAATAAAAACGTACCGAAAAAATTCGTTTCAAATACCTTTTTGACGCTATCAAAGGGCGTGGTTAAAAAATGATTCATAGAGGCGATGCCGGCATTGTTTATCAGCGCGTCTATCCCGCCGAATTCTCGTTTAACCTCTCTTATCATCGCTACGACTGCGATTTCGTCGCTTACGTCTAGGCTAAAATGTCTGTAATTTTCGTGCGCGATTTTGCTTTGGCTCCTAGCGCAGCCCGCGACTAAATAGCCCTCTTGTAAATACCGCTCGCAAAGCTCTTTTCCAATGCCTTTTGATGTGCCCGTTACGATTATCGCCTTAGCCATTTTGTTCTTCTAAAAGATTTTGAATATAATTAGCCAGCGTCTCCACGCTTCTAAACGGCGAGGTTTTTTGACTCATCGCTCTTTCATCGGCCAGTACGATGCTTTTGCCGAAATTTTGATAAATTTTATCCTCCAAATCGCTCACTATATAGACGAGCCCCAGACTATCTAGCGCGCTGGAAGAGCCGTAAAGCCTAGTATCTATCGTAGGGTTTTGCAGCTCTTTGCTTTGCAGCTCTTGATTGTATTCTTTGAGCGAATCGATGATTAAAGTTCGTATGGTTTGCAAATTCATTCGTCGTCCTTTATAAAGATATAGTTTTTTAGGCCGTCGGGTTTATATCCGAGCGCGGAATTTAGCCTAACGGCTTCTTTGTTCTCGTCGTTTATCCAGGTGTAAAAAGTCTGAGCCTCTCGCATTTGCTTTGGAGCCGAGGCTAGCGCAAAGCCGATAAGGCCGTTTTGAAACTCTTTTTTTACGCAATTTAGCCTAAAATAGCAAATTTTTTCTTTTATTTCAAATATCGCCGCTCCGGCTATCGCGCGCTCTTGCTTGATAACAAAAACTAGGCCCTTTGCGATTAGTTCAGATAGCTCTTCAAGGCTCGGTAAATAATCGCTAAGCGGATCGAAAGTCTCGCTAATAAGCTCAAAAATTTCGCTTGCGTCGCTTAAATCCGCCGGTAAAACGTTGTTAAAGCTTCTGTTTTTTTTAACGGATCTATAACGAGAGTAAATTTTATACGGCTTAAATTTTACGCCTTTTAAAAAATCGCCTGCAACGGCGTTTTTCGAGACGATTTCGGCTACGATGGGCTCGTTTATCAGCCTAAAAAACTCGTCTAAATTCGCTAAATTTTCAAGCTTATCGACCAAATAGTAAAATTTATAAAATTCGCCGTGCCTTACGAGTAAAAAACAGCACTCTGCGCGTACTAAAATTTTAGCGTTTTTTAGCGTTTCGTTAAATTCGTCGAAATTAACGAAAAAATTCGTAAATTTCGGACGGTTTTTAAAAATTTCCGTCGCTTTTTGGCGCGCGTTTAGTTTGTCTCCCAGTATAAAGCTCTCGCCGTGTCCGGGGCAAACGCGCAAAAACGGATCTAGCGAGCGAAAGTACGGCATAGAAATTTTCTCGTACGCTGCTTTTGCCTTCGCGCCGCCTAGAAACGACGTATCTACGGCCTCAAACAAGCTATCGCCCGAAAACAGCAGCCCCCCTAGCTTCACGCAGCAACTGCCCTCGGAGTGTCCTGGCGTATGAACGAACGTAAGCGTATGCCCCAGCCACAAAAGCTCGTAATTTTCGTCAAATTCGGTATCGGCCTTTTGCGCGCTAAATTCCGGCGTTTCGCGCGTTTTTTTAATCTTCATAACGTCGTAAATCATATCGCTAAATCTCGATAAATTTTTGCTCGGATTTGCGATATTTTCGCTTGCTTTGCGTTGCGCGATTACTTTGGCGCCGTAGCGGCTTTTTAGCTCGTTTAGCGCTAAGACGTGATCAAAATGCTCGTGCGTGATAACGATAAAATCAAGCTTCTTGCCGCGTAAAGCGTCCGTAATCTGCGTAAAATCAGCCGGGTCTATGACGATAGCGCGCTCGCCGCAGGTTATTACGTAGGAGTTAGCCCCCAGATCGCCGCCTTTGCAAATTTTTAATTCAACTTCGTTCATTTTCAAATCCGTCTAAAATTTTCGCTATCTTCGCTAGCGCGTCGCCGCTTATTTTGAGGTAGGCGTTTTCGCAAATTTCATTTACGCTTGCTAAATTTAAATTTAATAAATTTTCGTAGGCGTTTTTAATATCGCCTAAATTATTTATCATTTTAAGCTTTGCAAAACTTCTTACTACGTAGGCTAGATAGCTCCACTCCACGCCGCAAACGGGCGTACCTAGCGTCATCGCCTCGTATGCGCTCATACCGCCTAACGTGACTAGGGCGTCGTGATTTAAGATTAAATCTATCAAATTCGCGGGGCTGTCGATAAAGCTTAAATTCGGTTTTTGAACTCTTTTTATCCTCGCCTTTCGCTCATCGCTCATCGCGGGCCCTAAAACTAGCGTATAAAGGCGGCCATCGTTTGCGATTGCGTTTGCAAAATATTCGCTAAACGTCGCGGGATCGGCGCCGCCGAAAGATAGCAAGATATTTTTTAGCCGAGCTTTGGGCGTAAATTTAGCGCGCCTTTTTACTACGTCGCTACCCACGATGTAGTAGCCAAACGAACGAAAAACCTCGAAATTTCCGCTTGCGGCGGGGTAGTCAAACTCGTCCATTATAAATAGCGCGTCCGGCTCAAAGCCGTATTCTAGGGTATTAAAACTTACGATTTTGCGCGCGCCCGCGTTCCTCGCGATATCGCTTAAATTTTTATCCGCATCGAGCAAATCGTTAATATAAATTTGCGGTTTTAGTCGGCAAATCAGCTCCTTTGAATGCTCCAAATTTTCGCTTCTAATCGTGTTTTGGCTAAATCTGGAAAATAATTTTTCGTCGCACTCGAAAATCGCTTTTACGTCGCGGCTTGGAGCTAGAAATTTTACTAGTTCGTAGCACCTTGCGAGGTTGCCGATACCGATTTTTTCGTTGCCGCGCGCGTGGAGCAGGATCAAACTCTACACCCTTGCGGCGCGTCAAAGCTCTTTAAAACCTCAAAAAGCGCGTCCGCGACGAAATTTGCGTCCTCTAGGCTCATACACTGGTGGCATGGGATGCTAAGCTCGGCGGCGTAAAAATCCTCGGCGCTAGGCACCGAAATATCGCCGTAGTGCTCGCGGTAAAAGCTAAATTTATAAGTCGGTTTGTAGTGCACCTGTACGCCGATACCGCGCTCGTGAAGGGCGGCAAATATGTCCTCTTTGGCGCACCAAAACTGGCGAAATAGCAAGATAGGATAGAGGTGGCGCGAACTAACGACGTCGCTAGGTAGCTTCACGGTGCTAAAATACGGGTTTTTATCAAATTTCTCGTCGTAAAATTTAGCGATTTTCTCGCGTGCTGCGATGGTTTCGTCTAGCCTTTTTAGCTGATTTAGCCCTAGCGCGCAGGCGACGTCCGGCAATCGGTAGTTGTATCCGAGCAAGCTCATATCGCTGTCCCAGAGGCGTTTTTTGGCTATGCCGTGCGAACGGTAAAGACGCGCCAGCCTCGCGATCTCGTCGTCGTTAGTAGCTAGCGCTCCGCCCTCAAAGGTTGTTAGCGGCTTAACGGGGTGAAAGCTAAAAATACTAACGTCCGCTTTTGCTCCGACTTTGACGCCGCTTTGCGAGCTGCCCAGCGCGTGCGAAGCGTCGTCAAGCACCTTTATGCCGCGCTCTTTGGCTATTTTTAGGACGGCGTCTAAATTTACGGGATTGCCGCCGAAATCAACCGCGGTTATGACTTTGGTTTTATACGTGATTAGGCTTGCAAGCGCGTTTTCATCGATATTTCCGTCAAATTTAACGGGCGCGAATTTAACCTCCGCTCCCGCCATTAGCGCCGCATTCGCCGTCGCCGCAAACGTGATGGGCGTCGTTACGACCTCGTCGCCCTCTCGCACTCCAAGCGCTAGATACGCCGCGTGTAGCGCGGACGTCGCCGAGTTCATCGCTACGACGTGCTTTACGCCGACGTACCGGGCGATCGCTTCTTCAAATTCTCCGACCTTGTCGCCGCCCGTTAGGATGTCGTCTTTTAGAGCGCTCACGACGGCGGCGATGTCGGAGTCGGTGATTTGTTGTCTGCTGTAAGGTATCATTTTTATCCTTTTTCGGCTTGTCTTTTTGGAGGCTCGTCTTTTTTGCTTATACTTCGTTAAAATCTCGCTCGCCCGCGGTCATTACCTATATGGTAACTCCCTTGTCTCACTCGATTTTGCCTCGTCTAAGCAAAAAATACTTTGCCTTACTTTTCTAAAATTTCATATTTTGGTTCAAGTTTGTCCGCTAAAATTTATAAATTTCGGCCAAATTATTTACTAGCCTCGATCATCTCCAAGAGTCCGTCTTTACCGAGCCAAATTTTATTTTTATCCGAGCTGTACTCGAAATTTTCCTCCACGAGACGCCCTTTTTCGCCCAGTGCGTTTGTGCTAAAGTCGTCGTCCTTGCTCGTAAATTTGATCGACGGGCTGATCACGTAGTGGTCGTCAAACTCGTACGTTAGGTGCGCGTCGTCCTTGCCGACCATGACCTCGTGCATCTTTTCGCCCGGGCGGATGCCGATTATTTTTACGCCAAGACGTGGCGCCATGGAGCGAGCAAGCTCTATCATCGTCATCGACGGGATTTTAGGGATAAAAATTTCGCCGCCTTTCATACGCTCGAAGTTTTTAAGTACGAAATTTACGCCCTGTTCTAGCGTGATCCAAAATCGCGTCATATCCGCGTGCGTGATCGGTAGCTCCTTTGCGCCTTCCGCGATTAGCTTCTTAAATAGCGGCACGACCGAGCCGCGAGAGCCCACGACGTTGCCGTAGCGAACGACGCTAAATCGCGTTTTTTTGCTACCCGCGATGTTGTTTGCCGCGACGAATAACTTATCGCTGGCAAGCTTGGTCGCGCCGTATAAATTTACCGGGTTGCACGCCTTGTCGGTCGAGAGCGCGATGACCTTGCTCACGCCGCACTCAAGCGCCGCGTCGATGACATTTTGCGCGCCGTTGACGTTGGTTTTGATGCACTCCATCGGGTTGTATTCGGCGATTGGTACGTGCTTCATGGCTGCTGCGTGGATGACGTAGTCGATGCCGTTCATCGCGGTCATGAGGCGCTTTTCGTCGCGTACGTCGCCGATGAAAAATCGCATCGCGGGGTCTTTGAAAACCTGCGCCATTTCGTATTGTTTTAACTCGTCGCGGGAGTAGATGACCAGCCTTTTGGGTTTAAATTTGGAGAGTAAAATTTCAGCGTATTTTTTACCGAACGAGCCGGTGCCGCCGGTGATGAGGATGGATTTTCCGTTAAACATTTATTTTCCTTAATTACGGCTTTATCTTTTTGACAGCTCGTCTTTTTGGTTTATGCTTCGCTTTGCTTCCCTTGCGGTCGCAACTGCAAGCAGAAGGATTAAAATTTCACTCGGTCACTACCGGCGAGGCAGCTCCCTTCGTAAAATTCTAATCCGCCTCGTCTAAACGCAAAAACAGTTCGCCGTTTATTTAAATTTTATTCAGCCGGAGCAAAAACCGTGCCTTAAATTTGATTCAAATTTTTATCCGTAAATTTAATGCGGGCGCAGTATTTTTAGCTTTTACTTCGCGCTTTGCGCTCGTAACGAGACTTTGCTACGAGGATGCGAGGCGGATTAAATTTTAAGCGGATTAAAGGTTGCCCGGCTTAAAATTTGTAATCCAGCGAAGCATAAGCAAAAAAGACAAGCCCCCAAACTACTTCAAAATCCTAGGCAGGGTTATTCCCTCCTGCGCCTGATATTTGCCCTTTTTGTCCGCGTACGTCACTTCGCACGGCTCGTCGCCCTCGATAAACAGCACCTGCGCGATGCCTTCGTTCGCGTAAATTTTAGCCGGTAGCGGCGTCGTATTTGATATCTCGATCGTGATGTGCCCCTTAAATCCGGGCTCAAAAGGCGTGACGTTTACGATGATACCGCAGCGAGCGTAGGTGCTTTTGCCTAGGCAGATAGCTAGTACGTTATCAGGCATATTAAAATACTCGATCGTGCGCGCTAGAGCGAACGAATTTGGCGGGACGATGCAGACGCCACCTTTAAAGTCCACCACGTTTTTTTCGTCGAAATTTTTTGGATCGACCACGGTACCGCCGATATTCGTAAAGATTTTAAACTCGTCGCCCACGCGGATGTCGTAGCCGTAGCTACTAACTCCGTAGCTAACCACGCCGCGTCCGACCTGCTCCTCGGCAAACGGCACTATCATCGCCTTTTCATGCGACATTTTGCGTATCCAGGCGTCAGATTTCAGCCCCATTTTTTACCTTTATTTTAAATTTACGCGATTATAACATAATTTCAATTTACCTAAAATTTGAGCGCCGTTTTGCGATAAATTTTATCAAATTTGAATATCTTGCTGGTAAATTTTCTTATTTTTTATAATTAATTTTTAAATTAAAGCTTAGTATAATAACACATTTTAAATTTTTTTAAGCGAAAGGGAAATAATGTATTCAAACGTATTGTGTAGATTTGTAAATTTACGCAGCAGCGAGGGCTCAAATTTGCCTCTTTCGGCGCTTACCTGTTTGCTATTAGCCGCAAGCGGAGCTTATGCTTACACCGAGGCCGGCGTTTCCGGAAATACTTCTAGTTGGGAGAGCGCTGAGTATAAAAGCGACTGGGGCTTAGTCTCCATGAACGCCTCTACGGCTTACTCTTTAGGCTTTAACGGCAGTGGAACGAAGATAGGCGTCATGGACTCGGGCGTACTTTTGAACCACCCGGAGTTTCAAGACGGTAGGATTCATATCGTAAAAACGATCGGAAATTATGGAAAAAACGGCATGAGATACCCCGATGCCGCGCTAGGTAACGGCCCGATAGATAAAAATCAACCCGTAAAAGACGGCAAGCGAAACTATGATAAAAACGATAACGGCGTATTTAAAAAAGGCGAAGCCTTTAATACGGACGGTAGCTGGATGAGGGGCGTAAACGATGCTCATGGCACTCACGTGGGCGGCACGATGGCGGCTAGTAGAGACGGTAGCGGTATGCACGGCGTGGCGTTCGGCGCGCAGCTATACTCCGCAAATACCGGCGGCAACGACAATATGACGTATGGACCAAACCAAGACTACAACTACTTTCTAAAGGGCTACACCGCTTTGGCCGATGCGGGCGCAAAGGTGATAAACAATAGCTGGGGTTCGAATAGGCGCGTAAATTCGTCCTTTGCGGGCGCACTCGGATATAAGCCTACTTACGACTGGAGAGCCGTACCAGAATACGACGTGGAATTTTACGACGTGAAGGTAGCTAATCAAACTACCGCGGCAAAAGATCATATAAATTTAAAAGATATAAACGAGGCGAAAAAGGCTTATTATCAGTTCGTAACTAGCGGTGAAAAAAGCTTCTTGGACGCGGCTTACGAGGTAGCGGTAAAAAGGGGCGTTATTCAGGTATTTACGGCCGGAAACAGAAGCTTGATGGCCGAGTCTTTCACGCGAGCGGCATTGCCTTATTTTAGGCCGGATGCCGAGGATTATTGGGTTAACGTTACCGGCCAAACTGGTGCGGACGGTTATCCTAATGATTCTAGCGAATACATAAGAGGATATAAGGCATCCTCGGATATTCAGGAATTTAACCTTGCCGGCCACTCGAAGTGGTGGACGATCGCTGCGCCGGCCGAGGAGATTTATTCCGCGTACGTCGAGCTTACAGACAATGCGACATACGGCAAGGCTATATATAAATCATCTGGCGGTACTTCTATGGCCGCTCCGCACGTTAGCGGGGCTTTGGGCGTCATAATGCAGCGCTATCCGTATATGAGTATCCCTCAGGTTAGAGAAACGATGCTAACTACGGCTAGACAAAGGACGCTAAGAGCCGGTCACGGCGCCGGCGGTATGCTAGAGCGTTGGGGTAGCGACGGCGAGGGCGTACCTAGCAATGTCTGGGGTTGGGGCATACTCGATCTTGGCAAGGCGATGTTCGGTCCCGGACAGTTTTTAGGAAACTTCGACGTCGCGATGGATCAAGACGATATCTGGACAAATAACATTTCAGACGTCGCCATCAAATTTAGAAAAACCGAGGACGATAGCGACGCTGCGGCTTGGGCGGCTAGAAAAGCGACTCTTAACGCTAAGCCGAATTTGAGCGCGGAAGAAAAAGCCGAGATGACCTTTGAAACCGCAAGAGAGAAGGCTAGGGTCGCAAGGGCGGCCGAGGGCTATGAAGGCTCGCTAACTAAAAGAGGAGACGGCGCTTTGACTCTTGCCGGAGATAATAGCTTTACCGGAGCGGTAAATATATACGGCGGTAAAATCTCGGCTCTAAATCAATCAATCTCTTCTTCAAGAAGCATAAACGTCCATAAGGGCGGCGAATTTGAGGTTTTAAACGCTCTTACTTACAAAACTCCAAGCACGGGCGGTTTTGTAAGCACGACCAAGGCAAGCGACGCTACGCAAGTTAACGCCGTTATAAACGCAGGCGGCGTATTTGTAGTTAACGACGGTGCTCATAATCTAAATTTAACATTTAAAGAGGGCTCTTTATTGAAGGCTGCGTTGCTATCAAACGCCGAGCTTGCAAATTTGGCGGCAAATCCTACTCTAAAGAAAACCATAAATGCGAGCGGAAACTTCGCGGGCGTAAATTTGGCTAAGGTCGAGGATAGCTATGCGTTCTTTAAAACCGCTAAAGAAACTGTTAGCGGCTCAAATTTAGCTCTTTCCTTGCAAAAAGGCAAAAGCATGGAGGAGGTAGCCTCTACTAGTGCCGAGAAGTCGTTTGCAAGATTAGTCGAGACAAATCCGGGCAGCGCTATTTATTCGTCTATGCTAGGAGCCACTCATAACGTAGCGGCGGCATACTTTGGCGCGTTTTCAAACGATCTGGACTTTAAAGCGCAAAACAACTCCGCCGTAGACTTGTTTATGCTCGCAAATTCGGTTAAAAACAAAAACGGAGCCAAAAGAGCCGATATCGACGCGGGAGTCGAGCTTTGGCTACTTAGTAGCGCAAGCAGAGTAACCTCTGATAATAACGCCGGCGGCAGACTAGGCACAAATGCATTTACGAATCTAGTAGGCGTTGATTTTCTAGTAGGCGATAGCTCAAAAGCGGGCGTATTCGTAGGGCTGGGCAGAACTAATCACAAGCTAGGCGATAGCAAGGCGGTCAAAAGCAAAGACGCGCATGCGGGTATCTACGGCGATATAGGACTTGATCCTATCAAAATCAGCCTAGGCGCTATCTACTCGAAATTTGATCAAGAAAAAAGAGTCGTTAGCTCATACGCTCCTTTGGCTTACGAGTATAAAGACGCCGACGCATCAGCGATTAGCGCATTTGCTCAGATCGCCTATACGGGACTAAGCTATGAAAACGGCTTTAGTTTAGAGCCTTATGCGGGACTAACCTATATCCGCTCTAAAAACGACGACGTAGCAAATTCTTTAGTGCAGGTTAAAAACGAGGATAGAGACTTGCAAGTAGCAAGCGTAGGCGTAAAACCTAGTATAGCATTTACCATGGACGGCGTAGGCTTAATCGCAAAAGCCGATATAGCATACAACCGCTTCTTCGGCGACAAAACTCCGAGCGCTCATATGAACGTAACCGGCCTTGGCGCAACTAAACTAGAGGGCGAAAAGCTAAAAGATGTAGCCACTACCGAGCTTGGTATAGAGGCTGCATTTACTAGGAATTTTAGAGTCGGCCTTAGCTACGTAGGAGCATACGGCAGTAACGTAAAATCAAATGGCGTAAATGCTAAGTTTAGTTGGGCGTTTTAGCGGCGTAAATTTAATCAAAAGCGAGCTAAATTTATTTGGCTCGCGATAGGTTAAATTTGACTTTTTATAAATTTGCCGAATTTTGGAGACGGAGTGGTTTATCCCCAAAATGCGGCTTTTTATACACCCCTAAGTTTTTGCGGTCGGAGGCTATCTTCTGCGGCGAAAAATTACCCGTAAATACAAGCTATGTAAACTGAATTGTAGCGGTAGCTTGACGCTCTTTTTTAAATTTACCTAAAATTTGTGTGCCTATTTTACTACTTCTTAAGCCGCGTTTTGTTATCAGTTTTATTATTTTATGCAGATGTAAATAATACCAAAATATTTTTCTTATACTTTAAATATGATTTATCTCAAAAATTTAATAAATAATAAGCTTTGCAGGGATACAATTTCATTTAACAAAATACCTTCAAAAGGAGCAAAAATGAAAATCAAGTCTTTGGCACTTATGCTTTTAGGCGTTAGCGCTTATGCGCATTTTGGTATGGTCGTACCGTCAAATTCGACCGTGGACGACGAAAAAGAGGCGAATTTGCAGATTACTTACAAATTTAGCCATCCTTTTGAGGGCGATATGATGAACCTGACCCTTCCAAACGAGGCGGGCGTTTTTATAAACGGTAAAAAAGAGGCTATAAAAGACCTAAAAGAGCTTAAAGAGGATAAATTTAGCTACTTTACGGCTAACTACGGCGTAAAGGAGCCGGGCATCTATCAGTTTTATATGGATCCAAAGCCGTATTTCGAGCCTGCGGAGGATAAATTTATAAGACATATAACAAAAACCGTCGTCGATGCCTACGGCTACGGCGATGGCTGGGATCAACCGACCGGGCTAAAAGCGGAGATAGTACCGCTAACGCGTCCATACGGACTTTATAAGGGAAATTTATTTTCAGGCGTGGTTTACTATAAAGGAAAACGCGCTAAAAACGTAACCGTCGAGGTGGAGTACTATAATACCAAAGGACTAAAAGCTCCGTCCGATGCGCACGTGACGCTGGTCGTAAACACTAACGAGC
>NZ_CAUQHQ010000060.1:0-13436 GCF_963517995.1 uncultured Campylobacter sp.
GACTAATAGCGCTCATAGAGCTAGACATCTCTTCGACTGCGGCGGCACTTTCTTGGATGGAGTGGGCTTGCTTGCCTGCGCCGTCGGTTAGATTTTTCATAGACTGGGCTAGGATTTTAGCCTTTTCTTCTAGCATTTGAGCCTCTTTTAGGCTTTCTCTTAGCATATTACCCACCGCATCGCCGGCGCTTTGTATGCCTACGATCATATCTTTTAGATCGCTTTCAAGCTCCTCTTTTAGCTCGACTTTGGCAGTGTAGTCGTTTTTGTTATACGAATTTAGCACTCGCGCGATGTCTTTTAAATTTGACGAGATGGAGCTAAAAAAGCGATTTAGCAAATCTTTTAGCTGCACCAAAGCCGGATTATTAGGATTAGCCTTGATGGTTGCGCCCATGTGGCCTTTTATCATGAGATTTGCGATGCCGTTCATCTCGTCGATTAGAGCGCTGTCTTTTTTGATACCGTTTATGACTTTATCGATATTTTCGTTTATGGCGCGACTCATCATACCGAATTCATCCTGCGTCGCTACGGCTAGTTTTTGCGGGGCTTTGGACTCTTCGTAGGTAACGAATTTAAACGTATCTTCTAGCTTTTCTTGGATAGTTTTTACCGGGCTTAGAGACTTTTTGAGCAAGATATAAACGAAAATCGAAAGCGCCGCGATAAAAAGCGCGGCTAATATGAGCTGAGCCTTTAAAAGCGGTAAGGTATTTGACGAGAAGGTATCCGCGCCGATAGCCGCTACTGCTAGCCAGCCTTTATCGTTTATGGCCATTACCTTTGCCGTTACGTTTTCGCCCTTATAGTTGGTGTATGGGATTAGCCCGTTTTCGTCGAATTTTTTAGCCGCAAACGCCTCGGCTAGATATTTGCTTGCGGGGATCGTTTTGCCGACGTTGTTTGGGTCGTTATGCATTAGTATTAGGCCGTCTTTATTCATCAGATAAACATAGCCGTATTTTGTTTTGCCCATTTCAAGGATTTTTTTACTTATATTATCGATTTTTAGATCAAGGCCGGCCACACCCGCAAATTTACCGTCCTGGCTTACGGGTACGGCAAAAGTCATAACTAGCGTCTGATTTATAGCATCTATGTACGGCTCGGTATATATCGCATTATTTGCGCTCTTAGCCTGTACGTACCATCCTCTCGTTCTAGGGTCGTAGTTGTCTTTTTCGGGAGTAGTTTTAGTATTATCGGACTGAAAATAATGCCCGTCGGCTTCTCTACCAAAGTAAATATCGCTTACTACGGCGCTAGCGTGACTTTTTTCAAATGCTAACGCTTTTAAAATATCCTCTTCGTCGTGTTGATTTTTAGAATTATCGGCTAGATTTTTAGCCGCACCCAGATAATCCTCAAAAAAAGTATCGGTGGTGATTTTGATATCGCTTAAAATTTGATCTTGAGTTTGACTAACCAGCTCCACTACTTTATCTCGCGCCGTATAGTAGCTCACTGCCGAAATGGCGGCAAAAGACGCGACTAGCGCAACAATAAGCATGGTAGCGATTTTGTTCGTGATGGATTTAAACATCGCTTTTTCCTTTAAATCATTTTTTAATACAGATTATACGACTAATGCGTTAAAAAAATACTTAATGAGCTTATTTGTATAAATTTTAGGAAAATTATCGTATAATTGCAAAATGTTTAAAATTTTTAGAATTTATGATTTTATAAAAGACGATGAAAGTAGCGATTTTTACGGCGTATTTATCGATAGACTCTATCCTCGCGGGATAAAAAAAGAGATTTTTAGCTCATTTTTATGGTTAAAGTCCGTCACCCCTTCAAGCGAGCTAAGGAAGTGGTTTCATGAGGATAAAGAGGCTAGATTTAGCGAGTTTAGACTTAAATTTAAAACCGAACTAGCGACGGCAGAGGCCAAAGAAGGGATTAAACAACTGCTAAATTTAGCCAAAACGCATGGTAAAATCGCACTACTAACTGCCGCAAAAGACGTAAATTTAAGCCACGCGCCTATCATTTTAGAAGCTCTAAATGCTCGGTAACGCTACGCGGGGTTTTAGATTTTCCAGTCAAATTTATAAATTTAGCAAGACGCGAAGCAAATATTCAAGGCAGAATAGGCGTAGTTTAGCTTTAAAATTTTAACCCGCGAGGGAGCGGACTCGTCGTCCGTGCCCCGAGTATCTTATTGGTAACGCACCGCTGAGCTTTAGATTTTGCAGTCAAATTTATAAATTTAGCAAGACGCAAAGTAAATATTCCAGACAGAATAGGCGTAGTTTAAATAGTTTTTCTGCTTCGCTTCACTCGCAGCTAAAATGAGACGATTGGGCGTGACGGGAGCATACATGTAGTATGTGACCGAGCGCCTTAATCAAAAACTACTTTTGAAATCCGTCATTTATGGGGAATTCTAACCCGGTAAAAGGTTTTGATTAGAGTCGGCAGTAGCACCAGCGCCCCCAGCAACATCATTATCATAACAAGATCGGTCAAAAGTCCAAAATATATCGTCGGGATAAAGTTACTAGTTACCATTATGCTAAAGCCCAGGATAATCGCAAACGAGGTGTAGTACATCGCGTAGCCGATACTTGCGTGCGAGGCCTTGATCGACTCGGCGACATTTTTGCTGCGAAGCTCGATTTTTAGGCGATGGATGTAGTGGATGATGTCGTCCACGCCGATGCCTATGCTGATAGCCGCTATCGTAATGCTCATGATATCAAGCGGGATACCCATCACGCCCATGACGCCAAATACCGCACAAAGCGGGATCAAATTTGACGCAATAGCGATGGCGGCAAGCTTAATGCTTTTAAAAATAATGCAAAAAACGATAAAAAGCGACAAGATGACAAAACCAAAAGAATCGACCTGCGAGGCGATGAGGCTTTGAAGGAGGTTGTTATAAAGCACCATCGCGCCGCTAACTTGCACGCTTGCGTTGTCGTTTGCGATCAAATTTGCGATATCGGTTCTAAGCTCGCGCAAAAACTCGTCCCTGCGTAGCGCGTCGTCGCTATCAAGGGTTCGCGCCGTAAAGCGCAGTTCGTTATCTTTTATGCTTACGTAGGGGCTTAGGATTATGTCTTTGTATTTTTGCGGGATCTGTTCGTAAAGGATCGAGAGCATGAGGCCATCGGCGGGCTTTTGCGTGATGCGCTCGACGACCTTTACGACGGTATTTAGGCTGCTGGCGTGTCCGACGAAGCGCTTGTTTTCTAGATAGTTATGTACCTTTTTCGCGACGTCGATTTTGTGCTGATTAAACCAATACTTATCCTCGTTCGCGCTAGCGGCAAATTCGTCGTCAAATTCGTCTTTAGGCTCGTTTTTGGCCGCGCTTTGCTCAAATTTAGGCTTGTTAAATTTGATCAATATATCGACCGGCACCGTACCGCCTAGCTTCGTATCGATCACCTGCATGCCTTTGTGGATTTCGGTCGTATCTTTAAAATAGCTTATGAAGCTGTTTTCGACTTTTAGCTTTGAGATGCCGTAAAGCCCGAAAATAAGCACCGCAAGGCTAATAGCATAAACGGCGCGGCTGTGATTTAGCGCAAACGCGGCGCAGTGCTTGGTAAAGCTAAATTTATCCTCAAACGTCCTAACCGGAGCGAGCTTTGGCATCAGCGCCATCGCGGAGCCAAATAGCAAAAATGCGAGCGCTAGCGAGATGGAGATCGACGCGCTCATCATGATTCCAAGCATTATGATGGGCTTGATATCGGAAAGCGCAAGAGACAAAAAGCCGATAACGGTCGTAAATATCGCAAAAAACGACGGACTGGCCTTATCGCGTAGCGTGAGATAGACTAGCTGGCGGTTGTTAAGATGCGGCTTTGTGATGCAAAACTCGCGGTAGCTCACGATCAGATGGATAACGACGGAGATAGTGATGATGAGCTGAAGGGCTATGTAGTTTGAGCTAATTACCGTGATCTCCCAGCCAAAAAACCCAAACAGTCCGCTCGCCCAAATAACGCTAATCACGCATATAAAAATCGGCATAACGATGTGGCGAATCTGTCTAAAAAACAGCCAAAGGCAAAAGACCAAAAGCAACGTCACGCTGATGCCGTATGTCGCAAGATCCGAGCGCACGAAGCTCACCATATCATCGGCGATCATATTTGCCCCGCCTAAAAACAGGCTCTCGCCTCCGCCGAATTTCGCTATCGTCTCTCGGATATGCTCGATCGCTGCGTGCTCTTTTATACGAGCTTCGTCGCGGTAAGCCTTAAACTGCGCGTTTACGGCGCTTAGATGCTGTTTTTGCTCGCTTGTGATGTTGCCCTCAAGCTTGGCGTTTAGCAGGGCGTTTCGCTCGTTTAGTATGCTTTGATATTTCTCGTCGGTCTTTAAATTTAGCACGATCGCCGTAGTTTTTAGGTCGCGACTAACGAGGTTATTGGTATATAGCGGGCTATCCGCAAACTCGCGGCGCACCAAGGTTTTGTTTATATCGGCATCGGCAAGACTAGGTACATGCTTAACCAGCTCGCCAAGATCGTTAGTTCCGCTTTGAAGCAGCGGGATGTTTAGTACCGAAATGGCGTTTGAAACAAGCTCGTTTTTTTCTAGTTCTCGGCTTAAATTTTCTATCTTTTTAAGCGTAGAAGGCGCGAGCAGATCGTCTTTTGGCGTGTAGGCGATGACTAGGTAGTTTGGGCTGACGTAGCGTTTAGAAACGTCTCTAAAGACGGCCAGATCTTTATCGTTTTCAAGTAGCAGCGTCTCGGTAGACGCATCAACCTCGAGCTTGCCGCTAAAATATCCAAAAACTAGCGTCGCGGCTAGCACGCCCGCGATAACGCTTTTTGGAAAATCGACGATAAATTTAAAAATCCGCTTCATCAGCGCCTTATTGCGGGGCTTGGACGGAGTTTAGCTTGCTAAGCAAATTTTCAAAACTCTCGTTTTCCATCAGGCTGTCAAACTGGCTGCGGTAGGTCTGGATGATACTAACACCTAAAATTTCGACGTCGTAGATGAGCCAACCGCGCTCTTTGGCGTTATAAAATTTATACGTAAAGCCGTAGTTTTTGCCGTCCTCGCCGACTAAATCGGCGTTTAGAAAGTAGCGATTTTCGTTTGGTTTGGTTACGTCTTTAAAATTTATGGTTTGGTTTTTGTAGCTTAAAAGTTTATCGACGTAGCTTGATTTTAATCTCTCTTCAAAAGCTTTGTTAAATTTGACCTTTTGCTCGGCGCTTAGGTTGTTGTAGCGCTTGCTTAGAGCGATCTTTGACATCTGTTCGTAGTCGAAATACGGGTCAAAAACGGCGAAAATTTTACTTATTTTCTCGTCTTTGCTCAAATTTGCGTTTTTTAGCACCTCGATGGCGTCTTGCGTCGCTTTTTGCATCGTAGGTTTTATCTGCTCCTCGCTAATAGCAAAGAGGCTAACCGCGCTAAAAAGCGCAAGTAGGATGATTTTTAAAAACTTCATTTTATTCCTTTATTAAATGATTTCGGCGCTGTTCATATGCGTCGCGTAGAAACGGATACAGATCGATCGCATCTTTTTTAAGCTCGTCGTAAGCGTTTGGGTGCAAAGACAAAAGATTGCCTTGCCGAAAAGACTTTATCGCAAACGAATCTAGCATCGGTTTTACGTAGCTGACGGGATCTAGGTAATAATCCCCGACCATGCCTGCCATATCGCGTAAATTTGAAGGCCCCAGAAACGGCAAAACCACGTGAAATCCACTGCCTACCCCCCAGTAGCCTAGCGTCTGACCCAAGTCCTCGTCGTGGCGTTGCAGATTATAGTATTTAGCGCCGTCGGTTAGCCCGCCAAAGCCGATAATCGTATTTGCCAAAAATCTCAGCGTCTCCTCGCCCGCCTCGCTAAATTTAAGTTGCAAGACGTTATTTACGAAGCGGACGGGATATAAAAGGTTGTCAAAAAAATTTCCCGCGGCGGTTCTTGCGGCCTCGGGCACCACGTAGTTGTATCCTTTTACCGCGGGATGGATGGCGTTTACATACATAAAATCGTTAAAACCGGTCATCATTCTATTATAACCGCTAAGCGGATCGAAAATCTCGCTAGGCTGCGTAAATTCGTCGTCAAATTCGCCCTTTTCTTGCGTTTGTTTAGCAAAAACGCAACTAAAAACGAGCAAAAAAGAGAGTAAAATTTTTCTCATCGAATCTCCGAATTTCAAGTCTGCAAAGGCAGTAATCTAGGATTTTATCTCAATGTAGCTTTTAAATTTATAAATTTCAAAAAGCCCGGTATTACGAAGTTTATTTAAGTTATTTTTCATATATATTTAAATATACTTCCTAGCAAATTATTTTTTTATATTTATAAAATTTGGGGGATTTTCATGAAAGCAGACGTTAGTTTAGAGCTATTTTTAGATAGCGGCGTATCGGTGCTGGCTAAACATATAGAGCTTTTAAAGGCCGTCGAACACACTAAAAGCATAACAAAAGCGGCCGAGTACGTCGGCATCTCGTACAAAAACGCATGGGACAGCCTGGACGCGCTAAACAACCGCTCGGACGAACCGCTAATCGCAAGAGCCGAAGGCAACAAGAAAAACAGCGGCTCGGAGCTCACTGCATACGGCAAAAAGATGATCGCGCTATACGACGCGATGCTGGAGAGCCAAAAGATATTTTTAGAAAAAGTTTGTTCAAATATAAACGTCGATACGAACGAAATTTTAAATTTACAGCGCATGAGCATGAGTTTGAGCGCACGAAACCAACTAAGCTGCGAGATAACCGAAGTAAAAACGGGCGCGGTAAATTCGCAAATCAGCGCCAAACTCTCAAACGGCGAAATTTTACGCGCTAACGTCACGGTCGAGTCCGAAAAAAATCTAAATTTAAAGGTCGGCAAAAAGGTCGTATTTATCTTTAAGGCTCCAAGCGTAATGCTCGCAAAAGAGGAAAATCTAAAACTAAGCGCGGCAAATTTACTAAAAGGACGCGTGATCGAGGCCAAAATCGGCTCGGTAAACGCCGAAATCGTGCTAGAAATCAGCAATCATCAGACGATAACCTCTATCATCACCAAAGAAAGCGCGATGCAGATGCGTATCGGCGTGGGCGACGAGCTCACCGCTATAATCAAAGCAAGTCAAATCATAATAGGAGTATAAAAATGAAAAAAACATTTTTTTCGCTAGTAGTCGCGGCTCTCGCGGCTTTTCATCTAAACGCGGGCGAGATCAACGTATTTGCCGCAGCAAACGTCACTTACGCGTTTGACGAGCTAAAAGCGGAGTTTGCTAAAACAAATCCGGATACCAAAGTAACCGTAAATTTAGGCGCTAGCGGCGCGCTATCTACCCAAGTCAAAAACGGCGCTCCAGCGGACGTTTTCATGGCGGCGAATATGAAATTCGTACAGGACCTATACGACGCCAAATTTGCCGTAACCCAGCCCGTAGTATACGCTCAGGGCGCGCTTGCGCTATTTACGATCAGAGATATCGATCTAGCTAAGGGCATAAATGCGGTAGAAGGCCTAAAAGCCATCGCGATCGCAAATCCTGAGACCGCTCCGTACGGCAAAGCTAGCATCGAAGCTCTAAAAAAAGCCGGCATCTACGATAAAGTCGAGAAAAACGTCGTCATCGCAAAATCTATCGGCGAAGCTCTAAGCCAAGCTCTAAGCGCTGCCGATGTAGGATTTATCGCGGCCTCTGCTATGTACGATAAAAAAATGGCCGAGTACAAAGAGGGTAAAAACTTCATCCTTATAGATCCCGCGCTTTACACCCCGATCGACCAAGGTATGGTTATCCTAAAACACGGCGAAAACAATCCTGAAGCAAAAGCTTTCTACGACTTCATCAGAAGCGACCGCGCGAAGGAAATCTTTAGAAAATTCGGATACAACATCTAAATGATAAAGGCTAAAATTTCGGCGATAGAGCAAAACGACGGCGTTAGCGTTTTTGAGTTTAGCGCCGAAAATTTAAGCCTAAAAATGCTCTCTTTGGAAAATCTGCAAAATTTAAAAATCGGCGACGAAGTTCGGCTAGGCTTTAAAAGCTCGGACGTATTCGTCGCTACTTCCCCGCTTTTAAACTGCTCGGTCTCAAACGAGATAAAAGCGCAAATTTCAGATATCCAAAAAGGACAAATCACGAGCTCGCTGCATCTAAACGCGGGCAAATTTGAGTTTGAAAGCATCATCTCGACGGCATCGCTAAAGCGGCTAAATTTAGCGCCGGGCGATCAAATTTACGCCTACGTCAAGGCAACCTCGCTCTACATCGCATGATAGAACTAAACTGCATAAAAAGCCTAAACGGCGCGAACGGGAAATTTTATTTAGACGTAAATTTGAACGTAAAAAAGGGCGAATTCGTCGCTCTCTACGGCAAAAGCGGCAGCGGCAAAACTACGCTTTTGCGCCTGATCGCAGGCTTTGAAACGCCTGATAGCGGAACGATAAAAGCTGGCAATCGGACGCTTTTTGACGGTAAAAACTTCACTCCGCCGCAAAGCCGAAATATCGGGTTTTTATTTCAAGACTACGCCCTTTTTCCAAATATGAACGTGATGAAAAATCTGCTTTTTGCGAACAACGACGTAAATTTAGCCCGCAAACTGCTGGGTCTCGTCGAGATGAGCTCACTAGAAAACGCCGCCATCTCGCAGCTCTCCGGCGGCCAAAAGCAGCGCGCCGCCCTAGCCCGCGCTCTCATGCGAAAGCCTGAAATTTTACTCCTCGACGAGCCGCTTTCAGCCCTTGATAACGCCATGCGCGAAAAGCTGCAAGACTACCTAGCTAAGGTGCACGCCGAGTTTGGTATGACGACGATTTTGGTTAGTCACGACGTCGCGGAGATTTACAAACTCGCGTCCAAAGTATTCGTGCTTGAGGGAGGCAAAATAACGCAAGAAGGCGGCCCTGGCGAGATATTTTTGAAACACAAAGGCTCGCAGAAATTTAGCCTGCCGGCAAAAATTTTAGAAATCTCAAAGCGCGACGCCATCTACGTAGCCGTCGTCTCCGTAGGTCAGCAGCTTTGCGAAGTAGCGCTAAGTGCCGCGGAAGCTGCAAATTTAAAATCAGGCGACGAAGCGTCGATAAGCGCCAAGGCGTTTGGGCTAAATTTACAAAAAAACGGTAGCGAAAACGACGAATTTTACGGTGCGAAATCAGGCAAATTTGACGAGCGAAACGATCAAATTTACGCGCAAAGCGAGCCAAAATGAGTATCGACTTTACGCCCTTTTACCTCTCGCTAAAGCTTGCTTTTATCTCGACTGCGATCCTGTTTTTTCTCATGCTGCCGGTTGCGTTTTGGCTTAGCCGAGCGAGTTTTAAATTTAAACCCGTGCTCGAGGCCGTGATCTCGCTGCCTCTGGTGCTGCCGCCTTCGGTGCTTGGATTTTATCTGCTTGTTTTTCTCTCGCCTTACAACTTTTTGGGTAAATTTTTTGAGGAAACCTTCGACGTGCGCCTCGTGTTTAACTTTTCAGGCCTCATCATCGCTAGCTGCATTTACTCGCTGCCTTTTATGTTTCAGCCGCTTCAAGCGGGCTTTGCGAGCCTGCCAAAGAGCCTTTTTGAGGCGAGCTACTCGCTAGGCAAGGGCAAATGGGAGACGCTTTTTAGAGTCGCTCTGCCAAACATCAAACCCTCGCTTCTAACCGCGCTCATAGTGAGTTTTGCGCATACTTTGGGCGAGTTTGGCGTCGTGCTGATGATAGGCGGCAGCGTCGGGGATAAGACCAAGGTCGCCAGCATCGCTATCTACGAGGCCGTCGAACTCATGGATTACACAAAGGCGCACGTCTATTCGGCAATTATGCTGTTTATAAGCTTTGCGGTGCTATTTTTAGTCTATTTTTTCAACAATTCACACGCAAAGAGGACGCAATGAAAGACATAAACGCAAATCCGGTTAAATTTAGCGAGCTCGTCGCAGGCAAAAACTACATCCTTTTTACATATCCCAAAATGGGCGAGAGCGGGAAGTTTTTACCGGAAAATTTAAAGGATTTAAAGGGATTAACAGGCTGCACGCTTCAGTGCAAAGCCTACCAGGAAAACCTTGCAAAGCTAGAATCCGCAGGCTTTACGCTAATAGCCATCGGCTCTCAAAGCGTAGAAAAGATGAATAAATTTAAACAAAGCGTAGGTGCGAATTTTATCTTTTTGAGCGACGAAAACTTCGAGCTAGAATCACAGCTAAATTTGCAAACCTTTACCACGAACGACGGTAAGAAATTTTACCGCCGCCAAACGCTGATCATCAAAAACGGCGAAGTCGTAAAAAGATTTAACGATGTAGCCGAGCCCGCAAACGACGCGGCAAACGTGCTGGCAGCCATAGAGCGGCTTTAAATTTTAGCTGATTTTCGCAAGAGGGTGAGAATTTAGGATTCAAATTTGGACGAGAATTTGAGCCGTTTTAAACTCAAATTTAAGCCCCGAATTTGACGCCTAATTTAAAACCCGTCCAAGCAAAACCGCAAGTCAAATTTTAAATTCCCGTCAAACGCAAATTTAACCTAACCCAAAATAATTTTTTTATATAATTACGCAAAAATTTAGGCGGGATATGAATCTTTTTTCCATAGAATTTGGCTTGTGCTTTTTTATTTTTTGGCCGATTTATTATTTTTTAAACACTCGCCCGCACCTGCAAAAAGCCGTTTTACTCGCCTTTTCTTATCTGTTTTTAGCTTCGTTCGAGCTTAAGTTTTTAATCATAAATTTTATCTTTAGCACCGCGATTTTTCTTTTTGCGAGAGCGGCTCAGGGCAAAGACTCAGTGATCCCGTTTGCCGCGGGCGTTATTTTCGTGCTTTGCGTGCTTATGTTTTTTAAATACGGCGACTATTTCGCGATCAAATTTACTCGCCTGCACCTAGAAAATATTGCGCTGCCGCTTGGCATTTCGTTTTATTCGTTCATGAGCATCTTGCTGCTAAAGGCCGTGCGAGACGGCGAGATAGAGCCGCCTAGCTACCTTGATACGCTCATTTTTCTTAGCTTTTTTGCCGCGATTATTTCGGGTCCGATTTTACGGCCAAAGCCCTTTTTCGAGGCGCTAAACTCCCCAAAGGTTTTTAGCGCTAGCCCTGTTATATTCGCGCTTTTGTGCTCTGCGCTTTTTAAAAAGCTCATAGTCGCAAACCATCTTTTTGAGATAGTTAATCCCGTTTTTGCCGCGCCTACCCTACCCGCCTCGCAGCTTCTTGGCGCGCTTTTTGGCTACAGCGTGCTGCTCTACGCCGATTTTAGCGGTTACGTGGACTTCGTGACGGCGCTAGGGCTCATGTGCGGTTTTGTTTTACCGCAAAACTTCAACCGTCCTTTTACGGCGCAAAATTTAAAAATTTTTTGGCAAAATTGGCACATAAGCCTTATGAATTTTTTCAAAGAGTGTGTCTATTTTCCGCTGGGAGGCAGTCGCAGCACGCAGGCGCAAACGCAGCTAAACGTGATGCTAGTCTTTGCGATCTCTGGCGTCTGGCACGGCGCGGGACTTAGCTTTTTACTCTGGGGGCTTATCCACGGCCTTGGCGTCGTGTTTTTAAACTTAACCGGCGAGCGCAAATGGCTAAATTCGGCCTTACTGGGACGGTATTTTACGTTTATTTTCGTGAGCATGGCTTGGGTATTTTTCACGATGGATTTTGAGGGGGCGGTGCGCTATATCGGGGCGATTTTTAGAAACTCGGGCGGCGAGTTTCTTGCGATTTGCGCGCTATTTGCGGGCGTTTTTGTCTTTGTATTTTTATACTCTGCGCTTGACGTTTATCCGGTTTTGGTTAAATTTTTTGAAAATATAAACGTTATTTTTTCAGCCGTTTTTTTGGCGATTTTTGGGATAATTATTTACTTTTTGATGCCGCCTGGTATGCCTAACTTTATATATCAAGGATTTTAATGAGAGCGTTTTTTGGGGTATTTCTCGCGTTTTTTACGCTGATTGCGCTATTTTTGCGACCACTGTCAAACTACTACGAAGCTAAATATCAAAAGGATTTTTTCATCACGGACGAGCGCGCTATGGCGTTAAGCGATAAATTTATAAACGCGGCCGAGGACGGCTTACAAAGCGCAAAATCGGCTCTTGATAAATTTATGCGGGTTTTTTGGGCTAAATTTAGCAAGCCTGATTTAAAGGGCGATAGAGTGGCCATGAGCGTGGCAACGCAAAATCAAACAGCAAATTTAAACACTCAAAATCAACAAAACCAAACCGCAAATTTAAACGCTCAAAACCAACAAAATTTAGCCGCAAACTCTAGTGCGCAAGATGAAGCGAATTTAACGACGAAAGACGCTCAAATTTCCCCCGTCGTATCCGATTTAAATTTAGACGAAAACGGCTCGCGGGACACAAATTTAGCGAGTTTAGCGCAAAAAACCGCGCAAGAAGATAAAGCGCAGCAGCCAAAATCCCGGGCTTTTGACATCGAGCTAAATGAAAATTTAGGCGTCATCTTGATAGGCGACTCCATAATGCAAGGCTTTGGCTGGGGCTTTGAAAACACGCTAAAAACAAGCAAAATCACGATAAAAAATCTAGCCAAAGCAAGCACGGGACTAACTAATAAAAAATTTTACGACTGGAGCGAAGAGCTAAAAAATGCGCTGGAAAATCTAAAAAACCCTCCACAAAATTTGCTGATTTTAGCGCTTTTTGGCGCAAACGATGCTTATAGCTACGCCTTTGAGGGACGCGCGCTAGAGTTTGGCACGGATGCGTGGAAGCAGGCTTACGAGGGCAGGATAGCGCAGATATACGACATAGCGGACGAATACGGCGCTCAAGTCGCATGGCTAGGGATGCCGTGCATGAGGAGCGAGAAATTCGACAAAAAAATGAAAACGCTAAATCTCATCTACAAGGACGCCGCGCAAAAACGAGGCGCGCGCTATATCGACATCGGCGGCGCGATCTGCGATAACGGCAAATATCTAAAGCAAGGCGCTGATAACAAGCCGCTACGTAACGACGACGGCGTGCATATCAGCCTAAACGGCGCCAAAAAGGTTGCTATTTACGTCGTGGACAAGCTTTTAAAAGAAAAAAACGATAATTTTTAGCAAGGCACCCTCTTTTGATTTGCTAAATTTACGGGGCCATGCCTTTTAAAGGACTTCTTATTTACTTCTTTTTTTGAAATTTTCATGCCAAATTTGCATAGTTTAAATTTAGCTACGGGTTAAATTTAGCCGCCGCGGTATTTTAGTGGCTGACCAAATAACAAGGCGAGACTTTACGGCGTAAAGCTTTGCTAAGGTCTTTAGCTTAGCAATTGTTGCGGCAAAACCATACGCAGTTTTAAAGATAAATGAATTTAGATGGATTATGGATTATTTTTGATTTTACGGATGGATTTAAAGAAACTTGCGGGACATTAAATTTAGTCCCGCAGGTTAGTAAAGGAGCGATTTTGCTCCTTTAAATTTAGATTACGCGTTGGTTATCTCTAATAGTTTGGTTACGCCG
>NZ_CAUQHQ010000061.1:0-13311 GCF_963517995.1 uncultured Campylobacter sp.
GCAATTACCGAAGAAGGCATCTCAAAGGCTGAAAAGCTCTTTGGCGTGGCAAATCTATATGATATGGAAAATGCGATTTTAAGCCATCACCTAGACCAAGCTCTAAAGGCGCACAATCTCTTTGAAAAGGACGTACACTACGTCGTTCGCGATGGACAAGTCGTCATCGTCGACGAATTTACGGGGCGTCTTAGCGAAGGACGAAGATTTAGCGAGGGCTTGCACCAAGCGCTCGAGGCCAAAGAGGGCGTAAAGATCCAAGAAGAGAGCCAAACCCTAGCGGATATTACATTTCAAAACTACTTTAGGCTTTACAAAAAACTATCGGGCATGACGGGTACGGCGCAGACGGAGGCGACCGAGTTTTCGCAAATTTACAAGCTTGACGTCGTATCGATCCCGACAAATGTGCCGGTAATCAGAAAAGACAACAACGATCTCATCTATAAAACCGAAAACGAGAAATTTAAAGCGGTGATCGACGAGATCAAAAGGGCTCACGACCGCGGTCAGCCCGTACTCGTGGGTACCGCCTCGATCGAAAAGAGCGAAAAGCTGCACAACCTGCTCGTAAAAGAAAAGATCCCGCACTCCGTGCTAAACGCTAAAAATCACGAAAAAGAGGCCGAGATAATCGCTCAAGCAGGCGCTCGCGGCGCGGTTACGATCGCTACGAATATGGCCGGACGCGGCGTAGATATCCGTATCGACGACGAGGTGCGGGCTCTGGGCGGTCTATACATCATCGGCACCGAAAGACACGAAAGCCGCCGTATCGACAACCAGCTAAGAGGCCGCGCGGGACGTCAGGGCGATCCTGGAGTTAGCCGATTTTATCTAAGCCTTGAGGATAATCTGCTTAGAATATTTGGAAGTGACCGCATCAAGGCGATAATGACGCGTCTTGGTATCGAAGAGGGCGAAAGCATCGACTCCAAAATGGTCACTAGAGCCGTCGAAAATGCGCAAAAAAAGGTCGAGAGTTTGCACTTTGAATCAAGAAAACATATCCTTGAATACGACGATGTCGCAAACGAACAGCGAAAAACTGTATATAAATTTAGAAACGAGCTTCTTGATCCGAATTTTGAAGTCGGCGAAAAGATCAAGCAAAATCGCGCCGAGTTTGTCGAGCACCTGCTAGCTCAAGCCGAAATTTATGCAGGCGAGCCAAAGAGCGAGTATAACCTCGAAAAACTAAGCTCCGTGATAATCTCAAACGGCGCGTTCATGCAGCCTGACGAGCTAAAAGATCTCGACTATACCGAGCTTGCTAAGAAGATAACGGCTAAATTTGAGGCCGACTACGAGGAAAAAATGGGCGTCATAGGCGAAGATCAGCGTAAATACCTAGAAAAGGTGCTTTGCCTACAAGTGCTAGACACCGCGTGGCGCGAGCATCTATACCAGATGGATATCCTAAAAACCGGCATCGGACTGCGCGGCTACAACCAAAAAGATCCGCTCACCGAGTATAAAAAAGAGAGCTTTAATCTCTTTATGGAGCTCGTTAGCCGCATTAAATTTGAGAGCATCAAGCTGCTAACGGCCGTGCGCCTAAGCTTCTCCGAGCCTACCGAGTCTGCACCGCAAGAAGCGCAAGATACCGAGGCTGCTAGCGTGTCCGAGAGCGAAGAAAAGCCCGGCAAAAAAGTATCCAGAAACGACCCGTGCCCGTGCGGAAGCGGTAAAAAATACAAGGACTGCCACGGCAAAAGCGGCCCTAAAAAAGGAGCTTTTGCGGAGGATTGGGATAAAATTTAGCTTTGGGGTTTTGGCGACGGCTTATTAAATTTTGTATTTAAGCTCGTTGCCGTTTTTATAGCGGCGTGCTTGTTTTTGTAAAATTTACGCCGCTTTTTACGGCGTATTTTTAGATTTGAAACTCGCAAGCTACTTTAAAATTTGCCGCCCAATCAGGTAAATTTTAATCGCGCCGAATTTAAGCGCAATCGCCCAAAATTTACGGGTAAATTTAGATGATAAATTTGCAAATTTAAAACTTGTGCCTGAAGCAAAATCTAAGTAGCAAGAAGTCCTAAAATAGAATAAATTTAAAAGGCGAGCTATAAGTTTGATCAAAAAATCTAGCCGAAACGGACTTTGAAAAATTAACGGCGAGAAAATAAAACGCGCGCCGAATTTACAGGCGAACAAAAAGCAAAACCTTTGCCGATAAATAAAATCAAAAGGCGCAAAAGCCCAAATTTAAACAACGGAAAATCAAATGAGCCTAACCAAATATCTACTTTTTAAATATCTACGGTTTGATAAAACCCAGCCGTTTATCATGCTTTCGGCGCTTTTGGCGTTTTTGGGCGTCGGCGTCGGGCTCATGGTGCTCATCGTCGCGATGGCGATCATGAACGGCTTTGACAAGGAGTTTGAGCGCAAACTTTTTACCATGAATTACCCCATCACGATCCTCTCCGCCATACGCGGCAACATCGACGAGAGCGACGTTAGCGAACTAAAACAGAAGTTTCCAAATCTCAAATTTAGCCCATATATCATGAGTCAAGTTATCATAAAGGGGGCAAATAGCTTCGAGGGCGGACTGCTTTTTGGCGTAAATTCAGTCGACGAAAAGCAGATAAACTCAGTCGTGGCGGTAGGCCTTGAGGACCGCGAGCTAGACGGATACGGCCTGCTCGTAGGTCAAGGCGTCAAAAACGAGATGATGATAAACGAAAATGACAAACTCACGCTCATTTTTACTAAAAACGACCCGAGCGGCTTCGCGTTAACGCCTAAAATGAAGCGCTTTGACGTCGTGAGCTCGTTTAGCTCGGGGCTCGTGGCCTACGACAAAAGCTACCTCTACACGAGCGTGGAGGCGCTGCGCAAGATACTCGAGTACGACGAGGGCAAATTTGACGGTATACACGTGTTTTCAAACGATCCGTTCGCCGATATCGAAAAGATCTCTCGCGAGCTACGTCTAGGACAAAAAGCAATCGGCTGGTGGCAGCAAAACGGTAACTTTTTCTCCGCCTTGGCGCTCGAAAAGCGCGCTCTTTTCATCGTTTTGATGCTCATCATCCTGGTCGCCTCGCTAAATATCGTAAGCTCGCTGCTTATGACCGTCATGAACCGCCGCCAAGAGATCGCGCTACTGCTCTCGCTGGGCGCTAGCAAGGTCGAGATAAAAAAGAGCTTTTTTGCTCTCGGCGCCACGATAGGCGGGGGCGGGATAGTGTTTGGGCTCGTGCTCGGGCTCTTTGGCGTGTGGCTACTTGGCAGCTTTGATATCGTAAATTTGCCCGCCGACGTCTACGGCAGCGCGAAGCTTCCTATGGAGCTATCCTTACTTGATCTTGCCATGATCTTAGTCGGAGCTATCGTCATCGTGGCGCTTTCGTCGTTTTATCCGGCTAAAAAAGCCGCGCAGATAAACGTGCTTGAGACGCTTAGGAATGAGTAAAATCGGATTTTAGCGAAACACCTATATGCTAAATTTGCTGTTTGGATTGCGTTTGACTCCTATGCATTTTTAATTTTTACTTAAAGCGGGTAATTTTTTTGCATAAAAACGCACCGCTTTAAGTTTATTTTCTTTCTAATTTTCCATAATTTCTCTTTATTGATTTTATTCTCGTAAGCGTAAATTTCTTAAATTTAACGCCTCCGTCAGCGCTAGACTTGTCTGCCAAACCCAAAATTTTATATCTTGCAAAGCATCTGAAACCAAGCCGAGCTTGTAGATTTGTATGCATTTTGTCCTGCTGTGACGGCTGTTAAATTTGCTCACGACATCGAGGCGGCTACGCTTGCGGTCGGCACTTGTGCTAAATTTATGCTCTTATTTTTACAAGTTTTTTCATATCTATACGGTTTGACGACTATTATTTGTCGTATGCCGTCATGCACTCATTTAAGAGCGCGATAAGCTAGCGTTTGCGCTTTGCAGACAAGCGCCGCGGTTTGCTCTTTATCTAAATTTGAATGCTATTTAGAAATGAATTATATTAAGGTATAATGCCTCAAATTTAATTCAAATTTGGCAGAAAAATGACGATCGAGTATGCGCACCGCATTGCCGAGGCGGCGGGACTAGATTTAAGCTTAGATTGCGAAGGGATCGATTTGCAGGATAAGCTTTACGGGCTTTTTCAGTGTTTTATACCTGACGGCGCCGTCATAGAAGCAGTGTTTGTGCTGATGCAAAACGATACCGAGCTGCAAGCGCGTATAATGCCGATCTACGCAGGTGGACTTTTTAAAGCTCTATTTTAAGCTGTATCTGGCGGGACGGCAGGTTGCGATTTTTATTCGCTAAATTTACGTAGGCAAAGGAACTAAATGCAAACGGACGCTTTTGTATGGCTAAAATTTGAACTCTACAAGTACCTAAGGCTCTGCGATACAGGGCTAAAAAAGTGGGCAAACGAGTATCTAAAGAGCGCCATTGGTAAATTTAAAAGCGAGTTTAGCGAGGCGGAGCGGGACTATGCGCTAGGTGGGCTTTGCCGAGAAATTTTAGACGAAAGCGAAAGCGAGCTTAAAAATCTAAAAAACCGCGGCAACGGCGAGCTGTCGTTTCGGCTTGGCGAACTAGTCGGCGAGTATTTAAAAAAGCGATGCATCGCAGGCCAAATGCCGCATCTGCACTGGGCGTATCAGATCTGAGCGCGCGGCTTGTGAGAGCTTGAAAAAGATGAGCTTTTACGCCGCGCATACCCTCATGAGCGCTGCGACGCGCGAACCGTGGAGCTGTACTTTTGCATGCTACTTGATACGCTGGATTGGGGTGCGTGCCTGATAGAGCTCGCGACGTAACAGAAAACACGAGATAAGCGCACGGCTAAATTTGGAATTTGAAAACTTAGTAAAGCTTTACGAGTGCTATTTTGAGTTTAAATCTCGCGGCGGCGAGGTCGATTTTTACGCGCTTTGCGAAAAAGTGCGGCTAAATTTTGCGCCCGCAAAGTCTTTTTATTATGAGTAACAAGGAGCGGCTAAATTTAACCGGATGCAAATTTAAAACAAGCGGGCGGCAAAATATATAATTCAAATTTGGCGTTTAGTTTGTCGCAACGATACGCCGAATTTTAAAATTTAAAGCAAAAAGGGATTCGCTTTAAATTTCAGCTCAAATTTACCCTTACGCCGCTATATTTTGCAGGTTTTCAAAGCTAAATACGTTTAGTCCGTTTTTGTATTCGTAGCCCAGAGTTAGCTTGTGGGCTTTGATTATGTTTTCTACGATGTAGAGCCCTAGACCGAAGCTCTTTTGCGCGCTTTCGCCCTTTGTAAAGGGCTCGACGTAGTGGCGCAGCTCCTTTGACAGCCGCTCGCCTTCGTTGATAAATTTGATCGACTCGCGCGTGATCGTTATATTTACGCGCTTATTTGGAGAGTATTTTAGGGCGTTATCTATCATGTTTTTTGCAGCGATCGCTAGCAGTTTAAAGTCCGCATTTAGGTTCACATCCTCTAGCTTGCTAATAGTAACCTGCCCCGGATCAACCATCGCGATATCCAGAGCCTCGTCGATGACGTCGTCGATACGGCAAATTTTAGTGTTATTTAGCGCGATGTTTGAGGTAACCTGCTCGACGGCGGCAAATTCGTTTATGAGATTTTCAAGTTTTATAAAAACCGACACGAGGCGTTCTTGGTTTTTGCTTTTTTCGATCATTTCAGCGGCTAGGCGGCCTTTGGTGATCGGCGTTTTTAGCTCGTGCATTATATTTCTTAAAAATAACTTGCGCGACGCGTTTAAATTTTTGATCTGACAAACCGCGTCGTAAAATGCCTCTGCAACCTCGGAAATTTCGTCGTTTCCGCTGCTGACGTTTTGCACTTCGTCGATCTCGCCCGCGGCAAATTTGGCTATCTGGCGCTTTAGTTTTCTTAGCGGTTTTAGTTTCCTGATAACAAAAACGTAAGCGGCAAGAAGTATGATCGCCACTAGCGAAAAGATGATCTTGATGATGTCGTAGCGGTACGGCTGGTAGTCGTTATCCTTTAAAAGCAGGACTTTATCCACGTGCTGGACTTTTAGATAGTGGTGATTTTGATAGATCATGATAGCACTGGAGCCGATGTCTGCTGATATCTCCTCAAGCACGGTTGCGTTTGCTAGGATCTCCTCTTTTTGCCGCTCGTTCGTGATCTCAGGCATCTTAAAGTCGCCCGTTTGACGCTCGTACTCTTTTTCATTTATGATACCGCTCATCAAAAAGAGCTGATTTCTAGCGATCGTGGAGTATTTGGCGTTTAGCTCGCGCGCGTAGTTTTGCTTGTCGTAGTCCATCAGCCACAAAAACGCGAGAAATATGCTTGTTAGCGCCAAAGCGAAGATAAAAGTGATAGTGTAAAAAACTGATGAGCGTTTCATTTGCGGGCTTTTACTGCATTAGCTTGTAGCCGATACCGCGGATGGCGTGGATGTATCTTGGCTCTTTTGGGTCGTCGCCTAGCTTGCCTCTGATGCGCCCGATGATGACGTCGATGCTCTTGTTCGTCGAGTCCTCGCTGATGCTCGCGCAGTTGTAGATAAACTCCTCGCGCGTGATGGCGCCGCCTTCTTTTTGAAGCATGTATTTTAGGATATCGTACTCCGCGGCGGTCAAATTTAACGGCTCGCCTTTTAGCGTGATGACGTGTTTAAAGTCGTCTACCGCGATGTCTTTTTCGCGCGCGGGTTCTTTTGTGCCGCTTAAATTTGCGCCCGCTACAGTGCTTTGGCGGCGCAGATGGCTTTTGATACGAGCTAGCAGCTCCTGCGGGTCGTAGGGCTTTGGTAGGTAGTCGTCCGCACCGTTATCTAGGGCGTTTACTTTGTCCGTGATGTCGTGGCGCGCGCTTGAGATGATGATGGGCACGTCGTGGCGCTTGCGAATCTCTTTGCACACTTCTAGGCCGTCGAGTCCCGGCAGCGTGAGATCCAAGATCACGAGGTCGAATTTTTCTACGTTTAGCGTCGAAAGCCCGATGTATGGCTCCTCCGCCGTCTTTACGTCCATATCGCTTTTTGCTAAAAACTCGGTTAAAATTTCAGCTAGCTCTAAGTCGTCTTCTATCATCAGAATTTTTATCATCGGCCATCCTTTTTTGCGGTAATTATAACGAGTTTTGACTAAATTTGTAATGGCGGCCGCGGCTAGTTTCTTGCACGTCCTTAAATGATTTTTGCTTCGCTTCGCCCTTAGCTGCAAGCAGAGCGTGATTCAAATCCCTTCCTTCTTAACATAAAAAGTAGCGCCAAATTTAACTCGCTCAAATTTGGCGCTTTCAAGACTTGGGTCTCGGTTCGTCAAATTTAGTAAAATTGGCTCCAAATTTGAGCGTAAAAAGTCAATATGCGCAAGAGACAAGCCTATAAAATCGCAATCAACCAGAAATTTCCTTCTCCCAGCCTCGTCCCCAGGCAGCATACGCCGCATTTTCCTTTTTATAACCTTTTAGGTTTTCAAGGGCGCGCAAAAACAGGGCTTTGTTTGCAGTTTCGTCCATCAGCGCACGTAAATTTTTATAAATTTTATCATCCTGATACGATGAGAAGGCATCGACCAATACGTCCAAGCTCTGCGCGCTAACGCCGTATTTATCGATAAAAGCCTCGATAAATTTTATATGCGCGCTTTGATGTTCGTCGTCTACGTTTTTAAAATACCGCTTAGCTAGCGCGAAATATTTCTCGCTTTTTAGCGCAAGGCCAAATACCGCGTAACTGCCCGTCATTAGGCACTTTTCGTCGTTTATATCGGCGTAAAATTCGTATTTATGCTTTAGAGCTTCTTTGGCGTAAAGCTCAAGCTCCGAGTCTACCTCATGCGCTAATGCAGTAGCGAAAAATCGGTGCGTCTGCGTCTTTTCAAGTCCTTTTATCGGTAGATAAATTTTATCCGCTTTGGAGCTAAATTTAACGGCGTAGCTAGCCGCAAAGCCCGCGCGCAGCAGATTTACGATAAAGATTAGCGCCTTTTTGTAAGCCTGAGGCGTTTCGTTTTTGATTTTTATGCTAATTTGCGCAAAAACATCGTTTGCGGCGCACTCTACGTCCGCGTCTTTAAATCTCGTTAGGCTTTCGTCTAACTCGCCGGTGCCGCAGTCTAAATACTTTTGCGCCTGCACCGAACCGAAAATCAGAGCCGCGCTTTCGAGGTCTTTGCGCGCAAATTTTACGTCCCAGCTAAAGCTTTTATATTTGATCCGCCAAAATGCCGCTCGCACGAAAAGCGTAAGCTCGCCGGCGCTTACGTTTTGGGGTTTAAAGTCCTTTTTAAGCTCATAAGTCCTCTCCCAATCATCGCCGCAAATATCGTAAAATTTAGGCATAAACTTATCGTCTCGCCAATCTTGCAGATAGCAAGTAAGCGCCTCTTTAAACTCATCGGTTAGATGTTTGCTTTTAGAATCCCGCACGGCTAGCTCAAACTTTTCTATCAGCTCTATAAGCGCAAATTCGTCATACTCCATAAGAGGCAGATCAAAAACGTGTCCCATAAATACGTAAAGCTCGCGTTCGTCCTTGACCTTTACCGTGCGTCTAGTAACTACCTCGTCCATATAGCCTTCTAGCCTGCGCTTTAGTTCGGCCTTTCTAGCCGCGTTTTCAAAGTAAAATTTACGCGGCGAGTCCTCGCTTTCAAATCTGACCGACAAATTTAGCTTATACGCGAAAAACGGTAGGTTCTTTTCGTCTAAAAATTCCTCCTCTACGCCCTTTACGATGAGCGGCAAAGCCTCTTTTAGCTCATCCTCGCTAAGCTTGCTCGCCTCATAATACGAGTCGCTATAAGACATGCTAAAACCGCATCTGCGGCACTCTAACGTAAAAGTGTCGTGATAACCTTCCTGCACGCGGCACCGCGAGTAGGGCGCTTCGCCTTTGTAGCGCTCTTTTAGCCCGTTTTTTATCGTTAGATTTATCTCGTTTTTTATTTTGCCAGCCAGCGAGATTTGGTTTTCGTTCATGCTTTATCCTTTTTATATAGATTTTGAAATTTAGCCCAAATTTGCTTAAAAGCAGGCATCTTGGCAAGCTTAGCGGCGGCTAAAATCAAATAAACCCTGCAGAGTAAATTAAAATGCGGTTTATTTTTAGACGGCAAACGAGCGCGGGGTTTTAAAACGGTAAATTTAGACTGCTGGCAAGGATTTTAAATTAAGCAAAGACGTAAACCGGGCGCTGCGATAAAATAGGGTAAATTTAAGCTTGCTTTATAGAGGCAAGCCAGCGAGAAAAAGGATAAATTTAGAAAAAGGCGCATTTTACCGCGCCTTAGTCTTAGATTATTTGATAACAAGGCCTTGGAAAAGTCCGCCGCGATTGACCCAAACGAGAGTTTTTTTGCCTTTGGCGTTTGCTACGGCTTTGTTAAAGTCGTCTAAATTTTTGATATTTTCCTCGGCGACTTGGATGATGATATCGCCTTTTTCAAAGCCGAATTTTTCGGCGTTTGAGCCTGATTTTACGTCTGTAACGAGCACGCCTGCGACATCTGAGGCTAGTCTATACTTAAACCTTGCGTTATCGTCGATCGACGTTACGCTAAGGCCGTCTATCGCCGAGTCGCCTTTGGTCGCTTTGCCGCCGCTTGACTGGGCGTTGGCGTTGGCTAGTTTTATCTTAGCAGTCTCTAGCTTGCCCGAGCGCTCGTAGGTTAGCGTGATCTCTTTATTTGGAGCTAGCGAGCCGATGAGATTTTTTAGGTCGTTTGCGTTTTTGATATCTTTGTCGTCGATTTTTACGACCAGATCGCCTCGTTTAATGCCTGCGATATCGGCCGGCAATCCCTTTTCTACGCTGCTAATTAGCGCGCCTTCTTTATTTTTGTAGATCTCTTTTTGCTGCTCGTTGAGATTTGCTATCATCACGCCGATATATCCGCGCTCGATCTTGCCGTCTTCGATGAGTTTTTTGGCGATATCTTTAGTCATATTTGACGGGATAGCAAAGCCGATGCCGTTGTTTCCGCCGCTGCGACTAAGGATAGCTGAGTTTATGCCCACTAGATAGCCTCGGCTATCGACTAGCGCGCCGCCTGAGTTGCCAGGATTTATCGAGGCGTCGGTTTGGATGAAATTTTCGTATTGATTAAGGCCGATATTGTCTTTATTTAGGCCTGAGACTATGCCCTGAGTGATACTGCCGCCCACGCCGAAAGGATTTCCGATGGCAAATACAATATCTCCTTCCATGAGCTTAGCCGAGTCTGCAAAAGGTATGGCTTTTAGCTCTTTAGCGTCGATTTTGATGATAGCTAGGTCGGTTTTGGGATCGGTGCCGATGATTTTAGCTTTGTACTCTTTGTCGCTATCTAGCAGCGTGACCACGATCTCGTCGCTATCTTCAACCACGTGGTTATTGGTCACGATGTAGCCGTCGGAGGAGATGATGACGCCAGATCCTAAAGAACTGCTTTTTTGCTTTTCTTGAGGGATGTTAAACTGAAAGCCGAAGAAATCTTTAAAAAAAGGATCGTTAAACATATCGCCCATATCGGCTCCTGCGCCGTTTAGCGTTTTTGTAGTGGAGATATTTACGACTGATTTTTTAGCATCGGCGATGGAGCTATTGTAGGAGAGGATGACGTTTTTATTAAATTCGGGATTTATTCTAGTAAAATCCTCTGCAGGTTCGTTAAAATTTATGCTTGCGGCAAAGATTGCGCAAGACGTAGCCAAAGATAATACGGTTATCTTTTTCATTGTTTTTCCTTTTGGATAAAATTTTTCAAAGCGCGATTATATGGCGCTAAGCTCAATGTAAAGTTAATTATTCTTTAAGCCGTTTAAAATTATCTTATTTACTATACTTGATTGACATACACTAAAGTTTTGTGCTATAATTGCTATAAAATTAATTGACTAAAAGGATATAATATGAGCAATAGTCTTTACGAAACGTTAGGCGTGTCCGAAAAGGCTTCCGCAGACGAAATAAAAAAGGCGTATAGGAGGCTGGCGCGCAAATATCATCCAGATATCAACAAAGACCCGGGCGCGGAGGATAAATTTAAAGAGATAAACGCCGCGTATGAAATTTTAAGCGACGAAAAAAAGCGCGCGCAGTACGACAGGCACGGCGACGCGATGTTCGGCGGACAGAATTTCCATGATTTTGCGAGTAGCTCGGGTATGGGAAATTTAGACGAAATTTTAAAAAATATCTTCGGCGGCGGCTTTAGCGGTAGCGCTAGCGGTTTTGGCAGTTTTTCTAGCAGAGGCGGCTTTAGCGGCTTTAGGCAGACGGGCGGATTTGGCGGCTTTGATGACGAGGAGGATATGGACTCGCGGGCAAAGGTAACTATCCCGTTTGACGTAGCGGTAAAGGGCGGCGAGCACTCGATAAATTTTAACGGCGAAAACATTAAAATAAAAATCCCAAACGGCATAAATAACGGCGAAAAGCTACGCATAAAAGGCAAAGGTAACGGCGGGCGCGGCGATCTAATACTAACCGTAAATATCGCGCCTAGCGACGAGTACGAAAGGGACGGCGATGATTTGTACAAGGACGTGCTAATTCCTTTAAAAACGATGATGTTTGGCGGTAAGATAGATGTAAAAACGCCCAAAAAAGACGTCACGATAAAAATCGCCGAAAACTCAAAATCTGGGCAAAAAATTAGGCTCAAAGGATACGGCGTGCAAAATAGAAAAAGCGGGATATTTGGCGATTTGTACTTGCGCGCGCGCGTGTCTTTGCCGGACGTAAATGCCCTAGACGGCGAACTAGCCGAGCTTATGAAGCAAAAACTTCCGGAGGTATAAGATGAAACAATACGAAGAACCGGTCTATCTAATCAGCGTCGTAGCAAAGGTCCTCTCCATACATCCGCAAACGCTGCGCCAATACGAGCGCGAAGGGCTGCTAGAGCCGTCCAGAACCGAGGGCAAGATGCGCCTTTACTCGGAAAAAGATATGGACCGTATCAAGATGATACTGCGTCTAACGCGCGATCTTGGCGTAAATTTAGCGGGCGTGGATATCATCTTGCAGCTAAAAGATCAGATCGAGCAGTCTGAGGCTGTGATAAGGCAGATGAAAGAGGAACTGGCTAAAATGGAGCAGGGCGGCGTGCCGTCCAAAAAAGCTCTGGTAAAGCGCAAAAATAGCTTTGATCTCATCTTTTACGATGATAAAAATTAATCCTTTTTATCGTTAAAAAAGGTAAAATCGGGTAAAATTTACCTATAAAACGCGCCAAATTTGAGGCTATTAGGGCGCTAAATTTAGCCTAAAATTTGTCCGCTTTGAACCCAAATGAGGCACAATGTTAGAAACTTTTTTACTATTTTTCTCTATCCTGCTTATCGCTTGTATCGTCTCTAGCAAGGTTTCAGATAGATTCGGCGTTCCGTCCTTGGTCGTTTTTTTAGCAGTCGGCATGCTCGCGGGCTCGGACGGGCTGCTCGGACTTGCTTTTGATAATCGCCAAATCGCCCAAGACGTGGGCACTATCGCGCTTATTTTTATACTTTACGCGGGCGGTCTTGATACGAATCTAAAATCTATCCGTCCCGTTATGGTAAACGGCATCATCCTAGCGACTCTTGGCGTCGTGCTGACTGCGGGCATGATAGCCGTGCTGGTAAAATACCTGCTAGGCCTTGACTGGCTAGAGGCTTTGCTTTTTGGCTCTATCATCTCCTCGACCGACGCTGCCGCGGTGTTTGCGATACTAGGAGCAAAGGAAATTTCGCTGCGAAATAACATTCGCCCGCTTTTAGAGCTAGAGTCCGGATCGAACGACCCGATGGCGATCTTTTTAACCGTCACGATACTGCAAATCATCTCTATAGCTACGATCCCTAGCGTTCCGGACGTCGCGCTTACGTTAGTAAAGCAGTTTTTGCTAGGCGGGCTGATGGGCTATATGTTCGGCGTCGCGCTGCCGGGACTTTTTAACCGCCTAAGGCTTGAGTACTGGGGACTTTATCCCGTATTTTCTATGGCTTGGGTGATGCTTTTATACGTGCTGGCGGGTAAGGTCGGCGGCAACGGCTTTCTTGCCGTATATATCGCAGGAATGTTTATAAATAAAAAAGAGTTCGCGCATAAGAAAAATTTGATCGGTTTTCACGACGGTATCGCGTGGACGATGCAAATCGTCATCTTTTTGACGCTGGGACTTTTGGTAAATCCTTCCCAGCTGCCGGCCGTCGCGCTTGCGGGCGCCGTGGTCGCGTTTTGGATCATGTTCGTCGCGCGTCCTATGGGCGTTTTTCTCTCGCTCTTGCTTTCTAGGTATAATGTTAAAGAAAAGATATTTATCTCGTGGGTCGGACTTCGAGGCGTCGTTCCTATCGTGCTTGCGACCTATCCGTTCGGCGCAAATTTGCCAAATTCCGAGC
>NZ_CAUQHQ010000062.1:0-12977 GCF_963517995.1 uncultured Campylobacter sp.
CCTCGCAGCTGTCGCCGTTATAAATGGCGTAATCATTCGCTACGACTTGATTTATCACGTTCATGCCTCTTTACCTCTAATCATCTCTAAAATCTCGTCTTTATCGACAAACACGCTGCGGCCAGTTACGGCGTAGCGCTTGATAATCCCTTTTTGCGCCCACTTCTTGATCGTCACTACCGCAACGCCTAGCATTTTTGCCGCCTGCGCGTAACTGATAAAATTTATTTGATTTTGATGCATTTTCACTCCTCGTTTGCCGCGCCCTCGATCGGCTTTTCGTTTTTCGCCTTGATCTGCATGGCGATTTTTATATGCTCCTCGTTCGGATACCTTTTGATTAAATTTTCTATACCTTCGATCGTGAAGTATTTACAAACCTTAAGCGCCTTTATGTGCTCATCTACGTTAAATTTTCCCACTTTTTACCCTTTAAAAAATAGTTTTGCTTAAATTTAATCGCTTGCGCATATCCCTGAAATATGCGATTTGCTCGTTAAATTTGCCAAGATAGACGCCAAAAGGAAACTCGCCCGTGAGCTTATCCGCGATCTCGTCCATCACCTCAACGCACTCCTTAAAGTTTTCGTTTTCGATAAAATCCATAAATTTACCCTTGAGCCGAAACGTAACTTCAAGGCGCTTCCAGTCCTTAAATTTCTCGTCTATTTTTTGCTTGTGATAGTTGGTTTGCTTTTCGAATTTGTCGTAAAAACAAATCTTATCTACCGCATAAAACTTCCCGCTTTTTAGTCCGTGATTTGCGTAAATGCTAGTTTTAAAACTGATCACGTCATCGGCGCACTCTTTTACGTGCTCTTTAAATTTGCCTTTGGCTTTATGATTTATTTCGCCCCGATCTTTAAAATCCACCGCGAGATCAAAGCTGTAAGGCTTAAAGCGCCGTAAAAACTTGCCCAAAATTCGGTAAGTCTCTTTATAAATATCCCTGCTAGGCTGAAACAGCCCCGCAAAGACAACGCAAACGTAATAGCCAAAAGGCTTTTTACGCTTCTTGCAAAGATCGTTTAACTCGCTAGAGTTTTCGACCACCAGCATCGTGTTACTTAAGCTTTTCGTGCCGCGCTTAAAACTGACGTAGCGGATTTTAAAGGGGTGCTTTTCGTCCGCATCAAAAAGCGGCTTATTTGCGCCCTTAAATTTATACTCCGCATAATCCTTGACCGTTTTATTTCGGCTTATTAGCCGCAGCTTTCCCAAAAGTTCAATCTTTTTTAAAAAGCCGTTAAGCGTGGCCTTTGGTATCACAAAACGGATGCTATCTATCCCGCAATCGACAATGTCCTCTGCGCTAAATTTAGGCGTTTTGGGCTTCATCTACTGCACCGCGAGCCAACTATCCATTTTTTGTTTGATTTCAGTGATTAGGTCGTCCGCTTGCTCTGTTTCGTTTTGCTCCACGAGCTCGGCAAGCTCATCGAGACCCTCTTCAATCTCCTCAAAAAATGAGGCGATTAGCTCTTTGATCTCGTCTTTGGCGTTTTTTAACGCATCGCTTAAATTTTTATTCATCGTCCGCCTCTTTGTCCTCTTTTTTGACAACCTCGACGGACATCTTGAGCCCGTGCGAAATTTGGACGCCCGACAAGTCGTCCGTGTTTAGCTCTCGTTTTAGCTCGCGCTCTAGGTTTTCGAGAGTTTCGAGGTAGCTTTTTTTATCCTCTTTGAGCTCTTTTATCTGCTCGTCTATCCTCTCAATCCCTGCCTTGACCTCAAAAAATCTCTTTAAATTTTGGATTAGCATGTTTTTTCCTTTATATCCACGATCGCGCCGCCTAGCCTGCACGCGATGAAGCCATCCGTATTTACGTAGTAGTGCGACCCGCTAAAGATCGCCCCGCTCGCGCCCTTGATTTTCCTATCTTTTGCCCGGCACGGCTCAACTGAGCGATGCGAGAGAATTTGTCTTAAAATTTGGATTATTCGCACTTTTTGCCTCCGCTTTGCCTAACTTTGCGCCGCGTTTAACCCCGCGGATCTCGCCCTTTGAAGTTAGTTTTATCTCAAACCCCGCCATTGCCATTTTTGCTTGAAATATCGCAAAATCAACCGCTTTTTTATTTAACATTTTTAACTCGCTTTCTTTTTATTTAGATATACAAATCCCGCGCATGTGCCGTTGCCTACTTTGACGTTTTTTGCCGTGCGCCACTCGATCCCATCGCTTTCTAGTATCTTTGCGTTTGCCTTGCTCACGTATCCGCACCGAAGCCCCATGATCGAGCTTATCCCGCGCATTTCGCAATAATCTTTTAGCGTCCATCTCGTTTTTTCGTAAATTAACTGCGCTAGAGTTTTCATTAACTCGCCTCCTCCTTTAAATTTCAAATCAAAAAGCCGTATTTGAGCTCAAATTTCTGCATCGCGTCCTTAAAATCCTCGCAATCTCGCAAAAACTCCTCGCCCAAGTCGCTGTTTATTAGTTTGATCATCTTTTGGCATATCGTTTTTCGCCTGGCGATCTCGCGCTCCAGCTCCTCATTGACCGCGACGTTCAAATACGCTTCTTGTAAGAACTTGTCTTTTGTCATCTTTTATCCTTTCAAAAAATACTCATAAAAAAGCCCTTTTTCGTTATAATTTATTCGCCAAAACAAATTCAACTAAAAGGACTTATCTATGGATACCAACATAGAAGAAACCGTCAAAATCCTAGACCAGGCCGAGCTTGAGCAACTCAAAGCCGACGTTGCCAAGCTCAAAAAAGCGGTTCGAGCTCTTGATGAAGAGTTAAAGACTATTAAAGATGCGTTAGGCCGTAAAGCGGACAACACGCACTCCCATTAACCTTGCCCTCACTCCTCTTTATAGTCTTTAAATTTCTTAGCTATTTTCTTAACGCTTTTGCTAGGTTTCGTGCCTAGCATGGCGACCAGCTCCTTTTTCTTGGCCTCGATGCTACGTTGAGCGTTACATACATTACTAAACACCGCACCAATCGCATTTAGCTCTTGCTCCAGCTTTAAAAGCTTTTTTAAAATCTTGATTTTTTTCATCCCTAATCCTTTCTTAGGGGCAGCTTAGGCCGCCCTTTTTTGTAAAAAATGCTCTAAAAAGATTTGAAAATCTTTAGACTTTTTAAAATAGTGGCGCACCTGGTCAAAGCCGATCTTGTCCTCATCTGCGTAAAAGTGGCTGACCTCTTGCTGTCCGCAGCTCACGTGAGCGCCTATGACGTAACCATTTGCCTTAAAGCTAGCTCCCCACTCGTCCACCCTGACGTCTTTGCCGTATTTGCTAAGAAGCTTAACCGCGTTTTGAAGTTTCATTTTTTGTCCTTTTTGGTATAATTGATTAATTGATGTTTGAATTATATGACATTTTTTGTCATATGTCAATTAAATTTAGCTTAAATACGTCAATAAAAGGCATATTATGAAAGAAAATGTCATAAATTTAAAAGAAGTCAGGGATAAAATAGGTTTAACGCAAAAAGAAACGGCAGACAAACTCGGCATATCACTCAGGACTTATCAGCGTTATGAGCTTGACGGAGATGGGATCGACTATAAGAAATTACTAGAAATTTCAAAAAAATTAGGAGTGAGTATGGAACAATTAACTGGGGCAGTAGCGATAGGAAGCGGCAATATAGCCATAAGAGGTAACGGCAATCAAATAGACAAGCAGAGAAGCCAAAAGCGCAATACGCCGCTATACATAGAGTTTGAAAAGCTCTATGATGATTACGGTAATGAAACATTGCTAAAAGGTTTTGTCGAAAAACTAAAAAAGTTAAAAGAATTTTCAGAGGAGTAGCAGTGAGTGATTTTGCAGATTTTATAGATTTTATAGTTAGATATTGGAAATCGATTTTATTTATCGGTGCAGGTGTGGCCTTTTGGGCATTTGTTATCCTTCAACAACGCGCCGAAAATAAAAGGATTTATCTAGCCCAAAGAAATGAGGATGTAAGCAAGATAAGCGAAGGAGTAGCGGGTGGGATGCTTGCCGTTTTTACGAATGAAGAATTTTTGCAAGCTTTAAGGAACGGAGCTTATATTAAAATAGATATAAACGTTGATGGCTCGCAAAATATAGTTATTGCCGGTAGTCAAAATCAAATTTTAAGAGACTGAATGCTTTTTGTTATAGGCACTATAATCTCATTCTTTTGCGTTGTTATGAGCATATCAATGTTTTATGTCGGCGATATAGGCGGAGGATTTAGCTTTTTGATAGCGCCCATTTTAATGATTTGGGCATTTGCGTCAAAACAAACAAAAAAGAAGGCTAATCAGGAAAATGCAGATATAGAACGGCAAAGCGATAAAAATATATCTGCCAGTAATCGCTTCCAAGCAAACAATAGTAGCGATGACGCGTTAAAGCAAATTCAAGAAGCCAACCGATCTTTAAGCGATCTGTTAAAACAATCTGAAAAAAGTTTAAACCAAAAGCCAAAGCAATATGATATTAATGACCTAACAAAGGATCTAAAAGAGGGCAAATTTACTAAATTTATGAACGCCGACGAAACAGAAGAGATGCCTGATGCGACCCAAGAGGAGCTAACGGAGGCCGATATTATAGCCGACGGCATAACGACTCCTCAAGAGCTGAGCGAGCTGGGGCGCGGCGTTTCGTATCTCGACTTTAACGATCCGCGCCGCATAGCTTACTATAAAGCATGCCGTAAACCTTAC
The DNA here is from genome assembly GCF_963517995.1 of uncultured Campylobacter sp. GTDB lineage: Bacteria > Campylobacterota > Campylobacteria > Campylobacterales > Campylobacteraceae > Campylobacter_A. Next base: position 4,668 of record NZ_CAUQHQ010000062.1, read on the forward strand.
GGGTATTATATAAAATTCGGAGATTTTCCATTAAATTTAAAAACCGTATTTTATTACGAATATCCTACCAAAAATATTATACGCAATATATGCGAAATAATAGACCCGCAAAGCTATGAAACCTTAAGTGATGCAGAAAAGAAGTTTTTTAAAAAAATCACCTTGGGCGATTATAATTATAGCAAAGGACGGTTTAAAACTCTTGTAAAAGACGGCTTGACAAAAGAAGGAGCAGTTATACTCGAGTTATTTAAAATTTATTATTCGCATGATCTGGACAAGGAATTTAAATTTAACGATTTCGTAAAAAGAAACGACTTTTTAAAAACAGGGTTTGATGCTTCAAGCGATTTTTATCAAGAATTTATCAATAAAAAAGAGATGATCTCAAAAATCCAAAATTTGCGAGGCCTACCCGCCGCGAGTACTTTTATAAAAGCCGGGTATGAAAATTTAGAGGATATTAAAAAACTAAGCGATGAGCAAATACTTAGTATAAAAGGCATAGGAGCCAAAAAGCTTATGGAAATAAAAAATTTTTTAACAGGTTATGATAAATCATGAAAAAAGAAAAAACTCTAGAAAAAAACGGCTTTTGTATAGTAGAATCAAAAGAAGAAGCTGACAAGTTAAAAACCTCAGATGATTTCGGCATTCAAGGACCTTTTGCCAAAACAAAAAACTATTGTATTGTTTATGATAAAAAGTATATAAATGATGGCCTAGCAAGCAATATACTAAAGGCTGGCTATAATCACGATTTTATTTTTAATAATATAGATGTCGTTTTTTTAGATACAAATGTATTTTGTGCGGCAAATTACACCTATAAAAGTGATAACTTTGAAAATTTTATAAAAGCAATAAAAAATAACAATATAAACACCTACATAACCGACGTTATAGAAGAGGAAATTTATAGAAGAATAGATAAAGACATAGATGAACTAGATAAAGATACTATGTATTTTTTTATAAAAGCTGGCTTTATTGAACAAAAAAATAAAGAAAAGTTAAAACAGCATCTCAAAAAATGTTTTAAAGATCTGGAAATAGAAGTTATTAAATCAAATGCCAAAATTTCCGACATAGTAGACTTATGGAAAAATAAAAAAAATCCATTTTCGCCAAGTAAGCCAGATGAATTTATAGATGCAATAAATCTTTTAACTATAAATAATAAAAAATATGAGAGCAATATCGCACTTATAAGTAGCGACGACGAATGCCAAGAATTTTGCAAAGAAAATCAAATAATATGCTTTCAATATATTAGTCATGCGACCGCTCTAATAAATACCATTCATGATATAAAAGAAATAGAGGATAAAATTAAAAAGAATAAATTTTATAAAGAAATAGAGGAGATCAATAAAAAATATGAGATAATGGATATATGCAAAGAGCAACTGAGTAAATATCTGGAAGACAAAGACGAAGCAGATTATAATAATTTATTTTATTTTAACATTAATTTATATAGCGGAAAATTCAGAATCGACTATGCGGAAGCAAAAATTGACTCCTTAGCCATAAAAAATTCCATGTATATCAATATAACCGATGATAATAGAGTAAGTATACTATTTGACATAAGCCTAGAAATTTCGGTCGATACTGGGAAATATATACATGAACCTAGCTCGCACGGATACGACAAAGAAGACAATGAATACTATTGCAAAGAGTATAAAAAAACGGTCTTTAAAGTAAAAGAAGATCTTCGAGATATATTATTTTTGGTAGACTATGATCAGGATAAAAAAACCATAGGCGCTCCATTTCCTACTCACGAAATACGCATACACGGTGATATAGATGAATATGAAAAAAGCTTTACTTCAGATGAATTTATATATGACTAATCCCCAAAACTATACCCATTACCACTCACGGCCTGCGCCACGGCTTGCGGAGTAGCTTGCGATCCGTATAAATTTATATCGATCTTTTTGTTATCGGTTATTTGATTTTGGCTCGTTTGCGACCTCATCTCACGGCGGTCTTGCGTGACCTGGTCCACAGATCCGGCCGTCGTTTGCGGCGCTTCGTCGTTAAACCAGCTAAAAGGATTATACCAGTTAGCCTCTTTGCCGTCGCCGATACCTAAAAATTCTTTTGTTCCGTCCATTGCAGATCCCGCAAAGTCCGTAACCGCCTTTATACTATCGGTTACAAAGGCAAATTTCTCCGCTAGCCAATCAAAAAAGCCCGCAAAAAAGCCTTTTATCCCCTCGACGACTGCATCAAATTTTTGCAATATCCACTCGCCTATATTGCCGAAAAGATCGCGCCACCAATTAAGCTTCTCGCTAAAAGCCTCTATCCACTGCGCGCCTTTGATTTTGACGATGTCGATTATTAGGCCGACGGCTGTTATGATATTTGCCAAGGCTTCAAAAGGATATAGTGCCACGCTTAGCGACGCACCGAAAACCTGGCCGAAACTAGCGCCCGCATCCTTTAGTTCTCCAAGCTCCCCCTCGCTAGCTTTAGTTACTCCAAATAGCACCCCAAACAGATCAACGATTGGAGCAAAAGCCGTTTTTATGGCATCCCATGCTCTGCTAAAGCTATCTATTAGCGGCTTTATACCGCTCATAACGCCCTCAAAGAATCCGCTAAAAAATGCCTTGAGCTCATCCCAGTATTTATAAGCTAAAAAAGCAGCGGCGGCGATAGCAGCCAAAACAATCCCGATAGGGTTACTCAAAAATGCCATGCCTAGCGCTCTAAAAGCAATCCCGATATTTTTGAGAGCTCCGACGAAAAGAGCGGATTTTGAGCTAGCTGCCGCGGTACTAGCGCTCCAAAGAGTAGATGCTCTCGCGGCTGCGTTTAGCCACATTGCTTTAAACCTTGCCGCGATACCGCAATCTTTTAGCGAGCCACCCAGCTGCAAGCAATCAAACGGCAAAAGCTGCAATACTTTACGGTAATTGCCCAGCATCAGCGTAGTAATGCTTAAAACGGCTTGCTTTGCGATGAGTGCAGTTCTAACGGCGGTTATTGCGATAACCGCACCGAATGAATATTTTATTAAATTCGGGAATGCACCGGCAAAACCCGAAACGGCATAACTGATCTTTTTAATACCGTCAATAACTAAATTTAAAGCCGGTAAAAACGCCGCGCCGACATTGATCGCGATCTCGTTAAAAGCGCTTTTCATTAGCTGGATATTGTTTGCCGTCGTTTCGCTTCGAGACTTAAATTCTCTATCCATCGATCCGGCTTTTGCCTTATCCGCGCTTAGCTTCATCGCCTTATCGTAGTTTTCGATAGCGCCCGTTACTAGCGAGAGATCATCGCCGAAGTTTTTACCGAATATTGCCGTTAAAACGCCCGTTTTGCTCTCTTTTGGGATATTTGAGAGCGCATGTAAAAAGTCGGTTAAGGCTTTTTGAGGGTTTTTGATGATCGCTTCTTTTAGCTCTTTACCGTTGATGCCGATCTGCTCGAATGCGGCTTTAACCGAGTCGCTTGCGTTGTCGGCATTGTTTAGCGTAGTTAGCATGGAGTTGATCGCGGTCGCGGCTACTTCGGGGGCTTTACCTAGGGCGATAAAGCTACTGGCTAGTCCGCTCGCGGCATCTGCGCTAAGTCCGAAGTCTTTGGCATTACCCGCGATACGCCCTAGGGCATTTACTATTTTGTTTGCGGTGGCCGCGGAGTTATTTGAGATATGATTTATCGTGTCGCCTAGCTCGCCCACGCGCTTAACGTCCATGCCAAATATATTCATCATCGTGGCCATATTATCGCCCGCTTCTTTGGCGCTCATATCAAAGGCGACGCCCATCTTTGCCGCGGTAGTCGTGAAGTCCATCAAATTTTCTTTAGCGATGCCGAGTTGTCCGCCGCTTGCCGTGATTTGGGCGAGCTCATTGACGCTTAGCGGGATCTCGCGACTCATCTTCATAATACCGTCTGCAAACTGCTTGACCTCATCCGCGCCGCTAAAATCCACTACTTTTTTGACGTCGGCCATAGAGCTCTCAAAATCAATCGCTGCGCTTATAGGTTTTGAGATTGCCATTATACTGCCCACAGCGGCGATAGCTTGGGTTTTTAGCCCTTCGAGATTTTTCTTAGCGTCTTCGATGTCTAAATTTAGCTTGTGCGTCGTAGCCTTTTTGATGTCCTCCTTTAGCTTCGCCATATCAGTGTGAAATTTCGCGCTTTGAAACGGGTTTGCTTTAAGCTCGCTTAGACCGTTTTTATAGGCTTGCATCGCGCCCTGAGTAGCTTTATTTATCTGGTCGCTTAGGCTAGTGGCTTGTTTATTGATCGACTTCATCGCCTTGTCGAATTAGCTTAAGTACAACCCAAAGGTTAGAGTTGCATTTTTTGCCATCCCGCTACGCTCCTTTAGAAATCTTTTCGCTACGCGAAAAACGCTCTGCTGATTTTGCCATATTTCAGCCTTTTTTTATCTTGATATTATTAAAATTGAAGTGCAAATTTATACAACGGAGGCGCTAAAGATGGACGATTTGCTGCTTGCCCTAGTGATAGGTATAGGGTTGATGGGGTTTGCGGTTTTTTATGTCTTAGTTTTCGCTTTTTGGTATATCTCTATCCCGCTATTTTGTATTTACGTGTATTTTAAATATTTCAGAAAAGAGAGAAAATTTGAGGCTAGAGTCTTAGAGCCTTAAAACTCTTTTGCAAGCTTCAAGGCTATTTCATAATAATCCACAAACTCGTTAAACTCGAGGCTCATGATGTCTTTTAGAGTAAAGTGCAGGGAGTGCCCTATAAGAGCAATCCCCTCGGTTAGTTTTTTACGTCGATACCCATAAACGAGCTAACTCTTTTTGATAGCTCGCTCCATTCGTTCATCGGCAAGGAGTTTAAAAACTCTTTATCCATCTCGCCGTCGCTCATTTCGATTAGCATCAACTTCGCCTGCTCGATCTCGTCTTTTGTCTTATTTTGGACGCTTTGGATGAGCGCTAGCGTCGGAGCTTTGAGCTCTACCGTCTGGCCGTCGCTAAAGACAAATTCAGTTCTTGGTATTTCTATTTTTTTAAGTGCCATTTTTTCTCCTTAAGATATGTTTTTCCTGATGGTCTCGTAAAGATCCTCGCCGTTTACGGCATAAATTTTGTTTTCTACGTCGTATGATAGCGTGGTCTTTTTTTCGACTTCGTATTTAACGACTAAGCAGCTCATCTCGATGCTCATATTAGCCTCTTTATTCATCTCAAATTTAGGCGCTTCGAGTACTTTGACGTTGCCCTCAAACGTCGCCACGATAGCCACGTGTTTGCCCTCGCTTCCGCTATGATTGGCTTTGATGTAGACTTTTTGCTTGGTCTTTGTGTTTAAGAGCCCGAAATAAGTCTCGCTGACGTTATTAACGGTAAATTTTGCCGATAGAGGTTTGAGGGTCGGTAAAACCAGCTCGTATTTGCCGATCTCCGATGCGGCCTCTATCGTCTCGTGTTCAAATTTAGGCGGCTCAAAATCTACAAGCTCGCCAAAAAGACCGATCCCGTCAATAAAGAAATTTCCGCCCGTTATTGCTTGCGCTTTCATCCTATAACTCCTCGATTAAAACTTGCGAATAGTCCGTAACTCGGTAAATTCTATTCGTGATATTTTTGATTAGCGGCATCTCCTGCACTCTGTGTTTGATGTAAATTTTACCCTCGCTGATCGTTTCGTTGGTATTCAGCTCAGCCGGCACGGTCACTTCAAAACCTACGGCGACGTTGTTCGCCACCAAACGGCGATAAAATGCCTCAAGGCTATCGACTACGTTTTTGAGCACGTCGCGCATCCTCTTATCGATCGCGCGCTTTTGAGCCTGAAAAATCGTCTCGATCGCCGTATAAAATATAACGTAGGTGTGCATGCTGGTAAAATCCTCGTCGCGCGTTTCGCCGCCCCATGCCCTGATACCGTCATCAACGTAAGCTACCGTGATACCCTCGCTTCTTAGCCTATCGGCTTCGCAGTCCACGCCTTGGATAAACTCGACGTTATCCACGATTGCGGTAATGCCCGGAATTACCCTATTTGAATACGTTTGCGAGAAGCCGTATTCCGTCTCGCTCATGACTTTGGCGTAAAGAGCGATCAAAAACATGCTAAGCGGGCGAATAACCTTATCTACTCTTTTGACTTTTTGAAACGTTATGATTGCCGTTTTCGTGGCTAGCGTTTGGACTGCGGCCTTTGCGGTTTGCTCGTTTGTAGCATCGACTTCGATGGCATAAACGGCTCTTAGATATTCGCCTAACTGCTTTAGTTTTTCATAGACGCCTGCGTCGTTATATTCAGGCGCAGCGATAAATTTAGGCTTTGCCATTACCACGTTTTCGGCTTTTTTGAGCGCGTCGATAGCGTTTAGGCAAGATGTTAAATTCTCCTGCTTTTTTGCGCTCGCGTCGCTATTTGCGCTTTGCTTAAACGAGCTTAGCACTACTTGCGTATGAATTCCGCATGCCTTTAAGTCTTCAAGCGCGTTTTTTATCGTGCCGCCCTCTACCTCCTTAAGCGCATCTTCGACGGTGCTATAAACGTAAAGCCCTGCGACTAGCTTGCTATCGTCGCCGACTATTGCGATCGGGCGGCGATTGTTGATCTCGTATGGGTTTAGCGAGCCGTTATAAAGCTCGACATTGACGCCGTATTTACTTGGCATTTTTTTACCTCACTTTCTAAAATTTATTGATTATTTCTACTTGAAGCTCTTTGTTTAACGTTAGAGCTAAAAAACTTTTTAGGGTGCTAAGACTGTTTAAAACGCCCTCGTCGCTAAACGTAGAGCCCAAAAGTATGCAGCCCTCGGTGTGTTTGGGGTAGTTACCCGAATGGATCTCTATGTAACGGTCTTTAGGCACTTTTTCGTTGTAAAGCACCGGCAAAACACGGTTAAATCTCGCCGAATGATGCCAAAACACGTCATAAATGCCCTCAGGTATGCGTCTATCTTTGCCGCGCGCGGTAGTATCTGGTCCTGCAGGCTCTAGCGTGTAACCATTTAAAAAGACTTTATCATTAAAAAGTAGCTCGAATTCGCCGAGCGTGCCGTCTTTGATATTTTTAAACCTCGTGATTTTTAGCTTCATTTTAAATTCCTTTCATAGTCGCTCATTTCATCGCTATAGTCTTTTGAGGCGATTGCGTCTATCTTTTTATCTGCGGCTTTGTTGATTTTTCGCCTGACCCATTCTGCGCCCATAAAGGCGATAATCCCACCGATAGCTAGCGCAAACTCAACGTCGTGTATAAAAAATTTCACGATCGCAAATGTAGCCCAACAAAGAAACATAGCCGTAAAAGTAGCGGCGGTAAAAGCCCACTTGGTGCGATGTTTTCTAGGTTCTCCGTCTTCATTGAGTAGTCCTAAAATGCCGCCTATCGCGCCGACTAGCAATACCCAGAGCAGATATAGGTATTCTTTACAGAGAGGGCTCATCCTATCGCCGCCCCAAAAATCAAAGCAAGTATGACCGCTAAAGCTACCTCTAGCACTCTTTTTTTACCGATCCTAAAGCCCATGATTTTTCGAATTACCAGCTCACTCATCGCTTGTTCCCTTGCTTTTTTCGTTATCTTGCGACGCGCATCCCTTTAAAAGCTCCTCGCAAGTTTTATAGTATTCCATCAACTCGCGCGCGGTTTGCATATTTTCATGATCGTATTTTGGCTTATTTGGCATTTTATTTATACAACGTATCGGAACGAATACGTCTTTATACTCCGTTCTGATGATAACCTGCGGATCTTTGCCCGCGCATCCTGCTAGTAATAGCCCGCTAGCAATCAATGCAGCTGTTCGGAAATTCCGAACAGCTCGAACGGCTTTATTTATTCGCCTCATTCATTAGCTCCTCATAGAATTTTAACTTTTCCCCGCAAGCGGCATTTTTTGCCGGCACGGCCATCTTTTCAAATCTCGCCTTTGCTCTATTTGCCGCCCTTATAGCGTCCTGCTTTTTGATTTCCAACTGCTCAAATTTAGCGTTTTGTAGATCTATACGCAGGTTACATTCGTTTAAATTTGATGCCGAAACTTCGATGGCGGCATCTTTTAAAGCTAGCTTAGTATTTGCCTCTTTTAGCTCAACTCTTACGCCGTTTAGCGCACCGTTTAATCGCCAAATTTCAAGTCCGGCGCCGCCTAAAGCTATCACGATCACGACGCCGATGGATACCATAAATTTAACGCTTAAAAAATTCATTTTTAGCCCTTTAATACATCTACGATTACGACTATTGCTATAATGGCCGCGGCAATGATCATAAAAGTCTTAGTTGATGTTTTCATTTTTTTACTCTTTTTAGCGGATGAAA
>NZ_CAUQHQ010000063.1:0-12887 GCF_963517995.1 uncultured Campylobacter sp.
ATTCATAGCGAAATTTTACGCGCGGAAGCTGGCGGATAAAATCAGTCCGTCGTAAATCTATTCGTTATATAATTTAAGCTAAAATGAATGGCGAGCTATTTTAAATTTTATTTTAGGAGGCGTTTTATGAAAATTTTAGGCAAGATTCGAGTCGGCGCGGCGGCGCTTGGAGCGGTGATGTGTTTTAGCAGCGCGCAGGCGTTTTTTACGATTGATTTTAACGAGCAGTGGTTGCGGCAGGATGCGTATAACCGCGCTATGAATCAAGCAAGAAAAAATTTAAATCCACCCGATGATTCCGCCTACGCCAAAGACGTTAAGACCGATATACTCTATACGGGCGCGCTGGTACGAGCCGGAGATCATTTTTTGGATATGGACGGCATCGAGCAGATAGCGCAGCTATTTCCCGCCGCGCAGCAAGACGAGGGGCGGCGCTTGCTAGTAGAGGGTATAGATAAGCTAAACGGTAGCGTCGAGCAGCTTTACGGCATACCCAAAGAAAACGTGGCGACCGGTATCGTGGCGCTGCTAGGAGGCGCTTATGCGGCGTATTTTAATCATCCGATGCCAGACGAGGCCGTAAAGCCCGCATTTTTGCAGATCGCCGAGTTTTTGCGCAAAAAACCGGAGCTGTTTGAGGGAAAAGCTACGGAAATGATGAACTCGTATCAGATATCTATGGGGCTTGGGTTTTTGCTGATGGCGATGCAGCAGGAGTTGCAACAGCATCCAAATCCCGCGCATGAGGCGGAGCTAAAAGCCGTAGGCAGGCTGGTTTTTAAATCATTGCTAAACGTCGAGCCGGAGCAAATGGATTTTACCGCATCCGGCATAGTCTTTAAGTAGGCGTTTTGATTTTTGCGCGAGCAAGGAAACTGCGCATAGGCTCGCGCTACCTGTTAGGCGATTGCGGTGCGAAAGCCGTCTTATCGGCGCTTTTGAGCGCGACCAAACATAAAAGCGAGCCTCTTTTTTGATATACCCGACTTTTGTCCGCTACCGAGCAAATAGCTAAACCGCGCTCAAAGGCCGAATTTAAATAAGTCCGCGCGCCTTGAAAATTCGGCCGATTTTTTATTTTAAAATAGCGGGCGCATTTTTCGGCATTTTTAAAACCCTAAAGCTAAAATCGTCTTTACGCTTTTGCTTCTAAATAAACTCTCTTGGATGATAAATTTGCACGCCTTTGGTGTCTGTCTGCGCGGCGGCGATGACGGCGGTCGCGATATCTTTCGCGCTCATCGGACGGTAGTTCGTTAAGATAAACTTCGGCAAAAGCCCAAACAGCCAAATCGCAAATAGCTCGCCCATGCGCACCTGCTCGCGCTCGCTTTTTATCGCAGGTAGTCGCGCGATTTGCACGCTCTCGTATTTTAGCGCGGCGATCTTTTTCTCCGCCTTGCCCTTTGCGCGCAGATAAAAAAATCTCGACCGCTCGTCCGCACCGTAGGCGGAGATGAGCGCGAAACGGCGCGCACCCGAGGCGATACCCCATTTTGCGATATTTACGGGGTAGCTCACGTCCACTTTATAAAACTGTCCGCGGCTACCGGCTTGCTTCATCGTCGTGCCCAGCGCGCAAAATATCTCGTCTATCTCGCACGGCGGCATGTTTTTTACATCGCTAAAATTTACGATCTGCGTCTCTAGCTTTTCGTGGCTAAAATTTAGCTCCCTACGCGCCCAAACGATGATTTTATCGTAGTTTTCATTTTCGCAAAGCCCGCGCACGATCTCGCGTCCTACCGCTCCCGTAGCTCCTACGACCAAAGCCGTTTTACCCATTTTTACTCCTTAAGCGTTAAATTTTATCCCAGGCTAAGAGCCTTGCCTAAATTTAGCGCGGTAAATTTTAATCGCCCGTTTAAATTTGCTCTAAATCAAAACGCAAGCGAGATTAAATTTATCGCGCCGCTTGGCAATATTCTTTCTTATACGGCGCTCGCTCGCAAAGGCGCGCGTATACTCGCTTTACCTCAGCGTCGTCCAAGGCGTATAAAGCACCTCGTTTATGATGCTCCGTAAGCATAATACAACCGGCTAGCATATCCGACTCAAAGCAGTTTCTAGTGAGCGCTTTTATGGCATCCTCAGGATCGTACGACAAAGACGAAATACCCAGAGAAAGGCATCTTCTAGCATCTATTTCGCAGGCTTTTTTTAGATAGAAATATCCTGGCAAATCCTGCGGTTCGTCATGCAAGTAAGGTTCGGCTCGAAGCAAAAGCCCCAAATTTTCGCACCCTAGCGCCGAGTTTTTGTCGCAGGCGAATTCATATATCTTTTGTGCATGCTTTTTGCTTTTAGCGGGCGAGTGTTTTTCCAAATATTCACCATAAACGGAGCAGGAGTCGTAATGACCGCTTAGGCATGCAGGCAGCAAAAGCTCTTTTGCCGCGTCGTAATTTTTATTTTCTATATGTATTTTGCCTGCCTCCATGCATGCGTCAATTTTACCCTCTTTGCACGCGTCAAGCAAAGTCTGCATCGCCGTTTGAGCTTCATGCTCGTTATATTTGAGTTCGTCTTTTTTGTAAAAAAAGATCACGCGTTTGCAGGCTCTAGCGTCCTTTTGGGCGCACGATTTTTTAAGCGTTTCGTAGCGCGCGCTTAAAAACGCCTCCTTTTCGGGACTGAGTTCGCCTTTTTTAGGCTCGCCAGCCATAGCCGCGATAGCAAAAAGTATCAACATAGTCAAATTTTTCATTTTCTACCTTAAATTTATTTTCTTAGCGCCCTTGCGAGGCTAATGCCTACGCCGATCGGTTCGCGCATGGCTTTTATCTTAAATTTATTTTTCAAAATTTCGTAGCTAAACTCGTCCGCACCGTATCTTTTTACTAGTTTTAGCTTCATTGCCTTATCTTACCAAGCTAAAACGGTTACTTTTATACTCGCAAAGTTTGCTGCCATTATAATGCAAATTTGGATCTTTTTACAAGGCGCCGAGGATAATTAAAGGGCAAATTTGCCCTTTAAATTTAGTTTAGTAGAAGCGACTTTATATCTATTTTATGCTCTATCATCTTGCTTTCAAGCATAAATTCTTGCGTAGCTTCAAGGGCTTTTATGTCATCAGCAGTGATCTTTGAGCTAAAGTCGTACTGAGGATACATGCTCTTTACCGCCTCTATGCTTAGCCCCGTTTCTTCGGCAGTAAATTTAAGCGCCTCGTCCTCATTCGCCTTGATGTAGTCTAAAATTTCATCCTGAGCCTTTTTAAATTTCTCAACTACGTCTTTATGCTTTTTATAAAACTCTCCGCTTGTTGCCGTGACGATGACTGGAGTGATGACGCCTTTGCCGGTTGTCACTATATTTAGGCCTGATTTTTGAGCGTTGTAGGCCGCTGGTCCTGCAAGAAGCGCTGCATCGACGCTGCCGTTTTCAACTGCGGCTTGCGCAGCCGGGATGCCCATAGAGATGAACTCTACGTCATTTATGCTAAGCCCTCCAAGAGCTAGGTATCTAACCAAAAGCTCGTTTAAGATCGTGCCTTTTGGGCCTGCTACTTTTTTACCTTTTAGATCTTTTGGCGACTTTATGTTTTGGTCCTTAGAAAATATCACAAATGCCTCTGGCGCCCTTGAGTAGGCGCTTATGATCTTTATATCAGCCTTATTTGCAGCCGCTAGTATAACCGAAGTGCCGCCCACGCAGTTTAGAAACTGGAGTGAATTTGAAGCGAGCGCTTGCGTTTGTTTCGCACCTGAGGTGATCTCGGAGTACTCGACCGGCACGCCAAAAGACTTCGCGTAAAAGCCTTTAAATTTATCGACGATCGATGGGACGTTTAGCGGCGATTTGACGTAGGTCATGCCGATCTTATCTAAGCCTTCGCTTGCGTTTGCGACTAGACAAAACAAAGAGGCCGCACACAAAACCTTGAAAAACTTTCTCATATTTGCTCCTTTAAAAATTTTATAAATTATATAATTTTTTGCTTCATTTTAGTTTTAGTTATCATTTTTTATTCTAAATTTCACTCAAAATTTTGCGTTTTACGGCTATTAGCTCCTCACTTAGCAGATCTCTTGGCCTTGCTAAATTTGATAGGTCGTAGTTTGATTTTATCCCGCCCTTTTCAAGCAAGATGATCTCATCAGCCAAAAATAGCGCCTCATCGATGTTGTGAGTGACGAAAAGGATGGTTTTGTCGGCTTGTATTTTTAAAATTTCAGCCTGCATGCTAGCCCTAGTAAATGCGTCAAGCGCAGCAAACGGCTCGTCCATGAGGATCAAATTTGCCTCATACGCAAGCTCTCTAGCAAGCGAAACGCGCGAGCTCATACCGCCGGATAGCTGTGAAACTGCGGCAAATTTAAAGTCGCTAAGCCCTATCATAGATATCAAACTATCGATCTTTGCAGCCTCTATCTCATGCTTTTTAAGCGCAAATACGATGTTTTCATAGACGTTTAGAAACGGCATGAGGCGGGCTTCCTGAAAGACGAAGCCGATCTTTGCTTGCTCTTTAAATTTTATCTCGCCTAAGCTTACGCTCTCAAGACCGGCGATGAGGCGTAAAAGCGTAGTTTTGCCGCATCCGCTCCTGCCGAGTATGACGGTGATCTTATCTTTTTTTATGCTTAAGCTTAGTTCTTTCAAAACGTCGATACGCTTCTCGCCGATATAAAAATGCTTGGATAAATTTGAAATTTCTATCATTTATCGCCTCGCAAAAGGCTAAATTTCGCTATCAAAAGCAAAAACAGCCTATCTATGAGCACGCCGCAAACGCCGATCGTAAAAATGCCCACAAATATCCTATCCGCGCGTGAGAGCTCCTCTGCGTCAAGTATGAGATATCCCAGTCCGCTTGAAGCCGCTATCATTTCAGCTCCGATGATCGCGCGCATGGCGTAGCCAAAGCCTATTCGCATACCGACAAAGATATCTTTTAGCGCGCTTTTTAGGATGATCTTGTAAAAAATTTCAAATTTGCTAAAGCCAAAAATTTTACCGACCTCAATGAGCTTCACGTCGCAGCTCGTTAGCCCCTTTTGGATACTTAAAAACATCGGGAAAAACGAAGCCAAGATGATAATAATGATCTTTGGCGTCTCGTTTATACCAAACCAAAGCACTAAAATAGCTATCAAACTAAGCGGCGGGATGTTTCTAAAAAACTCTAGTATCCACTCGTAATAAACGCTGATCTTTGGTAAAAGCGCAGCTATACCGCCAAGCACGAGCGCTAGGGCAAAAGAAAGAACATATCCTACAAATATTCGCTTAAAGCTGATGATCGTATGCGTAGCAAGCTCGCCGCTTAGGCTCATGCTATACATCGTCTTTAGCGTCGCTGCCGGACTTGGCAGGATATACGGCGTGAAAATTTCTAGCTCGCAAACGACCTGCCAGATGGCAAAGATCGCCAGGATCAAAATGCTCTTTTTGAAAATTTCCCTCACAGCCCATCTCCGTTGTGACAGCCGTTTTCGCAGTATAAAAGCTCGATGATCCGGTAGTTTTTAAGCTCGCTAAATTTATATGAAAGGGTATTTTTTATCTTCTCTTTACTACCAAGGCTTAATGTTTTTACGCCCAAATTTGCGAAAAACCCCGGCGGTACCGGACTTTGCTCGATATTATGCATCTTTAAATTTATAGCGTTTTGCTCCCTAAAGCTTTTCCACGTCAAAAATGTGGTTCGCTCCAAATTTAGTCCCCTGCCAAGCTCGGCCAAGTCCTCACAGGGCGTCGTCACGTAAAGCCGCTCGTCCTCTTTTAGCTTTGAGCTAAGCTCGATGGCGCTTTCTATTAAAATGGGGTTTAAATTTGAGATGAGAGCGGCTTGCTCTTTGAAATTTGCTCTGACGAAATTTACAGCCCTCGGACAGCGACTATCAAAGATGAGCTCGCTTTGTGTAAGGCCATTTTTGTATGCGTTTTTTACGCTTTGGACGTGGTCTTTTACGCACTCCACTACGCTAAAACCTTTATCTTGCAAAATTTCTTTAAGCGCCGCAAAGTCGTAGATGTTTTTTACAACAGGATTTAGCCAAACCAGTTTTTTCATAAGAGCTCCCGTCAAATTTAAAGATAAAATGTAATAATTGAAATCAGAATTGTATCATTTGAAAGCAAAAAGACGGCTTTGGAAGCCAAATTTATAAGAAAACGGGTAGAATTTTACGTACGGCTTTTGCTTTTTTTGCGATTTACCACGAGTCTTAGTATGCTTTTTTAAGCCTCATTAGCTCTTTTAGCACGCTTTCTAGCGTGTTTTCTTTAAATTTAAGCCCAAAGCTTGCCGATAAATCAGTCAAATTTGACTAAACTTGCGTCGTCAAATTTAAATTCAAAAAGCACTCGCGAGACAAGCCGCTTTTAAATTTTACGACGGGAGCTACCGTGCGGGTAATGACCGAGCTAAATTTAAAAGCAGCGGAGTATAAACCAAAAAGACAAGCCGTCAAATTTAAAAATCTAAACGGCCTGCCTTAAACCTAACGCCCTTTCCTCAAACCCCTCGCCCACGATAAACTCCGTCGTATAAACCAGCGCGCGGCCTTCCTGCGCGTCTTTGATACGGATGATCAGACGCTTGTTATTTTTATCGGCTGCGGCGCGGTGTTCGCCGATAGCGGAGCGGTAAATTTGCGTGATGAGATCCTTGCCCGTTTCGTCCAAATTTAGCTCCAAAACCAGGTCCTCAAGCTCTCTTTTGACTCTGCTTTCGCTAGATGCCTGACCGTTTTGGTAGCTAGCGCCGCTACTTTCTTTGCGCTGTCTAAAGCTTCTGCTTTGAAAATTCATATCGCGCGCGTCCTCTAGGCTAACGACGTCGATTAGATTTATGCGAGCGCCCTGATCGTCGCGCGAGTAGCGCACCTTAAATGCTAGCGGAGCGTCCTTTTGCTCGTCGCTTAGGTTCTCGATGAGCCCTTTTTCGGAGTCAAAAGCCGCGACCTTAAACGTACTAAAAAGATCCATGACGCTTAGCATCATAAACTCTTTGCCGGTTTTTTTGCTAGGGATTTTAGCGATCTCGGCAATCTTGCCGACGACTAGTATCTCGCTCGTTTTATCTATCTTGCCAAAATCTTTGCTAGGCGTGTGTTTTATCTGTTCGATTTGCTCTTTGTATTTTTCGAGCGGATGCGAAAAGTCCATGCCCATAGCCTCGTCAAGAGTCAAAATTTTATCCAAATTTATACGCATGAACTGCCCGTCTTTGGAGTAACGAACCTTAAACGCATGCGGCAAATCGCGCTCATCGGCACTCATCGCTTCAACCGCACCAAGACTCCTGTCAAAGACCGCGATCTCGACCGTACCGTGGAAATCCAGCATCTCGATCGTGCCCATTTTTTTGCCGTTTTTCTTGCTGATCCTGGTGGTGAGATCCTCGATCTTGCCGACTAGCAGCATCTCGCCGTTTTCGGGTAGCTCGTCAAATTTATCGCTTAGCGTGTATTTTATCTTTGAGATTTGCTCGCGGTACTCGTCTAGCGGATGGCCGGAGAGATAGATACCCACGCTTTCTAGCTCAAATTTGAGCTTGGTTTTTAACTCTAGCTCGGAGTCGTCGCGCACGAGATTTGTTTTAACCGTGCCCATACTCTCGTCGTCGCCGAATAGGCTCTCGGCCGCGTTTTTCTTGATAGTAGCGGCGTTTTTGCACGCCTCTACGATGTTATCTAGGTTGTTTAGCATCATCTTGCGCGTTAGGCCGAAGCTATCAAACGAGCCCGATTTTATCAGGCTTTCAAAGACTTTTTTATTTACCTTAAAGTTATCCACGCGCGAGACGAAGTCGTCGATGTCCTTAAACTCGCCCTTAGCCTGCTCCTCTAAGATATTTTCGATCGCCGCGCCTCCGACGCCCTTTATCGCGCCTAGGCCGTAGATGATAGCGTCCTTGCCGCCTTCGCTAACGACTGAGAATTCTTTGGCAGATTTATTGACCGATGGCGGCAAGATAGCGATATCTAGGCGCTTGCACTCGTCTATGTAGCGCGAAATCTTATCGGCGTTGGTCTCCTCGCTCGTGATGAGAGCCGCCATAAATTCGGCCGGATAGTAGGTCTTTAGATACGCCGTCTGAAAGGTCACGTAGGTGTATGCCGCGGCATGTGATTTGTTAAATCCGTACGAAGCAAAGTGCAAAATAAGCTCAAACAGCTCGTCGGCCTTTTTGCCGTCTAGCCCCTGCGCCTCGGCTCCCTCGATAAATTTGCCCTTTAGCCTATCCATCTCCTCTTTTATCTTTTTACCCATCGCGCGGCGCACGAGATCAGCGCCTCCCAAAGAAAAGCCACCGATAGTCTGCACGATTTGCATAACCTGCTCTTGATATACGATGACGCCGTATGTGGGCTCTAAGATCGGCTCAAGCTCGGGAAAAATGTACGTGATAGGCTCCAGGCCGTGTTTGCGCTTGATGAAATCAGGGATAAGATCCATCGGACCCGGACGGTAAAGCGAGATCATCGCGATGATATCCTCGAAGCAGTCGGGGCGCATATCGGCTCCGACTTTTTGCATGCCTTCGCTTTCTATCTGAAACAGTCCCAGCGTCTGGCCGCTACTGATCGTCTCGTAGGTTTTGGGGTCGTTTTTATTGACCTGCTCCCAGATTATTTCTTTGCCGAATCTCTTTTTTACGAGCTTGACGGCGTTATCTATCACGGTTAGCGTCTTTAGCCCCAGGAAGTCAAATTTGATGAGGTCAACGTCCTCTAGGTACTTTAGGCTATACTGCGTGACGAAGTGATCCTCCTCGGCGTTTGGCTGACGAAAGAGCGGGGTTTTGTTCCACAGCTCCTCGTTTGAGATAACCACGCCTGCTGCGTGCATGCCGGCGTTTCGGTTTAGACCCTCCAGGTCAAGGGCGAATTTCCAAATTCTATTTGCATTTGAGTTACTTGCTATCAGCTCGCCGATCTTTGGCTCTTTTGCAAAGGCTTGTTCTAGCGTGATGCCTAGCTCGTCGGGGATGAGCTTAGCCATCGCGTCGGCCTCGGCATACGGCATATCGCATACGCGCGCGACGTCTCGGATGACGCCTTTTGCCAGTAGCTTACCGAAGGTTATAACTTGCGCGACGTTAAATTTACCGTACTTTTCGATGACGTAGTCGATGATCTCGCCTCGGCGGTTTTGACAAAAGTCCACGTCGATATCGGGCATGCTCACGCGCTCGGGGTTCAAAAAACGCTCGAAAAGCAGGTTGTAGGGCAGCGGATCAAGGTCGGTAATCTTTAGGCTATATGCCACGAGGCTTCCAGCCGCCGAGCCGCGCCCCGGGCCTACCGGTACGCCGCGCTTTTTGGCTTCGTTGATAAAGTCCCAAACGATCATCATATAGCCGGGGAAGTTCATCTTATTTATGATATCTATCTCGCGCTGCAAACGGGTGCGGTACTCCTCGTGGCGCTCTAATGGGACGAATTTAAGCCTATCCTCTAACCCCTGCCTGCACTCGTGCTCAAACAGCACGCTGTCGTTTGGTATGCTGTAGCGTTTATCAGGCTCCGGTAGGCTCAAATTTCGCTCGACGGCGTACTCGAGCGTAAATTTAAAATTTGGCGGCGTCGCGTCGCCGAGTTTTATCGTGAGGTCGCATTTATCTACGATTTCTTGCGTATTTGTGACGGCTTCTGGGATATCGGCGAAAAGTTCGCTCATCTGCGCGGGCGTCTTGACGTAAAACTCATGCACGCTGTGGCGCAGGCGGTTTGGATCGTCGAGTAGTTTGTTCATCGCGATACACATGAAAACCTCGTGCGCATCGGCTCTTTGCTTAAACGTATAGTGCGTGTCGTTTGTTGCGATTACCTTGATGTTTAGCTCTTTTGCTAGGCGCAAAATTTCATCGTCGATCCTACGCTGATCGCCGATGCCGTGGCGCATGATCTCGAGGTAAAAATCATCGCCGAAAACTTCTTTGTACCACAGCGCGGCTTCCTTTGCCGCCTCATATCCGCCCGCGCCGAACCGCAAATTTCGCTCGCTTTGGTTGAGGTTCCAGTTTACCTCGCCTTGCAGGCACGCTGAGGAGCAGATGATGCCCTCGCTGTGCTCTTTTAGCATCTTTTTGTTGATACGAGGATAATAATAAAACCCCTCGATATAGCTCATGGAGCTTAGATACATCAGGTTTTTGTAACCGATTTCGTTTTTTGCGATGAGGCAGAGGTGGAAGCGCTGTTTGGTACTTTTATCCCCCAGCTCCTCGCCGTTGTGGATATAGGCTTCGATGCCGATTAGCGGCTTTATGCCCTCATTTTTCATCGTTTTATAAAAGTCTATCGCGCCAAACATATTGCCGTGGTCAGTGATGGCTGCGGCTTTGACGCCTTGTTTTTTTAGCGTTTTGGCTAGCTCTTTGATGCGGTTAGCGCCGTCTAGCAGCGAATACTCCGTGTGCAGGTGCAGGTGCGTAAAATCTGTAAAATCGCTCATTTTTCGTCCTTTTTAATGCT
Organism: uncultured Campylobacter sp.; assembly: GCF_963517995.1. GTDB lineage: Bacteria > Campylobacterota > Campylobacteria > Campylobacterales > Campylobacteraceae > Campylobacter_A. Next base: position 10,437 of record NZ_CAUQHQ010000063.1, read on the forward strand.
TTTGATTTTACAGAAACTTTGCTTTTAGGCGGATAAATTCGGCCCGACCTAAATTTAAGCAAGCGCTGGAAATAGGCTGTTTGGGAGGGTTTTTGGCAAAATTTGAGCTCAAATTTGACGCCTGCGGTGCGGGCGGCTTGATTTAAATTTACGGCTCCGAATTTAGCTTAAATTTGAGCGGTAAATTTGACGTAGCCTCGCGGACGTAAATTTGCGCTCAAATTTAAACTCCCCCGCAAACGACCCGTCCGAAACGCTAAAATTTATTTTAGAGATACCGCCATCGCCCGTAAATCAAAATTTGGGATAAAACAGATAAAAATTTACCTCACTTTTTGAATTTTAAAAATAATTCAAAAAAGAGCGCAAAGCGCCTAAATTTATCAGCCAAATTTCTCTTTAAACACCTCAAGCAAATTTGACAATTCGTCGCATTTTGATGCGTCGAGCCCGAGCTTAAAAGCGGCAAATTTATAGTGGATTTTGGCGCCGTCCGTTACACTCACCGCCGGTGCACGCGAGCTTTTGGATAGCTTTTTGCCGCCATGCGCTAGCAGGCCGTGATGGATGAAATTTGAACTTTCAAAACCGTATCCTAACATCTGCGCCATGTACTTTTGCGCCGCCGAGCAAGCTAGCAGATCCTCGCCTCGCACGAGCAAATTTACGCCTAAGATCTCGTCGTCCACGAGGCTAGCGAGATTATACGCGGGCGTATGGTCCTTTTTCCAAACGACGAAATCGCCCAAAATTTGAGCCAAATTTACGCTTTGAATTTGCGCGAATTTTTCCGCCTCAAACGCCGCTTCGTCTATCAAATTTAAGCTGTCCGAATTTGCCGAATTTTTTAAACCGTTTGCAGTACCGTCTTGTGTTTTTTGTTCATTACCCCAAAGCCCGTTCGCCAGGCTCGCCTCCACGCAGAAGCCGCGCCTCAAAGCGTCAAAATTTATCAAATTTTGCCGAATGTTAATTTGCGCTTGGTCGATAGTGCGTAGCCGCATAGCCGTTTCGTCTTTTTTAAATTTAAGATTTTTCTCCGCGCAAACCCGCGCGTAAATGCCGTTTTTAAACGAGCTTTTCATCGAGTGCGAGCACTCGCAAGCGTAGCAAACGCCTTTTTGCTCGAGCTTTTTTAGCGCGTTTTGGTAGGCGCCGAGGCGAAATTTGGAGCTAAATTTGGTTTCAAATTCCCCCACTCCGCCGGGTCCGCCGTCAAAATCAATGCCCAGCATATCAAGCACGCGAAAGATGTTTTCCACGTATTGCCTGCGGTAGCGCGGTAAGTCGTAGTCGTCGATCCTTAAGTACAAAATCCCGTTAAACGCGCGAGTAAAAAGATAGGTCAGTAAGAAGTTGTAAACATTGCCCGCGTGTAAAAAGCCGCTTGGCGTCGGAGCGATACGAGACGTGATTTTTTGGTTCATTTGAAGCGAAATTTTGACTAAAAAGCTTAAATTTAAAAATTAGTTAAAAGCCGCCAGATTTGACGGCCAAGATTATTCTTTAGGTTTAGATTCGTTTACTCTTAGAGCTCTGCCGCCTACTTCCTTGTTGTTTAGCGCTTCGATCGCCTTTAGCGCGTCTGCGTCGTTTTCTATCTCGACGAATCCGAATCCTTTTGAGCGATTCGTGTCGCGATCTTTGACGATTTTCGCGCGTTTTACTTCGCCAAACGGCGCAAATGTATCCTTAAGCTCTGCCTCAGTCATGCGATATGACAAGTTACCGACGTAAATATTCACAGTAACGTTTCCTTAAATCAAATTCCCGATAAACCGGTTAAGGGATAATACCTGAATTTAAATAAAAAAGCTAGATAAAAAGCGCGCTTTTTATAATTTAGTATTAAATTTACCCGTAAGCATATCCGCAAGCTCTTTAATGCGGCAAAATTTAGCCGATTTTTCAAAACTCGCAAGCTTTTAGGGCTTAGAAAACGGCTTCATGCAAAAGCCTATTTCTCGCGCGCAAAGAAAAACTCGGCGAGAAAGAGCGGGCAAAGCTGCGTTAAGCTTTTGCCTTAAATTATCGCCTGGGCTTTATGCCGTTTTATTTTACGAACAACAAGCCCTCTTTTACTTCGGCGTAAATTTGCTCGCCGCCTAAAATTTTAAGCAACTCCAAAGCAAACTCCATCGCCGTGGCAGGCCCTCTTGAAGTGATGATATGGCCGCTTTGCACGACGTTTCTATTGCTTACGTAGCTTCCGCCGCGTACGGCTTTTTCGCAGCCAGGATAGCAGGCAAACTCGCCTCTAACAATCTCTGCGGCGTCAAGTGCGATCGGCGCAGCGCAGATGGCTGCTATAAATTTACCTTTTTTATCGAAACGCTTCATGATTTCTCTCATTTTTAGATTTCCTTCGACATTTGAGACGCCCGGCTGACCGCCCGGCAAAACTAGCATATCATACTCGTCCTCCTCAAGGTCGTAAAGCGTCATATCTCA
>NZ_CAUQHQ010000064.1:0-12821 GCF_963517995.1 uncultured Campylobacter sp.
GAACTACTTCGTAAAAGAGCATAAAACGGCGCTTAGCGATACGCCGGTTTTAAATTTAATAAGCGATCAGGATAAATATTTTTCTCAAAAGAATAGCTATCTAGGCAACGAAAACGCCGCAGGAAACTGCGCCGCAGCCTACGGCGACAAGAAAAACGCGATAGTTTTACTCCTGCCTAATGCCCCGCACACGCTCATAAATTTGCCGGCCGCGCGCTTTGCGACCGTTTCTTTTATCAAAAGCATACTTGAGGGCACGTTTGACGCCGATACGGTCGGCGAGTAACGACCGATAAATTTGCGGCGACGAGGTTCATAAATTTTGTCGCCGCGCTGCTTTTTGGCGCTAAGTCTTTGTTTTAGAGGCTCGTTTTGCGCCTTTATGTTTCATTTTGCCGCCTGTATTTTTGACGTTTGCGTAGTTTTTTGTTCGCGCGCTTTTTACCGACGCGTAAATTTGAGCCTAATTTTAGCGGTCTCGCGGCAAAAAATACTTCGTTTTTTGATAAATTTGTTAAATCTTAGCTCCGCATTTTACTTGTCAAGACCAGCATTTTAAAAACGATAAAATTTGAGCCGCCATATCACGTGTCGCGAAATTTACCACCGATAAATTTTATCTTCATAAGCGATCAGCCTAAACTCCTCTTTGTGGTTTCCGTTACCGATCGTGTGGCTGCCTTGACCAGCGCCGAGGCGTAGTTTATGTAGCCTGCCACCGTATGTACCCACAAATAGCACGCCTCCGTCCTCGCTTAGAGCCATAGACTTTATCGTACCGCCCAGATAGTGGCGCCAAATTTTACGCCCGTCCTTGCCGACTGCTCTGATGTAGCCGTATGCATCGCCCAGGATGTAAAAATCCTGCGTCGCCACGCCCGCGTATACGCGCATCTCGTCGTCGATCAGCGTGAAATTTTGCTCGCCCTCTTCGTCGTACGAATACGCTTCAACCTCTAGTCCGCACTTTAGCAAAGCCCTATCCACGCCGATCGTAACTCCGTTGTAGAAGTGGCAGGAGTTTATGATGAGCTGCGTATCGTCCGCGCTAAAGAGGCAAAAGTGCGGATAGGAGCTTTGCGGATATATCTCGCCTAGCGTTTCGCCTTGCGCGTTTATTACAAAATGCCCTTTGTCTTGATCGCCCAGCGCGATTAGTTCGTTGTCGTTTGATAAAGCGGCGTTTGCCATAGCGATATAAGCATACTCCTTGCGGACGGGATGGATGAGTTTTGCGCCGCCGTCCCAAACCAAAAATATCCCGTCGCAAGAAACCAAAAGCACCTTACTACCGTCGTTAAACGGCAAAATCTCGACGTCCTCGTAGCTTATCGTCGCTTCGCAGTTAAATTTCGCGATAAACTCGCCGCCGCCCTTGCCGTCGTAGCCTTTTATGAGTTCAACCTCGCCTCTCCTAAGCAGGGCGTAAATTTCGTTTCGCTTTGACTTGCCCACGGCGATGACGTCGTCCGCCACCCCAATCACGCGCTCGCCTTCAAGCAGATACAGCATTTTGTGCCAGCCTTCAGGCTCGCTCTGCGAGACGACAAAAAGGGCATTCTCGCCCCGCAAAGAACAAATTTGATCGACGACCCCCAGCTTGTCTCCTATTTTATCCTTCTCATCTGCACCGTCCGCTTCATCCTCGCACTCCTCAAAGATGACGTTTGAGGGCGGAAAATCGGCTCTAAACTTCTCCGTTTCGCCCCGCTCGTTGGCTTCTTTTAGTAGCGCAAAAACCGCCTTGCCCAGATGCGCGCGCTCATCTACGGGCTCCTCGCCTTTATACGCGTCCCAGCCGTGCGCCTCGGCAAAGGCCACTATATCGTTTACGGCCTTGGCGTATTTCTCGCCCTTTTCGTTCCATTCTTTTTGCCACTCCTTTTTGAGGGCTTCGCGTTCTTGATTTCGCATTGATTTCCTTTGGATTTTGTTTGCCGCGGCTACCCGCGCGCTGCTTGGAGATTTTATCAGGTCGTTTTAAATTTAAGGCTAAATTTGCTACCTTCAAACGCTTTTTTGGGGAGGATAAATTTTACCCAAAAGCGCTCTTTTGACAAAGCCGATTTAAAAGCGGCAAATTTAAAAAGCTCGGCAAAAAGGCCTCACGAATTTGCGCGGTGAGGCGGTAAATCAAGATGGCAAAATTTAGCGAGTTTAAAAGTTTAAATTTATACCGCTAAAACGCGCCCCCTGTCAAAGCTCGTCCGCTAAGCCTTGAAACTCGCTAAATTTAGGGAGCAAATCAGGATTAACCTAGTTTTTGCTAAAGCCTCGGCTACCAGCGCTCTGGGCCGCTAGCCCCAAATGCAGTAGCCGCGCCCTCCTCGCCTCCGTCCGTATCGATCAGGCGGTAGCCTAGCTCAAGTGCCGCCTCGAGCGCGTTTTGATCTTTTGAGCAGTCAAATTTATCTGCGCTAAGCCGGGTAATCGGCATCAAAATTCTATTATTTGGCGTGATATATGGCATCACGGCGGCAATCTTCTCGCCGAGGTTTCTCGTGCCGCTTAGGTCTACGCCGTCCGTCAAATTTACTGCGCAGGTCTCGCTAGTGCGCTCGGCAAACAAATTTACTCCCGTAGCAAGCCCCGCCGCGCAACCCGTGCCGCGCCCAAATTTATTTAAAATCACGGAAATTTAAATTTGAGTTGCGCCAAACTACGTCCGAAAAGCCGCATTTAAATTTATCCAAATGCGCCCGAGTAAAAATCTCGCGCTCGCCAAACGCGGCCAAAGAGCTAAAAAGTCAAATTTAGATCTCAAACGCGCATGAGCTTGGCTGCCCGCCTTCAAATCCCTTTTTAAACCACGTCATACGCTGCTTTGACGAGCCGTGCGTGAACGAGTCGGGCGTCACGCGACCTTGGTATTTCTTCTGTAGCGCGTCGTCGCCTATCGCGCTAGCGGCGTTTAGCGCCTCCTCGATGTCGCCGTCTTCTAGCATCTTGTAGCGCCCCATGTAGTGCGCCCAGACGCCCGCATAGCAGTCGGCCTGCAGCTCGACTTTGACTTGCAAGGCGTTTTGCTCTATAGGGCTTTTGGTGCGCGATTTTAGCTCGTTTATTTTACCGAGCGTGCCTAGTAAATTTTGCACGTGATGCCCGACCTCGTGGGCGATCACGTAGGCCTGCGCGAAGTCGCCGGCGGCCTTGTATTTGGCCTCTAGCTCGTCAAAAAAGCTAAGGTCGAGATAGACTTTTTTGTCCGCTGGGCAGTAAAAGGGCCCCGTCTGCGAGCTCGCCGTACCGCACGCGCTAGAGACTGCGTCCCTAAAAAGCACCAAACTAGGCTCCTTATACTGCGCGCCGCCCGCCTTAAACACCTTGCTCCACACGTCCTCGGTCTGCGCCAGCACGGCTGAAACGAAGGCGACTTTTTCTTTCTCCTGCGGGCTATCTAGCGCCGCTCTTTGACCGCCGGTACCGCCGCCATCAAGCAGCGCAAGGGGATTAAAGCCCATAAAATACGCCACTGCGCCGATAACCAAAACCACGCGGCCGATGTTTGAGCCCAGTAAAAATCTGATAATCGGTATGAGCGCGCCCAGCGAGCCCATGCTGTTTACGCTGTTTTGTCGCCTATCCTCGACGTTGTCGCTTCGTCTGCTGTCTTGCCATTTCATTTTTACTCTTTCATTTTGGATTTTGCGTTTAAATTTAGCCGCGGCTGCGCTGTTTCTTGCCGCTTGCCGCTAAATTTTACGACGCATTTTAGCGACTATTTATAAATTTATCGCTTTACTGTGCGGGCTGGTTTAAATTTGACGCTAAATTTAAACTCGGTAAAATGGCGCGATAAAAAATCCCGTGCTAGTCAAATTTGGGAGGTCTTAAATTTAAAATCTCGCCTTAAATACGTCAAAAATCCGCTCTAAGATTCTTGCTAGCAAGATCCCAAAAACTATACCGATGCCGTCCGCAACGATATCTAGCAGGCTGAAATAACGATTTGGCACAAACGACTGCGCTACTTCTATCTGGATGCCGTAAGCTAGCAAAATAGCGGTCTTTGCGCTCAAATTTAACCTAGAAAAGCCAAAATGCAAAGTGACGTAAAGCGCGGCGAAAGCGATGAAATGATTTGCCTTATCCCAGCTGTTTTCGATGAGTTTTATCTGCGCGGGCGTGAGGGCGAGATACTCTATCGCTATCAAAAATATAAAGAAAAATGCGGCGGAAATTTTGGAAAGATTCATGGATTTTAATGGTTTGCGTTTAACCAGAAGCGCCGCTTAGCGCTTCTAAATTTACTAAAACCGACTCTACATCTTGTCTTTTGCGGCGATGCCCATTAGCCCCAGAGCCGTTTTTATCGAGAGCGCGACGACGGCGAAAAGCTTTAAAAGCTCGTCTTCGTTCTCGCTGCCTACGACGCGATTTTCGTTGTAAAATTTATGAAAATTCGCAGCCAGGCTCTTTAGGTAGTCGCAAATTTTATTTACCGCGCGCGTGTTAAAACTATCGACTAAAACATCGTTTAGCGCAAGCGCCTCAAATAGTAAATTTTTGCCGTCTTCGTTCAAATTTGCAAATTTAACGCCCGCGACGTCGGCGACGTTTTTGCCCGCTTTTGCGAAAATTTGATTGATCCTTGCATGCGCGTAGTTGATGTAAAATACCGGGTTTGAGCTATCCTCGCGCTTTAACTCGTCCACGTCAAACTCTAGGTGCGTGTCGCAGCGCTTGCTAAGAAACATAAATCTAAGCGCCTCATAGCCGATCTCCTCGACCACGTCGCTCATCAGCACGACGTTGCCCGCGCGCTTGCTCATCTTGTAGGCTTCGCCGTCTTTTAGCAGGCTCACCATCTGCGAAAGTATGATCTCTAATCGATTTTCGTCGTATCCAAGCAGATGCAGCGCGGCCTTCATGCGCGCGATATAGCCGTGGTGATCAGCGCCCCAGATGTTGATGCAGCGATCAAATCCGCGCCTAAATTTATCGTCGTGATATACCACGTCGCCGGCTAGATACGTGCCGCGACCGTCTTCGCGTACGATGACGCGGTCTTTTTCGTCGCCGACTTCGCTTGATTTTAGCCAAATTTTACCCTCGCTCTCATAGATACCGCCCTCGTTTTTTAGGCGTTCTAGCGTGAGCGGAAGCTTGTCATAATAGCTCTTTTCGCTAGCCCAGTTCTCGATGAAAATTTGCGCGTCGGCTAAATTTTGCTTGATCAAAACAAGCACCTTATCCTTGCCAAACTCGGCTAGCTCGAGATTTCGGCCCTCGTCGTAAAATATCTCTTTGCCGAATTTTTCAAGCGCTTCTTTTGCTATGGGCTCGATATAGTCGCCGCGGTAAAATTTGTCCGGATACGCCACACTCTGCCCAAATAAATTTTCGCGCGCCCAAAGCGAAATGGACGTGCCTAGAAGCTCGATTTGATTGCCTGCGTCATTGATGTAGTATTCGGTTTCGATATTTTCGCCGATATGAAGGCCGACGCGAGCTAGCGTATCGCCGAAAACCGCGCCCCTAACGTGCCCGATGTGAAGCGGACCGGTCGGGTTTGCGCTGACGTACTCGAGCAAAATTTTCTCGCCGCTCGTTGCGCCGCCTTTTGCGAATTCGCTTGGATTTGCAAGGCTATCTGAAGCAAATTTATCCAAAAATGCGGGTTTTAGTTTAAAATTTATATATCCGTTTAGCGCCGTAGCCTCAAAAACTTCGCTATTTTCAAATTTAGACGCTAGCTCGGCGGCTATGGCTACGGGGGATTTTTTGAGCTGTTTTGCTAGGCTAAAAGTTGGCATCGCGTAGTGCGCCAAGCCCTTATCTTTTGGCTTTTCCAGCACAAAGTCAAAGCTTGCGGCGCCTTTTATCTCGTTTATTACGCTTTTTTTCAACGCCTTTCCTTACGCGTTTTTAGCCGTATCTTCAGTCTTTACGGCGGTTGCGGTTTCTTCTTTTTTCTCTTCTACTTTTTCTACGTTCTCGGTTTTTTTATCGTCTTCCATTTCCGATTTGAAGCTCTTTATTCCCTTACCTAGGCCTTTTGCGAGCTCGGGGATCTTTTTCGCTCCAAAAAGCAAGACCACGATAAGTAAAATAATAAGCAATTGTTGGACGCTTGGACCCATTTTTTCTCCTTTGATTTTCGTGATATTATCATAAATTTATCAATTATTCCAGTTTTTAATAATCTCTTCGACGTTTAAGCTTAACGTCCTTAAGCGCATCGAACGTAAAATCGAGCGTAAATTTTCGTAGCAGCTTTGCAAGTCGTCGTTTACCAAAAAGTAATCGTACTCCAAAATATGCTCCATCTCGCCGACAGCGTTTTCTAGGCGTTTTTGGATAGTTTGAGCGGAGTCTGTACCGCGGTTTGAGAGCCTAAAATTTAGCTCGCTTTTGTTTGCCGTAGTGATAAAAACAGAAGTGATTAGCCCGCCGAGCTTTGATTTTGCGATATTAAATCCTTGCACATCTATATCAAAAATAGCTATTTTACCGGCATCTAACGCCCTTAAAACCGGCTTTAGCGAAGTGCCGTAGTAGTTATTATGCACGCATGCCCATTCTAAAAACTCGCCCTCGTCGATGCCCTTTTTAAACTCTTTTTCATCCGTAAAATAGTAATTAACGCCGTGCGCTTCGCCCTGTCTAGGCGCTCTAGTCGTAGTCGAGATAGAAAAATATAAATCCTTCTCCTCTTTTAAAAGACGGCTTAAAAGCGTACTCTTACCGCTGCCGCTCGGGCCTGAGACGATTAAAATTTGCCCTTTCAACTACTTTTCCTCAAAGCTAATGCTGATTTTAATATTGAGGTTTTTTAGGGCTTCTCGTAGCTCGCCGTTTTGTAAGGAAGCTTCCAAATTTTTAGTTACCGCATCTGAAATTTGAGCCTTTATTTCGTCTATTTTTGCGCTTTTATCTTGCGGCTTAGGCTCCGAGTCTACCGCTTCGCTTACGTCAAATCCGCTCTCGTTTAACGCTAAAGCCATATCTTTTTCGCTAATTTGCTCGATTTGGCTGTATTTGCCCGCGTCAAATTCGCCGGTACCGGCAGGCTCGCTTTGAGCCTCTTTTTCTTCATTTTGATCGGCTTGATCGCCGGGCGTTAGCGCTTCTGTTTGCTCATCCGCCGTAAAGCCCTCGCCAGCAACCTCGTCATCCAGGACTTCTTGCGTTAAATTTTCATCATTTTTAGGCTCTTCGTTTTTTTCGTCAAGCGCTTCGCCGTCCGTATCATCGACTAAAAAGTCCGCATCGTCTAAAATCTCGTCTTTTATCTCTTGCTCTTTGGTCTCGTCAAATTTTATCTCATCATCCGTAGCGGCGTCTTTTGGATGCTCTTGCGCAGATTCGTCGCTTATGGATATTTGCGACTCTTTATCGTCCTCTGACGCAAGCTCTACGCTTGATTCCTTAGAGTTTTCAAAACCGGTATCGTTAGGCTTGGCGTCTAGTTCTACAAATCTCTCGTCCGCATCCTCGACGTCTTTAGCCTCCAGCTCGTCGCTAGTAGCCTCAAATGCCTCTTCGTCCATGGCGTCTATCTCGTCGATTTGGTTCTTTATATCTTCTATGCTGTCGCCAAATGCCTCAAATTTAGCCTCTTGAGACTCGTTTTGCTCGGCTATCTCGTCTCCAGTCTCGTCATCCAAATCAAGCCCGTTAAAATCCTCTTCTTTTACGGCTATTTCAAAATCATCGAGTTCGCCTAGCGCTTCTTGCTCGTTTGTATCTTCAAATTTATCGTTATCCGCCTCTGATTCGTCGAAATTTGGCTCATCCGCCTTACTCTTAGGCTCTTGGCTCGCATCCTCCGTAGGTTTAACCGTCTCGCCGGGCTCCTCAAAACCGGCAGCTTCGTAGCCGGATAAAACCGGATCGTCATCCAAAATACCCTCTAAATCAAACTCGTCGGCATCGATAGGAGTAGGCTCTTCTTTAAATATTTCATCGCCTAAATCATCCATAAACTCAAATCCCTTTACCGACACTTCATCGTCTTGAGCCTCGGCCTTAGCCTCGCTAGCGGCCTCTTTGCTCTTGCTAGCCAGATCTTCGACGATAGCGATAAATTCGGTAGGCAAAAACGGCTTTGGCAGTATCCTATCGGCACCTTCGAAAGTCGGGGCATTTTTAGAAGAAAGATATAAAATTTTGTTTGCAAATTGTTTTAGGTTCGTATCCTTAGCGTCCGAGTCGCTATCTACGATAAGCACGTCGCAAGGGCCGTCAAGCTCGCCGGCGTTGCCGATCTGAGCGTATTCAAGACCGATTTTATCAAGCGCTAAGGTAGCAAGGCGCGATACGGCCGGATTTTCGTTTATGATGACGATTTTCACGAAGTCTCCTTTTATAAACCTAAAAAGCATATTTTAAGATATTTTCCATTACTTCAAGCTTAGTTTTAGAAAAATAGCGATGGAAGGTCGTTGATAACGCGAAGCACCAGCTGCCTAAAAAGCTCCATCATACCCGCCAGTATCGCTATCAGCACGGCAAAGCCGATCGTGATCTTGATCGGATAGCCCACGACTAGCAGGTTAAACTGCGGCATCGTCTTCATCAGCATTCCAAAAATCAAATCAGAAAGCAGCGAAAGCGCCAAAATCGGGAAGGAAATGATGAATCCAAAAGTAAATAAATTTATCATGGACTTTGAGGCGTACTGCACGATATCAAGACTCGGGTAAAAGCCGCCCAGCGGAATGTGCGTAAGAGAATTTGAGATAAAAAGCAAGATCAAATGATGCCCGTCAAATGCCAAAAATGTCATAAGAGCGAGGAAATTTATGATATTTGAGATCACGGGCGAACTGATACCCGTCTGCGGATCTAGCACCGTAGCCATCGAAAAGCCCATGATCATCGATATCTGCTCGCCTGCTAGCTGCAAACTAGCAAAAACGATGTAAAGCAGCAACCCCGCGCAAACACCCAGCGCCGCCTCGCTCACGATCTCGACGGCTAGATAGTAAATTTCGCCGTTTTTAATGCTAGCAAGCGGAAACAAAAATAGCGTGAGCAAAAACGAAAACGCGGTCTTGACGCTCATAGGGATCTGCTCGTGTCCGTAAAACGGGAAAAATAGCATCAGCCCGCCGATACGCGCAAACAGTAGTATAAAAGTAATGACGCGCTCGGGCGCGAAAAACTCGACTAGTTCCAACTGACTCTTTCGTTTTTGATTTAAATTTTCGCATTCGGCTTGGTTTTCGTCTAAATAAATTTAGCTCGCGCTTCTAAAACCTAGCGCGGCTAACCAACCGATTTTCGTACGAAATCTGTGGCTATTTTAGTAGAATTTACTTTTATTCGGGGTTAAATTTAGCTCGGTTATCGCAAAAATAATTCACAAATTTATCGCTAAATTTAGTCTTATTTTTTTATTTTTTGCGGTACGTCGTTAATGCCTTATTTACGTTCCCTTTAGCTTACGACTATTTTGCCAAATCTCGCGGCCATGCGTCTATGCGCGGTATTTGCTGTTAAATAGACGGCTCGATTTATAGTTTTATTTTAAACGCCGCCTTGCCTTAAACGGAGTTTTCGATTATGTAACCGCGCAAGGCAAAATTCGGCGACGAAAACGGCGTAAATTTATGATTTTATATTATAAAAATCTACGCGTATTTACGGTTGGACGCGCCGCTATTTTAGCCTCCGGGGTTAGGGCGGTTTTGCGTTTTTACTAAATTTAGGACTTAAACTCATCAAAGATGCTACGCGGATAAAGCATAAATTTGAGATGCGTTTAGCGCTAGCAAAATGATCTATTTTTAAAACCCAAACGCTACTACTAGGCTAAATTTGATAGCCGACTTTACCGCAAAAATAAAAAGATAAAACAGTCAAAACAAGCTAAGGCAAAGCCGGCCTTTTCGTTAAATTTAAGCGGTTAAAGCTGGCGCGCAAAAGCCAGGGTTGTTTCTGCCGACGTTACTGCGAATATAGCGCCGCAACCGCCATGATTTAATCATATAAATTTAGGCCGAAATTTTACCAAATAATCAAGCTATCTACTCTGCCTGGCAATATAGCCAAAGGCTAAATTTAGTAAAATAGCATACAGACTATTTGGCAAAAATATCAAAAAATTAAGCAAATTAACACGAAGTTAAAGAAAGCTTTTTGTCCTCAAGGCGGTAAACTTCGTCGCATCTTTGCGCAAGCTCGTTGTCATGAGTGACCAAAACCAACGCCGCATCGTTTGCTTTGATATAGTTAAATAGCGTTTGCATCACTTCGTTTGCGGTCTGTTTGTCTAGATTTCCTGTCGGTTCGTCGGCAAATATCACGCGCGGCTTTTTACAAAGCACTCTAGCGATTGAGACGCGCTGCTGCTGCCCGCCGCTTAGCTCGCCTACTTTTTGATTCATTACGCCGTCTATCTTTAAATTCGACAAAATTTCATCGTCGATTTTTTGCGCGGATAAAACAGAAGCTAACTCGATATTTTCGTGTGCGCTAAAGCCTTTAAAAAGATAGTGCGCCTGAAAAATGATACCGAAATCAAATCTGCAGATACGCAAAAGCTCGTTTGCCGTTAGGTCGTAAAGCGACTTGCCGCCGTAGATAACTTCGCCGTTTTTGGGTCGCAAAAGAGTGGAAAGTATGTGGAGTATGGTTGATTTGCCGCAGCCGCTGACGCCCGTTATGGCGCAGCTGCCGCCGGCATTGACGCTTAAATTTACACCCTCAAAGAGCGTATAATCATACGCAAAGCCTAGATTTACGCCCTTTAAGATTTGCATTAATTTAGCCTATTTGCGCCGCAACCTCGGCCGCGAAGTCCTCGTTTTTCTTCTCTAGGCCTTCGCCAAGCTCGAAGCGAACGTATTTTACTACTTCGATCTTACCGCCTAGCTCTTTGCCTTTTTCTTCAACGACTTGCTCGATAGTTTTTTTATCGTCCATTACATAAAACTGTCCAAGTAGCGTAAGGCGCTGATCTAAAACGGTATTGTCCGCGTAAAATCTCTCGATCTTACCGGGGATGATCTTATCCCAAATTTTCTCAGGTTTGCCCTCGGCTTTTAGTTCTTCTTCGATCGCTTTTGTAGCTTTTGCAAGCTCCGCATCGCCTATCTGGCAGCGGCTAGCATACTCAGGGATGTGATGAAGCGGCTTGCCTAGGCGTTTTAGCTCTTCGTTATCTTTTTCAAGCTCAGCGCGAAGCGCGATAAATTCCTTCTCGACAAACTCTTTATCAAGGTCTTTGTAGCTTATAACGCTTGGCTTCATAGCGGCTGCGTGCATACACAAATTTCTTGCAAATTCAGCCGCTTTGTTTGCGATTTCTGCGCTTTGGCAAGCTAGGCCGATTAGTACGCCTACGCGGCCGTTTGAGTGAACGTAGCCGTTTACTACGCCTTTGTCGTCCGCTTTTATAGTCTCAAAGCGGCGAACGACCAAATTCTCGCCGATAGTAGCGATCTGTGTTTTAAAATAATCCTCAAATTTAACGCCGTTAATTACGCTTGCGTTTAGGCTCTCGACGTCTTTTATCAAATTTGTTTGGATGTGCGCCGTAGTGTCTTTTGTCAAATTTTGAAACTGAGCGTTTTTAGCGACGAAGTCGGTCTCAGAGTTTATCTCGCTGATAGTTGCAGTTTTGCAGTGGTCGCAAACAACAACGCTCACAAGACCCTCGCTAGCTAGGCGGTCGGCCTTTTTAGCGGCTTGGCCTAGACCCTTTTCACGCAGGATATCAACGGCTTTTTCCATATCGCCGTTAGCCTCGGCTAGCGCCTTTTTGCAGTCCATCATTCCGGCTCCGGTTGATTCGCGGAGCTCTTTTACCATTTGTGCGCTGATTTCCATTACTCTTCATCCTCGCTGAAGTCCTCGGAGAAGTCTTCGTTAACAGCCTCGTTTACGACTGCGTCTTTTTCGGCTTGGCTTACGGTCTCTTTGCCTTCTTCTAGCTCGCCGCCGTCTTTTTCAAGCTGAGAGCGTCCCTCGATGATAGCCTCAGCCATCTCTTGGCAGAAAAGCTGAACCGAGCGGATCGCGTCGTCGTTGCCAGGGATCGGGAAGTCGATAACGTCAGGATCGCAGTTTGTGTCGATCGGAGCTACGACAGGGATTTTTAGGCGGTTAGCTTCTTGAACGGCGATTTTTTCTTTTACGGTGTCGATGACGAAAATCATATCAGGCACGGTTTTTAGGTTTCTGATACCGCCTAGAGACGCTAAAAGCTTCTCTTTTTTGCGGCGAAGCATTAGAGCTTCTTTTTTAGTTAATAAATTTATAGAGCCGTCTTCTTCCATAGCCTCGATTACTTCGAGCTTGCGGATAGATTGGCGGATAGTGCCGAAGTTCGTCATCATGCCGCCTAGCCAGCGGTGATTTACGTACGGCATGCCGCATTTTTCGGCATACTCTTTTAAAGTTGCGCCGGCTTGCTTTTTAGTACCTACGAAAAGTATCGTCTTGCCCTCTGCAGCCGCGTCGCGAACGACGTTATAAGTGTAGCGGAAGTAGCGGATAGTTTTTTGTAGATCTATGATATAGATACCTTTTCTCTCGCCGAAAATGAATTTTTTCATCTTCGGATTCCATCTGCGTGTTTGGTGTCCGAAATGAACGCCGCACTCTAGCAAATCTCTCATTGTTACCATGAGTTTTCTCCTTGTGGGTTTCCCCGAAATTTAGGTTTCTCCTCCACACCCATTAACATTTGTTTTTAACAAACGCAACCAAATTTTAGGACTGGTGTGTGCGAATTGAAGCTTGGATTATATTTAAAAATAGCTAAATTAAAGCTAAATTTAAGCGGCAAAAGCCATAAATGCTAGTTTAAATAGCCGATTAATTAAATTATATGTTTTTTTTGATATAATCCCCCCAACTTTATAAAGCGG
>NZ_CAUQHQ010000065.1:0-12750 GCF_963517995.1 uncultured Campylobacter sp.
CTTTAGTTTAGTATATGCCCCGCCGTTGCGCTTCCTGAGCTATTAGCTTGTTGTCAGGACACTTTTTTACGAGTTCTCTTATTTCGTCGTCTGATCTTTTGGCTAGCTTTTTTTGCATTATTTCTACCCCTTTGTCGGAGATCTGCTTGCTAACTTCTCCAGCCTTTTTACGGTATCCCAAAATCCCATGGTTTCTCCTTTTTTTAAATTTTAGTTTTTCTTTCGCTTTTCATCATCTGATTTTTGACTCGGCATCCTATTTTTTAAACGCCTAATTTAAAACAAAAATAAAGTCGGTGACGAAAAAAAATTAAAATAGGGCGATTGAGTTAAATTTAGCGGAGTTAGAATTGCTAGAGCCCTAAAATTCGGCGCTAGCCGAGCAAAACGCGTTTTTATTTTTGGATACGCGAAATCAAAGTTTAAAGCGATGCAAAGCTACAAAATCGGCTCTTTGTTAATCAAATTTGGCTCAATTTATGAGACGGCGATAAATACGGGCTTAATTGCAAAATTATATAGAAGGCTGAGCAAAAGCTACCCGTGCCAAAGCTAGGATGAGGCGGTAGATTTAACCGCCTAAAGTTGAAAATTTATTTTAAATTTTAATTAAATCTTTTTTCTAAAATTTTAGAAAATTCCCAAGTCTTTCTAGCTTCGCTCAGTTCTTTTTTTTCGAGTTTTGCTACCATCATCTCCTCGTTTTTGCCTAGGCGCGAAACCACCTCGCCAAATGGGCTAATGAGCATCGAATCGCCGTAAAAACTCCACTGCTCGCCGCTTGCAGCCTTGTGGTTGCCGACTCGGTTTACGCGCAGGACGTAGACGTTGTTTGTAAAGGCGCGGGTTTTTAGCAGCTCCTCCCAGCGCGACTCGCTAAAAAACGTGCACGCGGTGGGAACTACGACGGCATCGACTTTCTTGCGCGCCATATACGCCCACGCCGCGTCAAAATGCGCCTCAAAGCCAAACATCACGCCGATTTTAAATTTTTCGTAGCTAAAGACGGGCAAATTTAGCTCGCCCTCATCTTTGTTGGTAAAAAAATTCGCCTCGTTCCAGTGCGGGTAGGGCATCAGGATCTGCTGCTCGTAAAAGCGCGAGGACGCAGGGCTAAATCTTGCCGCGACCTTGACGAAGCCTTTGCCTTTGGGTAGCACTAGCGGGGCTAGGATTTCTAGATTGTATTTTTGCGCCATCGCGGCAAGCGCGTGCTTTTTGCGCTCGCTTTGCTCTTTGATGAGGCTTTTTGGCATGAGCTCTAGCTCTTTAAAAAAGCTGTTTAGCACGTACTCTCCGAGCACTACGAGTCTAGCGCCTTCGCCCACGCAAATCCTAAAATAATAATCCAGCCTCGACTCGCTCATGGGCTGAGTCGGCAGTTGCAAGGCGCAAACGGCTGCGCTACTCATCGTCCGCGTCCTTTACGACTAGCTTTGCGTTTTGCAGGATTTTGTCTGCTTCCTCGAGTAGCTTTTTACCCTCTTTGTGCAGCTTGACGCTTTGCTCTAGGCTTAAATTTTCGTCGCCGAGCTGTTTTAAAATTTCATTTGCTTTGGCGAGTTTGCTCTCAAAATCCTCGCTTAAATTTTCACTCATCTAAAACCTTTTTTATGATTTTTTCAAATTTATCCACTTCGACCAAAAACGCGTCGTGGCCGTAGTCGCTGTCTATCTCGTGATAATCGCACGCCTTGCCGATACCCTGCAGCGTCTCGTACATCTGCCGCATACAGCTTGGCGGAAACAGCATATCGCCGCTAAATGCTATAAGCGTAACTTTGGCGCAAATGGGCGAAAGAGCGTGCGCTAGGTCGTCGTAGTGGCGCGTGCAGTCAAAGATATTCATCATCTTTACGATGTAAAGGTAGCTTAGCGGGTCAAAGCGCTTGGGAAAGCCGCGGCCGTTGTACTCCATATAGCGATCGACCTGAAACCGCCCCGTAAGCTCGTAAAGACCGTCGGTTTCGACGTAATTGCGGCCGAATTTGGAGTCCATGGAACTAGGCGAAAGAAAGCTGATGTGCCCTGCCATACGCCCTAGCGCCATGCCTGTTAGGCCCTGCGCTGCGATGTCGTTTTCGTCGTACTGGCCGTCTTTGAAGCCAGGATCGCGTAGGATGCCCTCGATCGCGATTTTGTTAAACGCGATCGCCCAGGCCTTGCATTGATAGGTGCTTGCTAGGATGATGACGTTTCTAGCGAAATTTGGAAACTCGATCGCAAAGCAAAGCGCTTGCATACCGCCTAGGCTACCGCCCACGACAGCATGTGCTCGCTCGATGCCTAAGTGCTTAAAAAGCCTCATCTGCGCTTTTACTACGTCGCTGATGGTTAGCACCGGAAAGCGCAAACGATACTGTTTGCCCGTGCTTTTTTCGATACTGAGCGGATTTGTCGAGCCGAAATTTGAGCCGAGGATATTTACGCAGATGACGAAAAATTTGCTCGTATCTATGCCCTTGCCCTCGCCGACCAGCGCGTCCCACCAGCCGAATTTCTGCTCGTTTTCGTATCTGCCCGCGGCGTGGTGGCTACCGGTTAGCGCGTGGCAGACGACTATGACGTTGCTTTTATCTTCGTTTAGCTCGCCGTACGTTTCGTAAGCTAGCTCAAATTCGGGCAAAATTCGGCCGCTTTCCAGATAAAGCGGCTCATTAAATTTTACCTTGCCGGTTTTTAAATTTAGCACTAATTGACTTTGTAGTTAGGGGCTTCTTGCGTGATTACTACGTCGTGGACGTGGCTTTCTTTTAGTCCTGCGCTCGTGATCTCCACAAACTCGGCTCTTTCTTGAAAGTCCGCGATATCCTTTGCGCCCACGTAACCCATCGAGCTTCGCAAGCCGCCCACCATCTGATGCACGACGTCTTTTATAGAGCCCGCATACGGCACGCGGCCTTCGATGCCCTCAGGCACGAGCTTATCTTGCGCAGTGCCTTCTTGAAAATACCTATCGCTGCTGCCTTTGGTCATCGCGCCGATGCTACCCATGCCGCGGTAGGTTTTATACTGGCGTCCTTGAAAGGTTATCATCTCTCCGGGACTCTCGTCGCAACCCGCTAATAGGCTACCGACCATGATGCAGCTAGCGCCGGCGGCTAGGGCTTTAGCTAGGTCGCCTGAGTATTTTATGCCGCCGTCTGCGATTACCGGGATGCCGTATTTTTTAGCCTGCGTTGCACAGTCGTCGATGGCTGAAATTTGCGGTACGCCTACGCCTGCGACTATACGAGTGGTGCAGATAGAGCCGGGCCCTATGCCTACTTTTATACCGTCAGCGCCGGCCTGCGCTAGGTCTTTGACGGCGGCTGGATTTGCGATGTTGCCGACTACGACGTCTACGTTTAAATTCGCCTTGACCCATTTTAGAGTATCGATGATGCCTTTTGAGTGTCCGTGCGCGGAGTCGATGACGATGACGTCTACGCCCGCTTCGGTAAGAGCGCGAGCTCTCTCGAAGTGTCCTACTCCGATGGCTGCGGCGGCTCTTAGACGGCCTAGCTTATCTTTGTTGGCGTTTGGATACTCTTTGCGTTTTTTTAGGTCTTTTATGGTTATGAGACCCTCTAAGCGGCCGTCTTTATCGATGATGGGGAGCTTTTCTACGCGATTTGAGTGGAAAATTTTCTCCGCTTCGTCTAACGTGCAGCCTTTTGGAGCCGTGATGAGCGGGGCTTTAGTCATCCTATCTTTTACGGGAGTGCCTCTGTTTGTCTCAAAGCGCAAATCGCGGTTGGTGAGAATGCCGATTAAAATTTTATTCTCATCCACGACCGGAACGCCCGAGATATGAAGGTCGGCCATGAGATCAAGCGCCTCGCCTACGGTAGCGTCGGGGCTAACAGAGATCGGATCGAAGATCACGCCGCTCTCGCTTTTTTTGACGCGGCGTACTTCGTGTACCTGCGATGCGACGTCCATATTTTTGTGTATGACGCCAAGGCCTCCCAGACGCGCCATCATGATAGCGGCTCTATGCTCTGTTACTGTATCCATCGCGGCTGAGACGAGAGGGATGTTTAGCGAGACGTTTTTACTAAACATTGTTTTTATATCGACCTCTTTAGGCAAAATTTCAGAATACTGAGGTACCAAAAGAACATCCTCGAAGGTCAAAGCTCGCTTAATTATCTTCATCTTTTATCCTTTTATTAAATTATTAAATTTTCAAGGCTAAGAGCGCCCTCTAGTAGCGTTTTTTCGTCCCACGCTTTGGCGATGAGCTGAGCCGAGACGTTTAGTCCGTCTGCGTCCTTGGCTACAGGAACCGAGACGGCGGGCAAGCCGGCTAAATTTACGCTGATCGTGTAAATATCCGACAAATAGGCCTCTAGCGGGTCTTTTAGATCGCCGAATTTATACGCCGTGCGAGGGGCGACGGGCATAAAAATGAGGTCGCATTCGCTCAAAATCCGCTCGTATTTAGCTTTAGCGTAGGCTCGAGCTTTTTGCGCTTTGATGTAATACGCGTCGTAATAACCGCTACTAAGCACGAAAGTACCTAGCAGGATTCGTCTTTTTACCTCTTCGCCAAACCCCTCCGAGCGCGAATTTACATAAAGTTCTTTTAAATTTTTAGCTTCCGCCCTGCGTCCGTATCTCACTCCGTCGTAGCGGCTGAGATTTGCGCTAGCTTCGGCCGTGGCGATGATGTAGTAGGTTGCGATATCGCATTTTGAGTTTTCTAAATTTTTATAGATTATTTTATGGCCTGCGGATTTTAAAATATCGACCGCTCTTAAAAGCGCTTTTTTAGTCTCTTCCGAGGCTTCGTTCACGTAGTTTTCGATTACGCAGATCGTGAGCTTTTTGTTTGCGTCTAGTTTGTCTGCGACGCTTTCAAATTTTATCTCCGCGCTCGTGCTGTCTTTGTCGTCATGGCCGGCGATGATGTCGTATAGGATTGCGGCGTCTTCTACGTTTTGCGTTATAGGGCCGATTTGATCGAGTGAGCTGGAGTAGGCGCCAAGACCGTAGCGGCTAACGCGCCCGTAGGTGGGCTTTAGCCCGACGCATCCGCAAAATGCCGCAGGCTGGCGTATCGAGCCGCCCGTATCGCTGCCAAGGGCCGCAACCGCTAGCCCCGCCGCAACCGCAGCCGCTGAGCCGCCCGAGCTGCCGCCCGGTACTCTTTCGCGGTTTAGGGGGTTTAGCGTTTTGCCGTAGTAGCTGCTCTCGGTCGTACTTCCCATGGCAAATTCGTCCATATTCGTGCGTCCAAACGGCGCTAAGCCTGAGGCTAGCAGCTTTTCGACGACGGTCGCGTTATAAGGCGCGACGTATCCTTGTAAAATTTTAGACGCGCACGTGACGCTCCAGCCTTTTACCTGGATGTTGTCTTTGATGGCGATCGGTACGCCCGCGCCCAGTTTGCCAAGCGGCAAATTTGCCAGCTGCTCGACGTAAGCGCCAAGTTCTTTATCTGCTAAAATTTTCTTTTCTAGCTCGTTTCTAAGCTCGGATACTTCGCCCTCGCTTAGCTTTAGAGCTTGCTTTAAAGTTATCATTTTTTATCCTTAAATTTATTTACCGCTACGATGCCAACGGCCGTAACCGCGAGTATCGCCGCGATGGTCGCCGCTACGAAGCTAAAGCTAACAGGCTCAGAGAGCATTTAGCGCCTTTTCGCATCTAGGGCAGGTTTCGCCGTCGTGCTTAGCGGTAAATTTCCAGCATCTCGGGCATTTGAAGCGTTTTGATAAAACAAGCTTAAATTTATCGTTTCCGACGTCAAATTCGGCTAGGCCGTCGCTGCCGTCTAGACTCTGGACATCGCTAACCATATACCAGTCGCTGATCTCGTTTATGTCTTCGCTTAGGATCAAATTTGAGCTGGTTTGTAACACTAGCTCTAAGGTCGATTTTATCTTTTTGTCTTTTTTGAGTACGTCGATTAGCTCGAAAAACTTCTCGCGGCTAGCCACTAGTAGCTCGTCGTCCACGTTAAACTCAAAATCTAGCGGCGCGTACTCTAGATCAAAGGCGTCGGTCGCGCCGTTTTTTATGATCTTAGGCGCATAGTCCATCGCTTCATCCACGGTGTAGGTTAGCGTCGGAGCGATGAGCGGCAGTAGCGCTCTAGTGATTAGCGCCATGGCGCTTTGAGCCGAGCGGCGCGTATCGCTGTCTTTGGCGTCGCAGTATAGGCGGTCTTTACAGATATCAAGGTAAATGCCGCTTAAATCAGCGCTTAGGAAATTCATCAGCAGGCTAAATCCCTTTGAAAAGTCGTAGTTTCTAAACGCCGCTTCGGCCTCGTCGAATGCTTTTTTCGCGCGGCTTAGTATCCAGCGGTCTAGGATATTAAAATTTGACGTTTCGATATCTTCTAGGTCGTTTACGTTGGCTAGTAGAAATCTTATCGTATTGCGTATTTTTCGGTATTGTTCGCTTACTTGTTTTAGGATGTTTTCGCTGATTTTTAGGTCGCTGGAGTAGTCGCTAAGCGCAACCCAAAGGCGTAAAATTTCCACGCCGTAGGTTTTAGCGACGTCTGCCGGAGCTACGACGTTGCCCTTGCTTTTACTCATCTTTTGGCCGTTTTCATCGACGGTAAAGCCGTGCGTGAGCACGCTTCTATACGGCGCTCGTCCTTGCGCGGCGCAGCTTAGCAGTAGCGAGCTTTGGAACCAGCCTCTGTGCTGATCGCTACCCTCTAGGTACATATCCGCAGGATAGCTACCCGCATCGTAGTCGCCGCTTTTTAGCACCGCAGCCCACGTCGAGCCGCTGTCAAACCAGACGTCTAGGATGTCCATCACTTTTTCTAAATTTTGCGGATCGTATTTACAGTTTGCCGGCAATAGATCCTTGATCTGGCTATCCCACCACGCATCCGCGCCTTTTTGCTCGAATATCGCCGCGACGTTATCTAAAATTTCATCGTCAAATATCGGCTCTTTAGTATCCTTGCGTCTAAAAAACGCTATCGGCACGCCCCAGTCGCGTTGGCGCGAGATACACCAGTCGGGACGATTTTCTATCATCGAGCCTATCCTTTTTACGCCGCTTGCAGGGTAAAATTTGACGTTTTCAAGCTCTTTTAGCGCGACTTCTCTTAGCGTTTTGCCCTCGATTTTAGGCTCGTCCATCGCGATAAACCACTGCTTGGTAGCGCGGTAGATAACCGGCTTATGCGTCCTCCAGCAAAACGGATACGAGTGGACGAATTTACTAACTTTTAGCAAATTTGAGCCTAGAAGCTCTAAAATTTTCTCGTTGGCTTTAAAGATATGCATGCCGATTAGCTCGTCTACTACGTCTTCTGGGAATAATTTTTTCGCCTTTAGCGTCTCGTCGTATAATCCGCCTTCATCAACCGGCATGATGACTTCGATGCCGTATTTTAGGCTCACGTGGTAGTCGTCTTCGCCGTGCCCCGGGGCAGTGTGAACTAGACCCGTACCGCCGTCCATCGTTACATGATCGCCTAGGATAAATAGCGATTTTCTGCCGTTTAGAGGATTTATCGCGTGAAGGTTTTCAAGCTCGGCGGAGGCGAATTCTTTTAAAATTTCGCCCTTAGTTAGCCCTTCTTTTTCTATCTCGCCAAGCATCTCTTTGGCAAATATCAAATTTTCAGACGTTAAAACGTAAATTTCGCTCGGACTTAGCGAGATGGCTTGGTTTGCCGGCAGCGTCCAAGGAGTAGTCGTCCATATGACCGCGCGAGCGTCTTTTGCGCCGATTTTTGCGGCGGCTTCCTCGTCTAGTTTAAACGCGACGTAGATGCTATAGTCCTCTTTGTCCTCGTACTCGACCTCGGCTTCTGCTAGAGCGCTTCTAGCTGCCCAGCTCCAGTACACCGGCTTGCTTCGCTCGACTAAAAGTCCGCGTTTGGCGACTTTGCAAAGCGTTTTGTAAATTTCGGCTTCAAATTTAAATTTCATCGTCAGATACGGGTCGTCCCAGTCGCTAGCGACGCCTAGCTGTTTAAAGCTCTCTTTTTGCACGCCGATAAATTCTCTGGCGTGTTCGCGGCAAAGCTCGCGGATTTGCGTTTTGCCGAGGCTTTTTTTCTTCTCACCCAGTTTTACCTCGACTTGCTGTTCGATCGGTAGACCGTGGCAGTCCCAGCCCGGCGTAAATCTCACGTTTTCGCCGAAGAAATAGTGCGTTTTTAAGATGATGTCTTTTAGGGTTTTGTTTAGCGCGTGTCCGATGTGGATGTTGCCGTTGGCGTAGGGAGGGCCGTCGTGCAGAGTGAAGCTTTTGGCTGCTTTTTGCCTTTTAGCTTTCATTTTTTCGTAGATTTTTCTATCGTCAAACCACGATTTTAAGCGCTTGGGTTCGTTTTCCGGCAGGTTGCCGCGCATGGGAAATTCGGTGTTTGGAAGCAATAAAGTATCTTTGTAATCCATAGGTTCGCCTTGAAGTAAAAAATTGGTAGATTCTATCCAAACGGCGATTAAACGCTACTGAAAAAACGCTATTTTAAGCTAAATTTATGTAAGATATTTTTAGCTTTTAAAGGAGAAAATAGTGAAAAACGCACTACTGATCATCGGCGAAGATATCGGCGTAAACGCGCCTTTTTTAGATTATATTATTTGCGCTTACAAGCGGCATTTCGGCGAGCTGGGCGAGTTTAGGTTCGTTAGTCGCAGCGACAAGGAGCTGCCGTTTATCATCGAGCATCTTTGCGCGCGCTCGGACGGTCTTTGTATATTTGCGTCTAGCAAAAACTACTCCGTCGCGGCTAAAATTTTAGCAACTTTAAGCGGCGAT
The DNA here is from genome assembly GCF_963517995.1 of uncultured Campylobacter sp. Lineage (GTDB taxonomy): Bacteria > Campylobacterota > Campylobacteria > Campylobacterales > Campylobacteraceae > Campylobacter_A. The sequence goes on from NZ_CAUQHQ010000065.1 coordinate 8,731, forward strand.
GTTTTGGAGCTAAAATCCCCTCAGATGCTAGCTCCCAGTAGAGCAGAAATCTTTAGCGACGAGAGCTTTTTAGTAAGATTAGACCAAACTTACGTAAATTTAATAAAAGCCGACGCAAATCAAAAATTGCCGGCCATAGAGATCAAAACGCAGCGCGATTTTGGATATTTTCACTTGGTAGACTTTGACGAGGAGAGTGCGAAAATCCTACTCGAACCGCTAGCTAAAACATACGAAGTGCAAATTTATTCGTCTCAAATTTTGTCAAATTTGGCGTTAATCAGAGTAGAAGCGAATAAATTCGGTCAAATCGGCGGCTTTATAAACGGCGCGAAAAATCTCTTTTCGGGCAAATTTTTTGAAGGCGAAGACGTCGCGGCTCACGTAGCGCGCGTACTTACGTCAAGCGGACTAAAGCTAACCTTTGCCGAGTCTTGCACTGCGGGGCTTGCGGCGGCAAAATTCGGCGCTTTTGCGGGGGTTTCTGCGGCATTTAACGGCTCGCTTGTAACCTACGCAAATAAGATGAAGCGCGACTGGCTGGGTGTTAGCGATGAAATTTTGGAAACCTACGGCGCGGTGAGCGAGCAGTGCGTGATGGCGATGCTAAAAGGCGCCCTAAAGGCGAGCGAATCGGACTTCTCTCTAGCTATCAGCGGTATCGCGGGGCCTGAGGGCGGTAGCGAGGCAAAGCCCGTGGGAACGGTATTTGTAGGAGCTTACGCAAAGGACAGCGAATGCATCATCGAAAGGCTAAATTTAAACGGAGACCGCAACTACATAAGAGAGCAAAGCGCGCTGGCTGCGTATGTTTGCCTGCTAAAGCTAAAGCCGAGGCTGTTTTTAGCATAAATTTGGACTAAATTTGATAAAAATCGCCAAATTTGCGCTAAATACTTTTTATAAATTTGTAAAAACGGCGGGAATTTAAAATTTGCCGCCGTCTTGCGCGCGAGTAGAGCGAAAATCAGCTCCGCCAAACTTAAAATTTAGCGTAAATTTAAGCCTGACGGATTAAAGAAATTTGCGGATTATTTTTGATACGGCGCGGTTTCGTAGCCTTGATTTATCAGGCTACTCATGCCGCCGTCAAGGTTTATTATATTTAGCTCCGGCGAATCTATCGCCATAGCCGCAGCAGCGCTTCTGCGCCCGCTCCTGCAAATTAGCGCGACGGGCTTTTTTAGATCGAGATTGGCCTTTAGCTCGTTTAAAAAGCTATCTTTGTCGGCGGGGTTAAAAGTGATGGTCTTTGCACCTTTTATCACGCCCGTTTCCGCCCATTCAGAAGGCGTTCTGATATCTACGATTTGCTCGTAGTTTTTTATCGCTTCGGGACTAACTTGCACCGTAGTAATTTCAGCAAATGCCATCGCCGCAGCCGCTCCTAAAAGTATAAATTTTCTCATTTTTTCTCCTTAAATTTGACGGCGCGAATATTAGCACCAAATTTTAAACATTTTGTCATTATAAAGTCACTCCTAAATTTTTATGAGCCAAAACGACGCAATCTCAAATTTACGTCAACGAAAAAAACATAAATTTGCGCTTTTTTGTTTTAATCGCCGCTTTATCCAAGGCATAGTTTTAGCAAATTTTAAAACGCGGCCATAGCGGTTTTTGCCGATTGTAAAATTATAAATTCTCCAGTTTTGCCGTATTTAGAGCTGCATTTTTGCCTCGCTCGGCGACCGAGGCGCAGCGATGCGAGCTTTTATGCCTGAGCGGTCTACTAAATTTTACTTCTAACGGCGGTTATCGTAGCTGCCTTGGCATCAAGCCGATAAAAACGCGCGACCGTCGAAGAAATATAAAATCTCTAAGCCAAAAGGCAAAACTTTTTGATTAAATTTTGGGCGCCCGAGCGCAGGGAGCGGCCTTTCGCTAGATAAAAGCCCACATTAGCTAAGCAACTTCGCTAGTAAACGCGCTAAAAAACAAGCTGAAATGAACGATAGCATCAAACGGTTTTAGGCTAAATTTAGAGTTTCGTAGAGTTAAATTTAAAGTCGCCGCTAGTTTAAATTTGCGGATTTACGATAAATTTAAATTTAGCTTTGCTTAAATTTAAACGAGTTTAGCATTATCGCGCGATTTTTCGCTTTTGTCGTCTAAATTTGCTCGAAACGCGAATTTGACGGGATCTATTTAGTCTTGATTGAGATTTTCGACGTAATCCACTCTCGACCAGGCAAGCACGTAGATAAACCCTAGCGCTAGGTAGATGCCAAGCACCGCAAGCTCGATAGGATAAGGGTCGCGCAGGGCTTTGGTAAGCAAAAACTTTAGCGCCGCGGCGATAAACGTGCCTACGATGCAAAGCACTGCGTAGCCTGAAAATAGGGCGTTTTGCGTGACGGCGCCGAGTTTAAAATTTACCTTTATCCAAAGCAAAAACGCAAGCACGGCCGTGCCGCAAATGACGAAAAATAGGATCTTGTGCGTGCTGGCGGGAGCGTAGTTCGCGCTAAAGCTTAGCAAAATCATCGCGCTACTAACCGCGATAAAAATGCGGTAAAGCTTAAACACGCCTCCGCCTGCAAGTTTGTTTACCTTTGATATCGCGCCGTAAAGGCAGATGACGGAGACGAACAACATCGCTACGCGCATGCTCGTTGCGATATCAAAGAGGCTTTTTGGTAAAACCATCTCTTGCGAGAGTAAATTTAAAATAACCAAAATCCCGGACGTCATGCCTAGCGCTTTTGCCGTGTTTAGACGCCTCATAAAGCTCGTTTGCATCTTTTTCCTTTATAAATTTTTGGGATATTTTATCTAAATATATTTAGAACTAACATTAAATTTGCCTCTTTTGGGTTCGGCGCGACAACGCGCGTGTAAATTTAAATAAATACTAGCTTAAATTTATAGGATAATATTAGTATCTTTTTTTAAGTTTATTAATAAAAAATAGTCTCAATGATAAAATAAAACGAAAATATCTTACAAATTTTTGATATTTGAAAGTCTATATAGCTATTTTAGCTTAAGACTGATTTAATATCAAAATTTATACATATCCGCGTTTTTTTCGGACATAACTAGCGCTTTTAGTATAAAATAAAGCTTAAAAAAATGATAAATTCGTAATAAAAAAATAAATAAAAAATTAAAATCTTAATTTAAAAATCAGTTTAATTGCGCTATAGTTTCATTATTCAATTTCATCACAAGGAGAACCGATATGGGAACCAGAAGAGAACACGACTTCATAGGCGAGTTAGAGATAGCCGACGACGTATATTACGGAGTGCAAACGTTTAGGGCGCTTGAGAATTTCCACATGAGCGGACGACCGCTTAAAGATTATCCGTATTTCGTTAAGGCATTTGCCCAAATCAAAAAAGCAGCTGCCCTAGCCAACAAAGAAGTCGGAGTTCTAGACGCGCAAAAAGCCGACGCTATCGCAAAAGCGTGCGACGAGCTAATCGCGGGTAAATATTTAGATCAATTTGTAGTAGATATGATCCAAGGGGGCGCGGGAACTAGCACCAATATGAACGCAAACGAAGTTATAACAAACGTCGCGCTTGAGAGCCTAGGACACAAAAAAGGCGAGTATCAGTATCTGCATCCAAACGACCATACGAATTTAGGCCAAAGCACCAACGACACTTATCCAAGTTCGATCAAAGTCGCTACATACGCTAAACTAACTGATCTTTTAAAGGCTATGGAGCTGCTTAAAAACGAGCTAGAAGCTAAGGCAAAAGACTTTAAAGACATTATCAAGATGGGTAGAACCGAGCTAGAAGACGCCGTTCCTACGACGCTTGGCAATACGTTTAACGCATTTGCAAGCTACATCAAAAGCGATATCGAAAAAATCACCGCCGCAAGAGAGTCTATGGCTGTGCTAAACATGGGTGCAACCGCGATCGGAACGGGTATCAACTGCCATCCTGATTATAAAGCGGCCGTTCATAAAATTTTAAGCCAAATCACGGGCGTAAACTTTAAACCCGCCGATGACTTTATCGCGGCTACGCAAGATACTGCAGATTTTGTTCACGTTAGCGG